>CAYQBU010000070.1:0-18016 GCA_964415785.1 uncultured Bradymonadales bacterium
AGGAATTGCACTCCCCGCGATCGGAGCGCTTGATAAACGGCTTGATCACCAACCCTCAGGCGTTGGCGAATATGGCCGCTCAGGCCAAGAGCCTGGCGAGACCGCAAGCAGCGCAGGAGATTGCTAAAGCATTACTCGAGGTTTGTCGGGGCGACTGACCAATCATTCAAGCGCCCCCACAGGGAGTCTTGAGGTCGAGTTTTTGTAGAGCTTCGAGAAAGTACTTTAAGGGTGGTCTTTTCTCTCAATCAACGCTTCGGTGATGGGGTGCAACGCACTGTTTTTAAAGGGGTTTTACCTGTTGAGAGGGAGGGTTGCGAGGTGTCCTAGGGCATGCAATTGTAGGTGTTGTTGAGACGAAGACAGAGGGATAGCAGTGGCTTCTGAGAAAGACGACAACCGAGATGAGTGTGCGCTGGAAGGGCGCCTTAGGAAATGGGCCAGCGAGGCCAGCGAGGCCAGCGCCTATCGCCGCGACGAGGCGTTGAGTAAACGCTCGTCGTTGCGCATCGGTGGCCGAGCAAGCCATTGGATTGAAGTGGGTCGAGCGCAAGACCTGAAAGGGCTTCTGGAGGCGCTGGGAGATGAGGCGTTTGTGGTCGTGGGCCTGGGGAGCAATGCCCTATTTCCGGACGCCGGGATCGAAGCACCGGTGGTCAAATTCGTCGACGAAATGGCGTCCTGGGACATCGAGGGCGATGGAGAAGAGGTAGGTGTTCGGGCAGGGGCGGGTGCGATCAACGCCCACCTGGTGAGAGGGGTACTGAAACAAGGATACGTGGGGGCGGAATTTTTGAAGTTGATCCCCGGTACCATCGGCGGGGCGGTGGCGCTGAACGCGGGAACGAAAGAAGCAGAGTTAAAAGAAATTCTGGAGACCGCGAAGCTCTATGTGCCAGAGGGCGATGGCTGGGTCTTAAAAACGGTGGATGCCGCGGCGTTGGAGATGGGTTATCGCCACTGTGCTTTGCCGGAGCGAGCGGTGGTGGCAGAAGTGGTGCTGCGAGTTGAGAAGGGAGATGTGGAGTCGGCGCGGGACGCGATGCGAAGGGATTGGGAGCGACGCGACCGCACGCAGCCCTATCGATTGGCGAGTGTGGGAAGCACGTTCGCCAATCCGAAGGGAGATTATGCCGGACGGCTGATCGATGAGGCAGGGTTGAAGGGGCGGTCCATTGGAGGAGCCCATATCAGCGAGAAGCACGGCAATTTCTTTATCAACGACGGGGATGCGACGAGCGATGACTTTTTGAAGTTGATGGCTCTGGCCCGCCATGAGGTGCGAAAGCGCTTTGGGGTCGAGCTGCGACCGGAGGTCAAATTCGTCGGTTTTGACGGGGAAGAGCAAATGGAGCGTTTTGAAAAGGAGTGGGAGAGGCGGTCCAGGGACCTGGTCGTCGGGGTATTGACGGGAGGAGAGTCAGCGGAGCGCGAGATCAGCCTGCAGACGGGAGAGGCCTTCGAGAAGGCCCTGGTGGAGGTGGGCTACGACGTGAAGGTCTACGACGTGGCCGTGGACCTCGGCGATCTGGCCGCTGATCCACCGGATGTAGCGTTGCTCGGCGTTCACGGAGGCCTTGGGGAATCGGGGGCGTTGCAGGGGTTTTTGGAGAGTCTGGGCGTAGCCTATACGGGAAGCGGGGTGCTGGCCTCGGCCCTGGCGATGGACAAGACCCGTGCTCGCGAGTTGGCCCAGGCCAGCGGAGTTCCCGTGGCCCCGGGACGGTCGCTGAGAAGCGTGGAGGGGATCGATATCGAAGCGCAAACGCAGCAGTGGGTCGATCACCTGGGGTTGCCGATGGTGGTCAAGCTCAACGATAGCGGCAGCAGCGTTGGGGTTGAGCTGTGTGAAACGGCGGCAGAAGTCAAAAAGGCGATTGAAGCATTGGGAAGTGGTATGGGAAAAGCCCCGTCGGCCGGATTGCTGGCGGAGCGTTTTGTATCGGGCCCCGAGTTTACGGTGGGGTTTTTCGATGAAGAGTGCCTGGGTGTCATGGAGATCGAGGCGCAGGCCCAGTTTTATGATTACGAAGCGAAGTATGAGAGTGGCACGACGGACTACCGCTGGGTTGATGATGAAGCGATCGCAGCACCTCTAATCGAGTGGGCAGAGCGAACCGTGGAGGCCCTGGGCTGTCGCGGGGTCTGCCGAGTGGACTTCAAGGGTGACCCGAGAAGCGATGCGGGGGCGGTGATGCTGGAGGTCAATACGATTCCGGGCATGACGGCCACGAGCCTGGTGCCGAAGTTGGCAGCCCATCAGGGTTTGGCGTTCTCCGATTTTGTGGAGGCGATGGTGTCGGCGGCGAGGTTGGATGTCGGCTAGCGGAGCATGGAGCGAGAGCAAGGTATAAGAACCGACGGGTTCGCAAGGATGCGACCCTCGATATTCAAGGATGAAGCGTGTTTAGATCGTCTCAAAAGAACCGCCGTCGGCGGAGTCCGGAGCAGCGCCGAAGGGATCGGCGTGAAAAGCTCGGGCGCTGGATTAGGCGCGGCAGCTACACTGTGGCGTTGGGGGCGGTGGCGATCGGTCTTCCCCTGTTGAGCATGTGGGGATACGGGGCGGTGATGGAAAGCGAGCGGTTTTCGCTGACCTATGTGGATGTGGAGGGGCTTCATTATCTGGACGAAGAGGCGCTGCTGGAGGCCGCCGACCCGGTGGGCGGAGAGCACCTCCTCAATATTCAGTCCGATCAGATCGAGGCAACGCTGGAGGCGCTTCCCTTTATCGACGACGTGAAGGTGCGTCGGCGGTTTCCGGACCGACTCTACATCGCCATCGAAGAGCACGAGCCGGTGGCCATCATGGTCGACGAGGGGTTCTGGTTGATCGACGACCGGGGACGGCCCTTTGTGGAGCTGGATGCGGCCCGTCCGCATATCGATCTATGGGATCTGCCGATGGTCTCGGGGTTGAGTCGAGCACAGGTGGAGACGGAGGAGGGACGACAACAAATAGCGAACGCATTGGAGGTCTATGAGGTTTATGAGCAGTTAGGATTAGCGGAGGAATACCCGATCAGTGAGGTCTACGTCGATGAGTTGATGGGGATTTCGCTATTGGTGGGCGAGGAGGCCGTCGAGATCCGTCTGGGTCACGATCGATGGCCGGAGAGGTTGGAGCGCCTGGAAAGGATTCAGGCGTCGTTGATCGAGCAGAACATCAATCCGAGTTATGTGTTGATCGATCATGAGAGCGAGATTGACCGCGTGGCCGTAGGTCAGCAGTCGGAGCCAAGGAGTGGCCCGACGGTGATCGACCCCTGAGAGGGGAAGGCCAGGTCAGATGAATTCGAAAATGACAATAATTTTTCAGGTTAAATGAAGCGGCGTCGTTCCCCAATGGGTTGGAGCCTGAGGGCGAGAGCATCGAGCGCAGAGGGATGAAGCGACAGACGGGATGCGGCGCGCTAAGACCAAGGAAGGTAGGAGAATGAATCGACAGTCAGAGATCATCGCAGGACTCGATATTGGGACCACCAAGATCGCCTGTATTATTGGGGAGGTCAAAGAGGATGGAATCAACATTATTGGTATCGGATCGCACCCGTCGAAGGGTTTGAGAAAAGGGGTGGTGATCAATATCGACGCCACGATCAACTCCATACGAAAGGCGGTGGAGGAAGCGGAATTGATGGCGGGTTGTGAGGTCAATGAAGTCTACGCCGGCATCGCCGGGGGGCATATTCAGGGCTTTAACTCCCACGGGATCGTGGCCGTCAATAAAGAAAAGGAGGTCGATCGCGGCGATCTGGCGAGGGTGGTAGACGCCGCACGAGCGGTGGCGATCCCGATGGATCGGCAGGTGCTCCACGTGATTCCCCAGGAGTATATCATCGACGACCAGGACGGGATAAAGGAGCCGCTGGGCATGACGGGAGTGCGCCTGGAAGCCAAGGTCCATGTGGTGACGGCGGCGGTCACGAGCGTGGAAAATATCATCAAGTGTGCCCGTGCCTGTGGCCTGGAAGTGGCCGATATCGTGCTGGAGCAGTTGGCGAGCAGCGAGGCGGTATTGGAGGCCGACGAAAAGGAATTGGGCGTGGCGGTGGTCGATATTGGAGGGGGGACCACGGATATCGCGATCTATAATCAGGGCAGCCTGATCCACACGGCGGTGCTGTCGCTGGGAGGCAACCACCTGACCAACGATATCGCCGTTGGGCTGCGCACGCCGATGGCGGAAGCGGAGACGATCAAGCAGCGCTTTGGCAGTGCGCTGACCACGCGGGTAAGCCCGGAGGAGACGATCGAGGTGCCGTCGGTCGGAGGGCGTCCGCCGAGGGTGTTGAGTCGCGAGATCCTCAGCGAGATTGTGGAGCCGAGGGTGGAGGAGATCTTTGCCTACGTGGCGCGAGAGATCGAAGAGTCGGGCTGCCAAGACCTGATCGCTGGAGGCGTGGTGATCACGGGAGGGACGACGATCCTCGATCATATGCCGGATCTGGCCGAAGAGGTGCTGGGAGTGCCCGTGCGCCGAGGGATGCCGCGCGATGTTGGGGGGCTCGTCGATGTGGTTCGCGATCCCAAGTTCGCCACCGGCGTGGGCCTCGTGGAGTACGGCGCGAAGGGCTCGGCGAGCGATTATTTTGAAGCCAGCAATGAGGGCGTCTACAACCGCGTTGTGGGCAAGATGCGCCAGTGGTTTACCCAGATGTTTTGAAGCCAGCGGGCCCAGATGGAATGGGGCCCGGGGCCTTTGGGTTAAACCAACTCACCAACGGCGGCCGGCGAAGGTCGAATGGACTTCGATCTTGAAGGAAAGGGCTCGGCAGTGGTAGCGTCCGGCGGAGCCGATGGGCCCGTGGATCACACGAGGCCGGAAGTGCGACGCGACGACGGCCACAGGGTGCTCTGACGGTTGCGCCCCCGCCAAGAATCGGCCAAGATCAGAGAAACCGCAACGACGATCAAGAAGACGACGTTTATTTTCGCTCCTTAGCAGTCCAGGGTAACGGGTATGCTCGAGTTTGATGACGCCGAAGTGCCACAGGCAGCCAATATCAAGGTTATTGGTGTCGGTGGTGGGGGTGGTAACGCCATCAACACCATGATCACCGAGGGGATTTCCAGCGTGGAGTTCATCGCCGCCAATACGGATCTACAGGCGCTGGAGACCAATCTGGCGCCGCTCAAGATTCAATTGGGCGAAGCGTTGACCGACGGGCTGGGAGCGGGCGCCGATCCCGAAAAGGGGCGAAATTCGGCGATCGAAGATCAGACCCAGATCGCGGAAGCCCTCAAGGGAGCGGACATGGTCTTTGTGACCGCTGGGATGGGCGGGGGCACCGGCACAGGGGCGGCGCCGATCATTGCGGGAGTAGCCCGAGAGCAAGGGGCATTGACGGTGGGGGTGGTCACCAAGCCCTTTCATTTTGAGGGGCGACGCCGACGGCGTCAGGCCGAACAGGGCATCGAAAACCTGTCTGGCGCCGTAGACACGTTGATCACGATTCCCAATCAGCGGTTGTTGGCCATCGCCGGGGAGCAAACCACGATTTTGGAGGCCTTCAAAAAGGCCGACGAAGTGCTTCTCCACGCCGTTCAGGGGATCTCGGATCTGATCACCGTGCGCGGTCTGGTCAACGTCGACTTTGCGGACGTGCGCACGATCATGACCGACAAGGGCATGGCGCTGATGGGCACCGGACGAGCATCGGGTCCCTCGCGAGCAATCGAAGCGGCGGACATGGCCATTTCGTCACCGTTGTTGGAAGACGTCTCCATCGACGGAGCGACGGGCATTTTGATCAATATTACGGGCGGCACGGATCTGACGCTCAATGAGGTCAATGATGCGATGAGCTTGATCGAGGACGCCTCCCATGAGGATGCCAATATTATCTTCGGCAATGTGGTCGAAGAGGATATGCATGATGAATTGATGGTGACCGTAATCGCCACCGGTTTTGACCACGGACGCAGCGACGACCGAGGGCGCTTCGAGGAGATGAAAGGGCGGCGCCAAGAGTCGACGCGCCGGAGAAGTGAGCGTACGTCAGCGTCCCAGCGAAGCCGCTCGGAGAGTGAAGAGACGGTGGAAGTGGAGAGTGGTCGAACAGAGCGGACGCGACGGTCGACAACGGGATCTCATCCGGCGGTGGGCGGCGAAGAGGGCGGTGACGATCGAAGTGGCGGCGGATCGAGAAAGCGTCGCGCCTCATTTATCCGAGGCAAAAACCAGAAGACCAATCCCGGCGGAGGGTTGAGCTCGGATGAAGAAGAAGAGATCGATGTGCCTACATTCCTGCGCAAGAAAAAGCGCGACTCGTAATCGGTGGTAGCAAGAAGCAGTGTCAGACAATGAGAGCAATAGGGCCCGCTCATCTCGGTGAGCGGGTTTTATATTGATGGGAAGGAAGGCAATGGAAGGACTGGACGGCGTAACGGTGGTGCTGGTGGAGCCCCAGGACGATATCAATATAGGGACAGCACTGAGAGCGATGCGAAATTTTGGGGTTCATCGGCTTCGGTTGGTGCGCCCGGCGTCGGCGGATCCGGCGGCGATCTGCATCAGCGCGCCGCGGTGCGAGGACGTGGTCGATGATATCGAGCACTTTGAGAGCGTCGACGAGGCGCTTAGCGATTGCGTTCTGGCGTTGGGCATGACGGCGCGGCGCCGCTCGGCGGCCTGGAAGGTCTTAGAGCCCCGGCGGGCGGCGCGAACGGCGATGGAGGAGAGCGGCCAGGGAGATGTAGCAATCGTCTTTGGGCGCGAGGATAGCGGTCTGGACAACGGGGTACTCGATCGCTGCCACGCGTTGGTGACGGTGCCCACCAATCCCGACTATAGCTCATTGAACCTCGGTCAGGCGGTGACCCTGATGATGTGGGAGCTATCGCGGTTGGCTCAGGGGATCGAAGAAGGGGAAGGGCTCGAGGAGCAAGACGCGGAGAGTGAATTTAAAAAGGCGCCCATGGCAGGGGTGGAGAGGATGTTTGATCGGGCGGAGGAAGCCCTGTCGGCGATCGAGTTTTTTAAAACCGATACCACCGACCACATCATGAGAAGCGTTCGAAGCGTCTTTTTGAGGGCGCGCCTGGACAGGCGCGAGCTGGCAATGTGGCACGGGATCTTCAATGAAATTCCGGCCTATCTAGAGCGCAGCGGTCGACTTATGGAGAGCGATCAGGACTCGGAGACGAAGCAGTAGCTGATCTCCAGCTCTTCGTCGTCGATGCAACTATGATCGTCTCGGCAGTCGTCATCGCCGGAGCAGCTTCGAAGACAATAGGATTCATGGCGACCAAATTGGGCGCATACCGACTCGGAGGGGCAATCGCCGGGTTTGCAGTCTTTGATGGTGCAAATGCCATCCCGGGTGGAGCGGTCGCAGCTGGCCTCGGAGGGACAATCACTGTCATTGTCGCAGTCATCACCGATTTGGGGACTGCACCCCGCGATGATCAGCAGGGAAGCGATCGCCAGGGCGACGAAAAGGCAGCGCGGCAAAGATAAAGGGAAGGAACGAACGGTGGAGGATTGTTGTCGCACAGAGAAATGCTCTCCGTTTCCAGGAGTGAATGTTGGTGGCGCGGCGTCGCGATAGGCGCTCCGCGCCGTAGGCCTCATACGAGGCGTTGTACCGTTGGGTTTGGATCATGACAAGATGAAGGAACAGACGTCCATCGAGGGAAAGGATCTGGGGGTCGGGTTTATCCTCTCTATTGGGATGCATGTGGTCCTGGTGGTGCTGCTGATCTGGTGGATTGGAGAGGCCGATGATCCGGTGACGACGGTGGAGGAAGAAGAGGAAGAAGAGTCCATGGAGGTGGTGCTCGATGACGATGAGCCCTGGGAGGAGCCACCAGCGCCACCGGCCCCGGAGGAAGAAGCGCCGCAAGAGGTGGTGGAGGAGGAAGAAGAAATCGAAGAGGTGGAACCCGACGATCAGCAGCGTTATGCCGTGGAGCAGGAGAGCGATGATGAAGTGCCCGACGAGGCCGATCATATCTCCGAGGAGGCCCACGCCACGGAAGAAGAGACGGTGGCTGAAGAGACGACCCTGGAAGATGTGGAGATTCCGGAAGAGACCGAGAGCGAGGAGCAGCAACGAGAGGTGGACCGGGAGATGGCCATGGAGGCTCCGGAAGAAGAAAGTGAGCAAGAGGAGATCGACGACGATGAGATCGCCGAAGATGAACGCGACGACGATGCGGATGCGGAGGCCGAAGAAGAGGAGGCTCGGGCATTTCGGGACCCCTCGGAGATGATGGAGCCAGACCAGCAGATGCACGGCGAGGTGCAGGAAGCGGATCGGGAGGCGATCTTTGGTAGCGATTCGGAGCGACGTGAAGCGGTCCTCGAGGAGGGACAGGAGGGGCGCGAAGGGGGAGGGGGACGTCAGGGACGAAGGCTTCTGTCGAATTGGCGCGAAAACGAGGAGGCGATGCGAGCGAGCCTGGAGAATTTTGTGCCCCATATCCAGCCTGGAAACCACACCTCTGTCAACGCCTATGCAGCGCCGCATGCGGAGTATATCGCCAGGCTCCATCGAGAGATCCATCCCAAGTGGGCGGAGGGATTTGTGCCCCGGGTGTCGCGGGCGTTTTCCAGCCGCCACGAGGTCAATGACCCCACTCTGGAGACGGTGATCGAGATCGTGATCGATGCCAACGAGGAGAAGGTGGTGGAGACGGGGCGCGTCCAGCCCTCGGGAGTGGAGATCTTTGATGCGGAGGCCCTCAATATCACCCGCAATCTGGAGCGGGTCGACAACCCACCGGAGTCGATGGTCAGCCCCGATGGAAAGATCTATCTGCACTGGACGTTTTGGCGCGATCAACGCCTGTGCGGCACCTTCGGAGCTCAGATCTTTGAGCGAGAGGCCGGTGGTTAGACCATCGTGGCCTTGGGCCCTTGACGCCTGAGGGGCAAGAGCACTAGGTTTCGCCACGATTGCAGCCTCGGAGCGACTCTCCATGGGTGAGTTTTCGAGGTTTTTTATGTACCGGAGCACCGGTTGGATAGACTCTTACACAAAGGAAAACCCCATGGCTTTGCATCCGGATCGAAAAGCAGAAATCATCGAGAAATTTCAACTCAAGGAAGGTGATACTGGAAGTCCTGAAGTCCAGATCGCTCTGTTGACGGAGCGCATCAATGGCCTGCAAGGGCACTTCAAGGATCACAAGCAGGATCACCAGTCGCGTCGGGGCCTGCTCAAATTGGTCGGCCAGCGTCGAAGCCTTCTTGGATACCTCAAGAAGACGGACGTGGAGCGCTACCGAGTTCTGATCAAGGAATTGGGACTGCGCAAATAAGACGCGTCTTAAAGAAGGGGTCAGTGGTCGGTACTCAGGTCCACGATCACTGACCCCTTTTTGTAGCCTCAGGCCGACGATGCAGCAGTGGAAGGTAGCCTGTAGTGGAAGGGCTCAGCCGATGGTTGAGAAACTCGACTACAAGCTACACATCCACCGAATCGTCGGTACGAGGCGGCAAATCATACGCAAATTGACCTGAATCTGATCTATCAAAGGAATCCCAACGATGGCGATTATCCAAGAAGGTGCCAAATTTGGCGACAAAGAACTCATCATTGAGAGCGGCCGGATGGCGAGGCAAGCCAACGGATCGGTGCTCGTGCAGTATGGCGACTGCCAGGTGCTGTGCACGGCGACGTCGGGCGGCTTGCGTCCGGATCTGCCGTTTTTCCCGCTGATGTGCGATTACGTGGAGAATTTCTGGGCGGCCGGTGCGATTCCGGGCGGCTATTTCAAACGCGAGGGCAAGCCGGGACCGAAGGCGACGAAGACGAGTCGCCTCATCGATCGTCCCAGCCGTCCGCTTTTCCCCGACGACTATATGAATAATACCCAGCTTATCGCCTGGGTACTGTCGGCGGACAAGGTCTACGATACTGACATTCTTGCGGTCACCGGTGCGTCGACGGCGCTGATGATCAGCGATATCCCCTGGAATGGCCCGGTGGCGGCGGTGCGCGTCGGTCGGCTCGATGGCGAATTTATCGCCCATCCGACCTTCGAGCAGCGCGAAGCCTCGGATCTGGACCTGGTGATGGCGGTGCGCAACGACACCATCGTGATGGTGGAGGGCAAAGCCAAGGAAGTGCCAGAAAACGAAATGGTGGAAGCCCTGGAGTTTGGCCGCGAGTCGGTCAGTGACGTCCTGGCCCTGCAGCACAAGCTTGCCGAGGAGATCGGCAAGGACACCATGGACTACGTCAAGCGGGGAACGAACCCGGAGGTCGTGGAGGCCGTCCAAAAGGCGACGGGCGACAAGATGGATTCCGTAATCCGAATCGAGGAGCGGGCGAAGCGAAAAGCGGCGCTCAGCGAGTTGAAATCGGAAGTCATGGAGTCCCTGAGCGACGACTTCAGCGATGCCAGCGATGATATCGAAGACGCCTTTGACAAGACGAAAAAGAATGCTCTTCGTCAGCGCGTGGTCAACGAGGGCATCCGAATGGACGGCCGAAAGGCCGACGAAGTTCGCGACATCACCTGTGAAGTGGGTCTGATCCCCAAGGCGCACGGTTCGGCGCTATTTACCCGTGGCGAAACCCAGGCATTGGTGACGGCCACGCTGGGCACGGAGCGCGATGCTCGCCGCATGGATACCCTGGAGGGCGATATCTCCAAGGGCTTTATGCTTCATTACAATTTCCCGCCATTCTGTGTGGGCGAGGCAAAGCCGCTTCGCGGCACGTCACGTCGTGAGCAGGGTCATGGCATGTTGGCGGAGCGAGCGCTGAAACCGTCACTTCCGGACCAGGACTCGGAGTTTCCCTACACCATTCGCGTGGTCAGCGATATCCTGGAGTCCAACGGCTCCAGCTCCATGGCCAGCGTCTGCGGTGGAAGCCTGGCGATGATGGACGGCGGTGTTCCGCTGTCGCACGCCACGACGGGTATTGCGATGGGGCTTATCAAAGAGGGCGATGATTACGCCGTCCTCACCGACATTCTGGGCGCCGAAGACCATATGGGCGATATGGACTTCAAGATCTGTGGAACGGCCAAGGGCATCACGGCCTTCCAATTGGATACCAAGATTGAGGGCGTGACCAAGGAGTTGATGTCCGAAGCGCTGGAGCAGGCGAAAGCTGGACGGCTCCACATCCTGGATATCATGAACGAATCCCTGGCCAAGCCGCGCAAGGACTTGTCTCCCAATGCGCCGCGGATCGTGACGGTTCAGGTACCGACCTCGGAAATCGGCACGATCATCGGCTCCGGCGGAAAGACCATTCGGTCGATCCAGGAAACGACGGGGACGACGGTCAACGTGGAGGACGACGGCACGGTGCGAATCGCTGCCACGGACGCCGAGAGCGCCGAACAGGCCATCGAGATCATCGAGGGACTGACGGAGCAACCGGAAGTCGGCAAGATCTATCGAGGCACCGTCAAGACGGTGGTCGATTTCGGTGCGTTTATCGAAATTTTGCCCAATACCGATGGGCTCTGCCACATTTCGGAGCTGACGGAAGGGCGCGTCGACAAGGTCGAAGATGTGCTCAAGGAAGGCGATGAGGCACTGGTCAAGGTGCTGAACGTCGAGAAGCGAAGCGGCAAGATCAAGTTGAGCCGCCGTGCTGCTCTGGCGGAGCAAGGCGACGATGACGAGAGCTGAACCTGGGCCGATGACGGTCTGAGTTAGCTCAGAAAGACCCCACCTCCCGATTGATTCGGGAGGTGGGGTTTTTTCATGGCTCGCTGAGTGGATGAATTGTTCCTGGGAGGTCACTTTGGTAGCGTGACGGGGCGAGGAGCCAAGCGATGATGGATACGAGTTCAAGGAGCAGCGCATGCGGCAAATGATCAGAGGATCGGTATTTGCAATCACCATGGGACTGGTATTGCTCGCGGGGCTGGCCTCGGCGAGTGCCCTGGATTCGGCCCTGGGCGATATTGAATGGGGCGATGACAAGGAGACGGTGCTGGAGAAGCTTCGCGGCCAGAAGCTCGATGAGATTCGAAAGGACCGCAGTGTGCGCGGCGACCATGCACGGATGCAGCGCGCCCGCCAGCGCGTGCTCGACGATGTGCGGCGCATCGAGGACAGCTATACGGAGTTGGGAGGTGGCCAGACGGGCTACGAAGTCAGCGTGATCACCGGCGAGTATACGGCGGACAATAACGAAGCCGTGTTTCGGGTGCGCGATGACGTGGCCCAGCGCTTTTATTTCTTCATCGACGACGGGTTCTATAAATTGATGGTGGCCTACGACCCCAATCATATTGCCAATGTGGGGTTTTCGGCGTTTATCAATCGGGTTCGCCAGCACTATGGACAGCCCACGGAGTCGGATTATGGACGGGTTCAAGGCCAGGAGTCGATGGTCCGCGCCACGTGGAGAGATGGGGAGCATGAGTTAACGGTGGAGGACAAACGCGACTATTTCGGAACCTACACGATGGCATTTAGCGATCGCGACCTCAGTCAACGGCTTCGCTCCGAGGGCCGGGAGTTTGGGGGAAGTGATGTGGATCTGGACGATGAGGGGACACAGGTCAGCGATCGGGTCCGTTCGTTGACCCAGCCCGGCGAGCACCGAGAGGCAAATGCAGCGGAGTCGATGGTCGGGCCCGTGGATGTGAGCATCACGCCCAGCGAGCAGACCGAAGAGGAAGAAGAGGAGCAAGAGCGGGCCGAAGAGCAGCAAGCCGAAGAGGAAGAGGCTCCGTCGGCCCCACCGGCGCGAAGCTCGGAGCGCCAACAGGAGAGCACCACAGAGGAGAGTTCCGATGATGCCGATGACCTGGTGATCTATTGAGGATATGAGTTTGACTGGGTAGGGGATGGTGACCACTCTCGGAGCTGACCGGGGGTGAGCAAGAAATGGGCGTCCCTGTGGCGTGGAGAAAGCGTGAATTGGCAACGAGAGCAGAAACAATGGGGTGGGTTATGGCTGGCGACGCTGCTGGTGTTGATCATGGTGCCGGCGGTGGCGGTGGCCACTGGGGGAGCGGAATCGGAGGCCGTGGCGCGGTGGCCGTTGATCTTGGCGTCGGTGGGCCTGGGAGCGCTGGGGTTAATGTGGCTAGGCGTCAAACAAGGATGGCATGAGCTATCGGCGGGGGGCCGGGTGCGCAGGGGCCTGGGGGTGACAGCGATCGCGCTGGCCATTTTCGGGAGTCTCTATGGCTTGACGGAGACGCCACCGGGGTCAGAACCGGTGGAGTGGGTGGAGAGCTACGAGGAGGGAGAAGAGTTGGCGCGGGAGATGGGTCGACCCGTGATGGTCGATTTTATGGCCGATTGGTGCGTGGCCTGTCATGAACTGGACGGGGAGGTCTTTCGCCATCCCGAGGTTCGCCAGCGACTGGAAAGCGAGTTTATCCCGGTCAAGATCGACTACGATGCGCGAACGAAGGATTCGGAACGGGCCATTGAGCGCTTCGAGGTCTCGGGTCTGCCGAGGGTGGCGTTTGAGACGCCGGAGGGCGACTTTTTGAGGGGACCGAGCTTCGAGGGAAAGGTCGAGATCGACGATTTCCATAGGCGACTGGACCAGGCGTTGGCCGGCGAGGATGGGAGCGGCGGCGGTTGGTTGGAAGACACCCTGGGGGAGCGAGGGATTCTGGCACTTTTGCTGATCGTATTTGGCGCCGGCATTTTGGCGAGTCTATCGCCCTGCATCTACCCGCTGATCCCGGTGACCATTGGCGTGTTGGGGGCGCGGGAGGCGTCGACGCGCCGAGAGGGTTTTGTGCTCAGCCTGGCCTATGTCGGGGGTATGGTGGTCACCTATTCTGTGTTGGGAGTGGTGGCGTCGATGGTGGGCGGGGTATTTGGAAGCTTTTTTCACCACGCCTGGCTTCAGGCAACGATCGCCACCGTATTTGTGGTCCTGGGATTGGGCTGTCTGGGGGTCTATGATCTTCGCCTCCCGGGGTGGGTCCAAAAGCGTTTGGGACAGGTCGGCGGCAAAGGCTACTCCGGGGCGTTCGCCATGGGGTTGGGGGCGGGTATCCTGGCGGTTCCCTGCGTAGGGCCGGTGGTGGCGGGGATTCTGGTCTATGTGGCCCAGCAGGGTGATGTGGTGATGGGATGGAGCTTGTTGACCGTCTTCGCCATGGGGATGGGGCTGCTCTTTTTGGTGGTAGGGACCTTTTCGTCATTGATTCAGCGCCTTCCGCGGGCTGGCGGGTGGATGGAGGGCGTAAAGGCGATCTTCGGGGCCATTTTTATCGGGCTGGGGATCTATTATCTGCGACTGGTGACCCCGATGATCGGCGATGGAATGGATGCTCTGTGGTTGGCGTTAGGCCAGTGGTGGACGCTGTAATGGTCGAGGGCTGGTGAGGGGGCTTGACGGTCAGACAGCAGCGTATAGGTTAGCCAGCGTTTGGGGCAGCATTCGAAGGTGTGTTTTTTCGGAATGGATGCCCATCGCTATGAACACAAGACTTGAGATAGTGGAATCGAGTTACCCTTGTCGGGGCGACCCGGTTGGAGGTGTGCGTTATGCCGATCTATGAGTATCGATGCGGTGAGTGCGATCACGTCTTTGAGGAGATTCAGCAATTTTCGGATCCCGATCCAGAGACATGCCCGAAATGCGAAGAAGAGGCCGTGGAGCGGCTGGTATCGCAGTCCAATTTCCAGCTCAAAGGGGGAGGCTGGTTTGACGATGCCTATAGCACCACCGGTGAGGTGGGCACGGAGTCTGGCGCCACAACAGAGGCGGGCTCTACGGAGTCCGGCGACGGTGGTGGTGAGGACGCCGCGGCCGCCGAATGACAGGCCGCGCGATGGATGCCGGCCTCAGGCCCGCGCCGACGAAACTAGGGCTTGCCACAGTGACGCTCGTGCCTAGGATTGCGTTCGACAACGAAGTTGGGGAAGTCTGCCCGAGCGATTCGGAGCTTCCCAAGAAATCAGTAATGCCAAAGAAGGAGAAGGGGTATCATGGGTAAAATGATTGGAATTGATCTCGGCACCACCAATTCAGTGGTCGCCGTGATGGAAGGAAACGAGCCTAAAGTCATTCCTAACCAGGAAGGGGCGCGAACAACGCCGTCGGTCGTCGCTTTTGACGACGGTGGCGATACACTGGTGGGGCGCGTGGCCAAAAACCAGGCGATCACGAATCCGGAGAATACGGTCTTTTCCGTCAAGCGCTTCATGGGTCAGACCTTTGAAGAGCTGGGCGAGGAGAAGAAACGCGTTCCCTATAAGGTGATCAAGGCCGACAATGGCGATGCGCACATCCAGATCCGCGACAAGAGCCTGAGCCCCCCCGAGCTGTCGAGCAAGATCTTGATGAAGCTCAAGCAGGCAGCGGAGAGCTATCTGGGTGAAGAGGTCACGGAAGCGGTGATCACCGTTCCGGCCTACTTCAATGACTCCCAGCGTCAGGCCACCAAAGACGCCGGAAAAATCGCCGGTCTGGAAGTCAAGCGAATCGTCAATGAGCCGACGGCCGCTGCTCTTGCCTATGGAATGGACTCCAAGGAAGAAGAGCTGGTGGCGGTCTATGACTTCGGTGGCGGAACGTTCGACATCTCGATTCTGGAGGTGGGCGAAAACGTGGTGGAGGTCAAGGCCACCAACGGCGACACCCACCTGGGTGGCGATGACGTCGATGAAGTGATCATCGATTGGCTCATCGACGAGTTCAAAAAGGATCAGGGCATCGACGTCTCCGACGACAAGATGGTGCTCCAGCGGCTCAAGGAAGCCGCCGAGAAGGCCAAGATCGACTTGTCCAGCGTGCTGGAGACGGAGATCAATTTGCCCTTCTTGACGGCTGACGACAGCGGCCCCAAGCACCTCAACCAGAAGTTGAGCCGTGCGAAATTGGAGTCCATGATCATGCCGATCATCGAGAGGACTCTGGGCCCGTGCCAGAAAGCGATGGATGACGTGGGTGTGTCGGCCGACGGCATCGACGAGGTCATTTTGGTCGGTGGGTCGACTCGGATTCCGCTGGTGCAAAAGAAGGTCACCGAATTCTTCGGGAAAGAGCCCAACAAAGGGGTCAACCCCGACGAAGTGGTGGCCTCGGGAGCGGCGGTGCAGGCGGGAGTGCTCTCCGGTGACGTGGGCGACGTGTTGTTGCTCGACGTGACCCCACTGTCGCTGGGGATCGAAACCCAGGGTGGAGTGATGACGGAGTTGATTCCGCGCAACACGACGATCCCGACCAAGAAAAGCGAGATCTTCAGCACGGCCGCCGACAGTCAGACGTCGGTGACCGTCCATGTGCTGCAGGGTGAACGGCCGATGGCGACGGACAACCGGACGCTGGGCAAGTTCAATCTCGACGGCATTCCGCCGGCGCCGCGCGGCGTACCTCAGATCGAGGTGACCTTCGATATCGATGCCAACGGCATCGTGCACGTCTCGGCCAAGGACAAGGCCACGGGCAAAGAGCAGAAGATCCGCATCGAATCCTCGGGAGGACTCGACGACTCGGACGTGGAAGATCTGGTCAAAGAGGCCGAAAAGCACCGTGAGGAGGACAAAAAGAAGCGCGAGCAAGCAGAGCTTCGAAACAAGGCGGAGTCCATGGTGCACACCGTGGAAGGCACCCTTGAGGAAGCGGGAGAGAATATCCCGGAGCCCCAAAAAGAGGCGCTGACCGCGAAGTTGGACACGCTACGAACGGCCGTCGAGGACTACGACTACGAGACCATGGAGTCCATTGTCACGGAACTCGAAGAGATGATGCACGAGGCGTCTCAGGCGATGTATGGAGACGCTGGAGGGCCGGGTGGACCGGGAGGTCCCGGTGGACCGCAGGCGGGTCCGCAACCCGGATCGCAGGTCAACCCCGGAGGCAGCGACGATGATGACGATGATGATGTCATCGATGCTGAATTCGAAGAGGCCAACTGAGCCCTGTGATTGGCCGGCCGTAACGGTCGGCTGAGTCCAGACCCCTCCGGACCCGTGCGCGGGTCCGGAGGGGTTTTTTGATCCAGGCTTGCCGGAAGGGAATATTCTCGGCCATTGTTCAATGTACAGTGTTCCCCCTCGACGCTTTAGAGTTTGCGATGATTTCGTTAATTTGGTGGCGCAGGTGGGGTAGACGATCGAGCGGGCCAAACACTCACGTGGTGGAGTAAAGCATGCCAGGACAGCAGCAAGACAAGATTGAGGCAAGCAAGGGAGAAGGCCTCCTGCGCGCCAGGTGGTTATTGGTAGGCGGGGTGTGCACACTTCTGGCCGCAGGTGGCATCGGGTTGGTGTGGAGCGGGCTGGGCGGCGAAGAAGAGCAGCCGTCGAGCGCTGAAGAAAAAGAAGATGTGGAGTTTCAGCCCTTCTCAGGTGGCATGGCTCCGGAGCACGAGGGCGTGGCGGATGGTGAAGAGCAAGAGGCCAGCGAGGATGAGGGCCCAAGCTTCTCCGATATCGAGGACCAGTTGCCCCGGCGCGAGGAGGCAGACCGCAGTGATGGGGCGGGACCGCGTAATATCGCAGAACGGGAGGTCGATGGGGAAAGCATCATCAGGGATACCCGCGGCAATGCGATCAGCCGAGAGAGAGCGGAAGAGCGCGTGGAGGAGAGTCTGAATACTCTCGATGAGATTGAGGATGACCATATTCGGCGTCTTCGACGTCGAGATATGCTGACCACGTCACGGGTGATTCAACCCAGCTCCGATGGGGCAGAGGTGGCAGCAGATATTCAGATCAGCGATGATGTGAGGGCGCGCATCCAAGAACAGTTCGGGACCTACGCTCAGAGCGAGGAAATCGAAGGGGTGGAGGCAGAGGACTACCGCGGCGTCGCCGACCGCGAGGGGGAAAGCGACGAGTGGGATGACGAGGACTATTATGGCGATGAGGAGTGGGGCGACTATTACGATGAGGAGTGGGACGAGGACCACGAAGACGACGCCTATTGGGATGATGACTTTGAGGAGTAGCGCTCCAGAATGAGCGGCTGGCGATCGATGGGGTCGGTTTTCCATAAGTCGATTGACAGCCCCAATGGGCTATCCTATAACCCTGCTGCGCAGCCGAAAGGCCGTAGATTGCGCGGGAGTAACTCAGTGGTAGAGTGCAACCTTGCCATGGTTGAAGTCGCGGGTT
>CAYQBU010000071.1:0-17779 GCA_964415785.1 uncultured Bradymonadales bacterium
GACAACCTCTGCCAGGATCAGGCCATCTGCTCCGCCGGCGAGGCCACCACGCTCACGGGCACCGCCTTTGCCCCCGACGAAACCCTTCCCCTGGCCAACGCCACCGTCTACGTCCCCAATGTACCGCTCGACGACCTCCCGGAGATCACCACCGGACCGGTCTGCGAGCAATGCGAAGACGAAGATCTGGGCGATCCTCTGGTGGGTACGATCACGGACTACGACGGCACCTTTGAGCTTCGCCACGTCCCGGCCAACGTGGAATTTCCCCTGGTCATCAAGATCGGTCAGTGGCGCCGCGTCGTCATGGTTCCCCCCCAGGACCCCTGCGGCGAGACCGCCCTGTCCTCGGACATGACCAGCCTTCCCAGCCAGCACGGCGTGGACAACGAACACGACCACCTCCCCAAAACAGCTATCACCACTGGCTCGGTGGATGCCATGGAATGCGTGTTTCGCAAACTGGGCGTCGACGATAGCGAATTTGGTCGCCACACCGACGCCGGCCATCGCTTCCACATCTACCGCGCCAACGGTGGCTGGGCAGACGCCTCCCTTGCCAACCAATGCACCGGTTGGTCCTGCGGCACCAATAGCTGCACGGATCGTGACAACAGCTGTCCCACAAACGAGCTGGAGAACAACCTCTCCAGTCAACTGTATACGAACTCCAACAAACTCGACGACTACGACATGGTGGTCATGGGGTGTGAGGCCAACGACTACTCCTCTTCTCGCAGCACGGCCGACAAAAACCGCATTCGCGACTACGTCAACAGCGGCGGCCGTCTCTTCGCCTCCCACTACGCCTACGACTGGCTCCATCAAACCGACCAGCTTCAAGATACCGCCACCTGGGGCGGTGGCGAGAACTTCAACAACAGCGGTTACGCCTTTATCGACACCTCGTTTCCCGGCGGCTCGACCTTCTGGGACTGGCTCCAACTCGTCGACGCCGATAACGCTCCTCTAGGTCCCAATGGTGAGCCTCAGATTGAAATCACAGACCCTCGCACCTATGTCCAGAGCGTCAACGACGACCTGGCGGACCGCTGGGTCTACACCCAATCCTGGGCCCCCAATCACAACAATCGCAACTCTATCCAGCAATATACCTTCGACACCCCGGTCTACGCCTCCGACGACGATCAATGCGGACGGGTCGCCTATAGCGCCTTCCACGTCGCTGGAGCCAGCACGGCCTCCGGACCTTCATTTCCCGGCTATTGCGACACAGGACCATTGACACCTCAGGAAAAAGTTCTGGCCTATATGCTCTTTGATCTCGGCGCCTGCGTCACCGCCGACGGCGAACCCCCGGAGCCCGTCTGCACGCCTCGAAGTTGCGACGATGCCGGCGCCCAATGCGGCCAGATCTCCGATGGATGCGGCGAAACACTCAACTGCGGCGACTGCCCCGATGGCCAGGCCTGCGGCGCCGGCGGCGTCCCCAACCAATGCGGCGGCGACTGCACCCCCATGACCTGCGATGACCACGACGCCCAATGCGGCACCGTCAGCGACGGCTGCGGCGGTACGGTCGACTGCGGCACTTGCCCCGACGGCCAGGCCTGTGGCGGCGGCGGTGAGGCCAACCAATGTGGCTGCACGCCCATGACCTGCGATGACCACGGCGCCGAATGCGGCACCGTCAGCGATGGCTGTGGCGACACTCTCGACTGTGGCGACTGCCCCGGTGACCAGGAGTGCGGTGGCGAAGGCGTCCCCAACCAGTGTGGCGGCGACTGCGATCCCCTCACCTGCGACGATCACGGCGCCGAATGCGGCCCCGTCGCCGACGGTTGTGGCGGCACGCTCGATTGCGGCGAATGCCCCGATCCCGAGACCTGCGGCGCCGGTGGAACCCTCAACCAATGCGATTGCATCCCCCTGAGTTGCGATGACCACAACGCCCAATGCGGTGAAGCCAGCGACGGTTGCGGAGGCACCCTCGAGTGCGGCGACTGTGAAGATGGCCTGGAGTGCAACGAATTTCTCCAGTGCGTCGTGCCCTCCTGCGGCAACCCCGGCGACCCCTGCCAGCAAAACTCCGACTGCTGCACCAATGCCTGCGCCATCGACAGCAGTGACGACGAGGGCGTCTGCATTCCCCAATGAGCTAAAATGACCAAAACAAAGGCCGATGTCGCCCCCTCGGAGCGACATCGGCCTTTGTTTTAGCCACATCCGCCGATCTCACCCCTCGACGATCACGTAGTGCAGCACCACCGCTAAGAAGAACAGCACGCTCACCACGAATAGCGCCAACGCGTAGCGGCGGATGGGCCGATCGATGGTATCCTCGTCATCTGGCTGCTCGGAGGCCTCCACCATCCCCACGAAGGGGTTGTCCACGTCCAAGACCACCTGTTGGCGGCCCCCCACGCCCTCCCAGCGAAGCGGTGCCCATCGCTCTTGGTGCCACACCTCCAGGCGCACCGCCGCCTCCACCCGCTCCAATGCCACCCGCCCCTGGGCGTCCAATTCCACGACCTGGTCGCCGTCGATGCGCAGCCTTCCGTTGGAAAGGGGCGATGACGATGATATGACTTGAAGATAGCTATTCATGGCCACTCTCCTACAACCTGTTGTTCGAGCTTCGCTTCATGCTTGTCGACCATCTGGCCCTTCGTTGTCAAAACCCCGAGGGGCCGACACCACGCCCACTTTCCTACTCTGCTAACAGGAACTGACGATGCCCAAACCCGATATTGATGTACTCCTCGTCGAGGATAACCCGCTGCACGCCCGCATGCTCCAGGGCTTTCTCGATGAGATAGATCGCCCCAAGTTTTCGCTGACCCACACCACGAGCCTGGAGGATGGCCTCGATACCGTCTCCGCGGCCGATCACGACGTGGTCCTCCTCGATCTGGTGCTTCCCGACAGCCACGGGCTCGACACCTTCGTTCGCTGGTGCGCCCACGGCCCCTCGGAGGTCCCCGTGGTCGTCCTCACCGGCCTCGACGACATGAGCCTGGCCACCCGGGCCGTGGAATTGGGCGCCCAGGACTACCTGCTCAAAAGCCAGATCAATGGCGCTTTGCTCAGCCGCGCCCTTCGCTATGCCGTCGAGCGCGTCCGCGCCCGCAGCGAGGAGTGGGACTCGCCGATGTTTCGCGTCGCCCACCAGCAATTTCTCAAGGCCGCCCAGGTCATCGATCTGGACGACAATATCCGCCAGCGCCTGCTCTTTCCCCAGCGCACCCAGGTGATGTCGCTTCCCTTTCGGCGCGACGGCTACGACCAGGTGGAGACCGTCTTCGGCTACCGCGTCCAGCACGTGCTGACCATGGGCCCCACCAAGGGCGGCGTGCGTTTCCACCACTCGGTGAGCCTGGGCGAAGTGGCGGCTTTGGCCATGTGGATGACCTGGAAATGCGCCCTCATGGGCCTTCCCTACGGCGGCGCCAAGGGCGGCGTTCGCATCGATCCCCGGGGGCTTTCACGGCGCGAACTCCAGCGCCTGACCCGTCGATATACCTCTGAGATTATCCACATGATCGGTCCCGACAAGGACATTCCCGCCCCCGACCTCGGCACCAACGCCCAGGTCATGGCCTGGATGATGGACACCTATAGCGAACAGGTCGGCCACACCGTCCCCGAGGTCGTCACCGGAAAGCCCGTCGTTCTCGGCGGCTCCGTGGGCCGAGAGACGGCCACCGGCAAAGGGGTGGTCATCCTCGTGGAGCAGATGGCCGACCATATGGACCTCGATCTCCAAAGCTCGACGGCCGTCGTTCAGGGCTTTGGTAATGTGGGCAGCGCCGCCGCCATGTTCCTCGACGAGCTGGGCGTCGATGTCGTCGCCGTCAGCGACGTCACCGGTGGCATCTACAACGACAAGGGCCTGGACATGGACGCCATTCGCGCCCACGTCGACGAAGTCGGCGACCTCGAGGGCTATACCGACGGCGACCGCGTCACCAACGAAGAACTCCTGGAGCTTCCCTGCGACGTCCTGGTGCCAGCGGCCATCGAAAACCAGATCACCGCCGAAAACGCCGACAAGCTCGACTGCAAGATGATCGCCGAAGGCGCCAACGGCCCCACCACCACCGAGGCCGACGAGATCCTCACCCAGCGCGGCATCCAGGTCATCCCCGACATCCTGGCCAACGCCGGCGGCGTCACCGTCTCCTATTTCGAATGGGTCCAGGGCACCCAGAACTATATGTGGACCCTCGACGAAATTAATAGCCGTCTGGAAAAGATCATGTGTGGGGCCTTTGAACGCGCCCTGGCGCGCTCCATCGCCGATGATCTCGACCTGCGCACCGCCTCCTTGGTCGAGGGCATCAAGCGGGTCACGGAAGCCAAATTGATCCGCGGCCTCTTTCCATGATCCCCACTGGGCGACGATAGTACCATGGGCCAAATCCTCGAAACCTGGACCCGGCAACGGGCCATGCGCTGGTGGGTCACCCTCGCCGTCGGCGCCGCTGGCCTGGCCTTGACCCTCATCAGCTGGTCGCGCCTCGACGCCGGCGAGGACGCCGAATTGGCCGCCCAATTCGAGCGCGACGCCGAGGTGATCACGGGCCTCATTCAGCGCGAGGTCGACCAGCATATCGACGCCACCACCGCCATGATGGCCTTCTTCATGGGCTCCGAGGAGGTCACCCGCCAGGAATTTACGCTCTTCTCCGAGACCTTCGTCCTCGCCATCCCCCGCGTCGAATCCTCCCACTGGATCCCTGTCGTCCCCGGTGACCAGCGCCAGGACCACGAAGCCCAGGGAAGCCGCGAGCTGGAGCGCGACTACCAGATCCTTGCCCTGCAAGACGGCGAGTGGACACGCGCCCCTTCCGCCGACGCCCACTACCCCTCTCATTTTCTGGTCGCCGAGCGCCCCGAGCGCTGGTCGCTGGGCTTTGACTGGGCGACCAAGCCCGCCGTCTTTTCGGCCATGGAGCGCACCCGCGACAGCGGCAGCCCCTCCATCGTCGGCCCCCTGGACACCCTCCCCCTTCCCGGAACCTCCGAGGGCGACGACGCCAGCCACTTTGTGGCCCTCGCCCCCATCTACGACGATCGCGGCGACCGGCCCACCACCGAGGCCCAGCGCCAACAACGCCTGGAGGGCTTCGTGATGACCGTCGGCCACACCACCGATCCCATCATCGTCCCCGAGCTCGTTCCCCTGCGCAGCCTCGACGTCTACCTCATCGAGGAGACTGACGATCACCGCCGGGTCCTCCAATCGTCGACCGCCGACGACAGCGTCGGCCACTGGCGCCAGGCCGACGTGGACGCCGCCGGCGAACTCCTCCAGACCTCGTCGCTGCATATCGACGACCAAAACTGGTCGGTCCACGTCATCACTTCCCCCGATTATCGCCAGGCCCGCCAGAGCCACGCCCCCCTCTGGATGCTGCTCGTCGGCCTCGGCGGCACCTTCCTTCTCATGATCTACATCTTTAGCGTCGTCGGCCGCGCCGACCGCGTCCAACGTCTCGTCGACCGCCGCACCGCCGAGCTCAACCGGGCCCGCGAAGACGCCGAAGAGGCCACCCGCGCCAAAAGCGAATTCCTGGCCAATATGAGCCACGAGATCCGCACCCCCATGAATGGCGTCATCGGCATGCTCGACCTCCTCCAGGACACCGACCTCAATAGCCATCAGCGCGAATACGTCCGACTGGCCGACGACTCCGCCCGCGGCCTCCTCCAGTTGATCAACGACATCCTCGACTTCTCCAAGATCGAGGCCCGACGCCTCCAGCTCAACCGGCGCTCCTTTAACCTCGGCGATACCCTGGGCCAGACCCTCCAGACGCTCTCCGGTCGCGCCGCCGACAAGGACCTCGATCTGGTCTACCATCTCTCGGAGGACATCACCCACCGCCTCATCGGCGATCCGGATCGGCTGCGCCAGATTTTGATCAACCTCGTCGGCAATGCGATTAAGTTTACGGACCACGGCGAGGTCTCGGTCCACGTCGACGTCAACGAAGGTTGCCCAGACGACGAGGAAATGGTGCTGCACTTTCAGGTCGCGGACACCGGCGCCGGCATCCCCCGGCCCAAGCAAAAGATGATCTTTGAAGCCTTTCGCCAGGCCGACGCCTCCTCCACCCGTCGCCACGGCGGCACGGGACTGGGCCTGACCATCGCCTCCCAGCTCGTGCGCCTGATGGATGGCTCCATCTGGCTGGAGAGCGAACCCGGCGAGGGCACCACCTTTCACTTCACCGCCACCTTTGGCGTCGATCCCTCCCGGATGCGCTCCGCCGACGACCTCCAGAGCCTGGAGGGCGTCCAGGTGCTGGTCGTCGATGATAACCGGGTCAACCGACGCTTCTTTGAGGCCATCTTTTCCTCCTGGCAAATGGAGCCCCACGTCGTCGCCAGCGGCAAGCGAGCTCTGGAATGGCTCATCGACGAGCAGCAGGACGTCGACGTCATCGTCTTGGACATGGAAATGGACGCAATGTCGGGCACCGAGCTCGCCCGATCCCTCCAGGACCACCCGCGCACCGCCTCCATCCCCTGCCTCCTGCTCTCCTCCGGGGGGGTGATCCTCGATCCCGACGACATGGCCGCCCTGGGCATTACCCACCAGATCCTCAAGCCCGTTCGCCCCTCGTCGCTGCTCGACGCCCTCGACGAAGTCCTCCGCGGCCAGTCCCTATCGCCCACCCCCTCCGACGCCACCCGCACTCCCTCCGACGCCCCCATTTCGTCTCTTGAGATCCTGTTGGCCGAGGACAACCCCGTCAATCAAAAGGTGGCCACCGGCCTTCTGGAAAAGCGCGGCCACCACGTCCAATGCGTCCCCAACGGTCGCGACGCCCTTCGCACCTATCGCGAGGCCCACGACCATTTCGATCTCATCCTCATGGACATCCAGATGCCCCAGATGGACGGCCACCAGGCCACGGAGGCCATCCGCCATTTCGAAACCCAGGCCGGCCTTGCCCCCATCCCCATCATCGCCCTCACCGCTCACGCCATGGAGGGCGATCGCAACGCCATTCTCCAATCGGGCATGGATGGCTCCCTGGCCAAACCGGTGATCCCCGACGCCCTCTACGAAACCGTCGAATCCATCGCCTCACCCCCTCTTTCACCAACCACGGAGACCTCCTCTCATGACTCCCAATAGCCACCCCGACCGCCAGGTCATCGACGTCGACCAGGCCCTTAGCCGCGTCGCCGGCGACCGCTCCATGCTCCACGAATTGGTGGACATCTTTCTTCGCGAAAGCCCGGCCTGGATCGATGACATCGACGAAGCCATCGCCGCCCGCGACCCGGACGCCCTCTTTCGCGCCGCCCACGACATCAAGGGCTCCACGGAAGTGTTTTGCGCCACCGAAGCCACCCAGGCCGCCAAACAGCTCGAGCGCATGGGAAAAAACCAGGACCTGGAGCGCGCCGACGAGGCCCTGGGCGCACTTCAGACCGAATTGGTCTGGGTTCGCCAGGCCCTTCAGGCCTTTCAAGAACAGTCCTCCTGATGCCTGCCCGGCGACGTCTCCCTTTACGCCGCTCGCCCCGGGCGCTAACAAGGGAGAGGATGCCGGTCACGACCGGTGATGGCCAATAGCAACGACAATTCTGACCCCCCAGAACAGCGGAGTTTGCTCATGTCTTATAAGGCGCAATTGGTGGTTCGTGCTCGTGGCAAAGAGGGCGTTGCCATTGTGGATAAGGTCAAGGAAATGGCCAGCGAGGAGGGCAAGACCTACTCGGAGATGGCCGTCGAACTACTGGGACGCGGCCTCAGCGCCGACACCAGCGTCGACGACTCCATCGTTGTCGACGACGAGGACGATGAGGTCGACGCCCGGGCGCCGGAGCCCGTCGACGATGATGGCGCCGTCGACGATGATGGCGCCGATGCCGAAGACGATAACGACAGCGACAGCGACAGCGACGACGATGGTGACGCCGCCGAAGAAGCCGACGCCGTCCCTCCTGCCCTGTCGCCTACCGTCGATGCCTCGGCCGACGATCCCAACGCTCCCTTGCCCGCCGACGAGGCCGGGCCCCCCGTCGATCCCAACCTGCCCATCGATGAGATCGTCGCCGCTTACGTAGAGCGCCGCCAAGATCGCGGCGATCGCGCCGCCGCTCGCATCCTCGTCGACTTCTTCGCCGAAGCCGAAGCCCAGCGGGCCAACACCCTTAAAAAGGAGCTTCGAAAAGAACTGGGGGAAAAGGAATTCGAGACCATCATGGACCCCGTAGAGAACACGCCGGAGT
Source organism: uncultured Bradymonadales bacterium (assembly GCA_964415785.1). Taxonomy (GTDB): domain Bacteria; phylum Myxococcota_A; class Bradymonadia; order Bradymonadales; family Bradymonadaceae; genus SLJM01. The sequence goes on from CAYQBU010000071.1 coordinate 8,215, forward strand.
ATCGCAACTACATCCAGCGCGTCCTCTTCGAAAAGCCCAGCAAATACTCCACGATGACCTGATGCGCTTTTGGCTCGCTTATAACTCGATGCCTTCAAACAGATAGGCATCGACCTTCTCTCCCAACGAGGCCCTGGCGTCGACGGGGTGGGTATTGATCGTGGCGATCGCCGCCTCCACCCCGTCGCGAAGCCCTTCCAGGCGCTGGGCCAAGACCTCCACATCTTCTTTCTCCATCGCCTGATTCAGGCGCCGATACAGCTTCTGGTGGTATTTGACCTCCTGGCGCAGCACCAGGAGCTTGGCCATCGAGATATCGGCCACCAATACCTCTCCGCCGACCACCAGGTCGACGCGCTGGTCGGCGTCCATATCGGTGCGCGTGGCCTCCAGATTCAGGATCTCCTTGAGCTGGGCGCGAAACCGCCTCAGTGACTCAAGCACCTCCTCTTCTTCGAGCCCCCCATCGTCGTAGATGACTCGCTTGGCCTTCTTTCGAAGCCCCTTCATCTGTTTTCCCAAAGATTTGCGGAGCTGTTTGCCGCGATGCACGATCTGACTGAGATTACTCATCTCTATTCTCCTCGTTGAATATGCCCTGAATGTCGATGCCCATCGGTATCTAAATGCCCGGCTCAGTCCTGGCGCTTGGACCACCGAAGCGCCGGCGGGATCTCCGCCGCCTCCAGTCCCCACAGCCGATTCGTCAAGCACACCGGCGCCCCGCCACCCTTGGAAAAGAGCTCACTGAGGTTCAACTCCACGACCTCCAACCCCAGTCCTTCGGCACCCCCCCTGGCCCGGTCCGAAAAGCTCTGTGGCGCGAGCACCGTCTCGTCGACCTGCAGGGCGTTGGTGTCGTAGCCCTCGCTTTGCTCCACGCTCAGCTCCACCACTTCCACATCGCCCACGAAGGCCTTGAGCCGCTCATAATCGCCCTCCAGTAGCGCCTCTGGACAGACCAGCATCGCCACCTCGCCGCTCTGGCCACGGAAGAATTGTAGAAACGTATTGCCATGAAACCAGGGATCGGCCCGAAATCCAACCTGGATATGCTGCGGACTCAACAGACCTGCCACCTCATCGTAGGCCTCTTCCGAGGTCCGGCGATCCGGGCCCTCCCCATAGGTGTGGATGATCATATCGCCGTGGCGCGCCCGAATGGCGTCGCCCTGAGCCTCCCACACCGCGTTGACCGCCCGGGTCTCAATACCCAACTCCCCTTCCACAAAGGCCTGAATATGCCCGGCCTCTCCGCGGCGATGTTCCACCGCCATATGGGGCAGCAAAAAGAAGGGATCTCCCTGGCGATCAAAGCCCAACTCCCCGGCCTCTGCCGTGTAGATCAACCCCGTCATCGACGCCTCGCCCGGCGGCATCACCACCACCTCACCGCCGGCCTCCACGATCGCGTTGGCCAACCGCTCCCACTCCTCGATGGCGCGAGCGGCGTCCACCGCCTCCGCCTGACGAGACTTGAAATTGGCCTTGCCCTTCAATGCCCAATCCGGGCGAGGGGGACTCATCAAATACACCGGCGCCGCCGTCGAAGCACTCATCGCTCTCCTTGTCCTGGTCGGGATCCGTCTGCGCTCCAGCATAGCCATCCTCCTCGCCCTGTAAACCGCTTCCTTTGCCGCCCACCTCGCGGGTTGACCGACGCCCCATAAATCAGTATCGATGGCCTTCCTGCGAGGGTGGCGGAACTGGTAGACGCGCTGGATTTAGGATCCAGTGGTTTAACGACCGTGGGGGTTCGACTCCCCCCTCTCGCATTATACAGAAGTCAGAAGGTGGAACTCAGAGGTCAGAAGGCAGATGCTTGCCGTCTGGCCCACCCCGATGCCCCCACCTCCGCACACCACCAGGCCCCATCGAAGCCTCATCCCGCGGGACGCGGGGAGACACCGGCGCCCTCGCGCGCCGGAGAGGGGCTCACCGCATACCTCACCGACGCATCCCACCGCCGCACCATCTCTCAACGACCTCGCCGTCCCCCTCAATCGCCTATCCATGCCGATCTGGACGAAACCTCACAGCCCTTCCCACCGATAATAATAGAACAGTGGTTTTGATGGGTATCTAAGTGGAGGAGACGTTCATGGATATGTGGAAATTTGTCGCTCGATTCGGAGCGCTCGTACTCGTATTGGCAACTCTTGTGGCCTGCAGTGATGACGATGGTAATCGGATCATCATCGATGATGATTCCAATGCTGCGCCCTCTGAAAATCACGACGCAAATTCTCAGTTTGCGCTCCAAGAATTCGTCTATCAATCGGGTCCCAGAGAATTATCGGTGGTCGAGGTCCAGGGAATGCACTCTGAAGATCCGCAGATCAATCGACGGGTTTTCTACGAGCACTTCTATGATATCCACTCCTTTCAAATACTCCGAGATCGAAGCGGCATTGTGATCACCGCTGACCATCCAGATCCTGATTTTAGAGCCTACCACACCTACGGCGCCTACTTCGTAGACGCCAGCGGCGATGGGCCCTACGAGCTCATCAAGCCCATCGAGGTCGACTCCGAAGTGGCCTCCTTGCGCGTCGAGGAATCCGTTGGCGGGCTCGAGGACCGCATCTGGTTTGGACTTCACCATTCCACCTTAGACCATAATGGAAACCTGACGGCCACCACGGTCCCCATGTCCCTCGACGGCGCCTCCAGTCTCCAGACCTATCCGGCATCCTGTACCCTTCCCTCGAATATACGGGCTCATACGGACGGCCAGCATGTAGCGATGATCGAGCGATTCTGTGGCACCGGTCTTGGTGGCCACTACGTAACGGTCTATGGCACTCCTGATCTGGGTGAACGACATGTGGTCGCTGAAAATGGCCAAGCTGGGCTAAGCCTACATCTTGCGAACGGCTTGGAATGGGTCACTAATGCTCAGCTTCTTGTCGCCGACGCCCACGGCCAGATGATCGTCGTCGATGTAACCGGAGAGGAAGCCCCCTTCACTCTACTTGATGCTCGATTTGACGCCTTTACCCTGGCCCCGGACCAGTCGGCATTTCTAGGTCGCGTCGGTAGCCAACTCCAGATATTCTCATTGGAAAACCCGGTGAAGATATCGGTTTTGGTCGACGATTCCGAAAATCAAACACCATCGTGGTAGACCCATAGCACTCGCATACCACCGGCCTTTTCAAATCATCGCAGCCCCAATCACCCCCACCTCCGCACACCACCAGGCCCCATCGAAGCCTCATGATTCTCCCCGCGTCCCGCGGGGGAGACACCGACGCCCCCGCGCGCCGGAGAGGGGCTCGCCGCATCCCCATGCTGCCCGCGCCGTTCGCTGACGGTCTCCGACGGGTGCGGGAGGCCTCGAAACCCTATCGCGAGCCTTCTCCGTCGCTTAATAAGCTAGACCATGGCCTTCGCGAACGGAAGCCCATCCATGCATGGGGCACAAAATCCGTTCCCAGGAGGGAGGATCGACCAGGGGGAGGCCCCCACCGAAAAAGCTGGATGACCGTTTTCCATGGGAGGGGGGCCCTGCTCAAGGGGGGTACCGAGGACTGTTTCTGTCGCTCGCTAAAGCTCCGAGGTCGTGCGTGGTAGGCTTTCGATGCCAGCGCGGAGCAAGACACCTCGTTCGCCAACGGAATCAAAGGAGGGGGGGGTGGTAAGATGGGCGAATCTCGACGGCGGATCGAAGCAAAAGTCAGCGCCAGGCCACAAACACGCGCTCAAAATTGGCCCTTCCCGCTTCGTACTGCACCGGATAAGCCGGCTCCTCATTGGCCTCCAGGGGACTATTCCACCGCAGCTCCACCGGTCCCGATTCAAAGCGCAGAACCAGCCGCCCGCCGCGATAGGCCTCCAGGGCCTCCAGGGTCTCGCCCTTCTTCTGGGTGGCCCGCATCAGCGGGCTCATCAGGCCCTCGTCCAATACCTCCGAGCGCAGGACCTGGTCGAGTTCGTCGCCCCAGAAATCAGCCCTCTTGGGACAGCCGCCGCGATCCTCGTCGGCATCGAAATAAAGCCACAGCCATCCCTCATCACGCTCCGTCTCCAACAGGGTATAACCCACCACCTTTGCTAACTCCTGAACGGGCTCATACTGGGGAAAGGTGCCATGGGGTTGCCATCTGGACAATTGGTAATTCCCCACCGGATTGGTTCGCTTCCAGGATCTGGCCGAACCCTTCCCCCGGATCCGCTCCTTCGACGCCCTTGTCGGTGGCTTCTTCTCCACCCACTGGCCATCGCCCTTTGGCCACCGAAGGGGAAGGCCCTTCTGGGCGCGTTTTTTATTGAGATCATCGACGGAAGAAAGGTGGTACATGGCGTTGCTCCTTGCATCATCAGCGCTCCATCCTGTCTCATGAACCCTGGGAATTGCACTGCCTTCCCGGGGCCTCAACTTCATATAACCGGCCCCCTAGGGTTTCCCAAAAAATCACCCCACTGACCACGGAGCGTCCATGTCTGATCTCGACCCACCATCCTGGCTCATCTACGGCACGGCCTGGAAAGAAGAAGAGACCAGGCGATTGACGAAAAAAGCACTGGTCGCTGGCTTCCGGGCCATCGACACGGCCAATCAGCGAAAGCACTACGTGGAAGACGCCGTCGGAGCGGCCATCGCCGAGTCCATCGATCAACAGATCTGCCGTCGCGAAGATCTCTTTATCCAGACCAAATTCACCTTCCAGGCCGGCCAGGATCATCGCCTGCCCTACGATCCCAACGCCAGCCTGACCCAACAGGTCCACCAGTCCTTTGAGAGCTCGCGAAACCACCTGCGCCTGGACACCATCGACGCCTATGTCCTTCACGGCCCATCGAGGCGCCGCGGGCTGGGCGAGGCCGACTGGGAGGTCTGGCGGGCCATGGAAGCTCTCCATGGCGATCAACGCTGCCGCCACCTGGGGATCAGCAACGTCTCCCCCGCCCAACTGGAAGAGCTCATCGCCGACGCCCATATCAAGCCTCAATATGTGCAAAATCGCTGCTTCGCCCGAACCGGCTGGGACCACCAGACCCGCCAGATTTGTCAGCGAGAGGGCATCACCTACCAGGGCTTTTCCCTGCTCACCGCCAATACTCGCGAGCTTAACTCCGAACCGATCCGCCAACTGGCCGCACAAAAAGAGGTGACCGTTCCCCAGCTTGTCTTTCGTTTCGCCGCCGACATCGGCATCTGGCCTCTCACGGGGACCACCGATGTCGACCACATGGAACAAGACCTGGCGGCCCGGTCGCTCTCCCTGAGCGACCAGGACCTCCAAACCCTTCTCACCCCTCACAGGTCAAACTCACCGTCCAGCTATTGAGATCGCCGGTATCGGAAAAGGCGTTGTCCGACACGAAGATCTCCCAGTCTCCACTGCCGTCGGTGTCGATCAGATCCAATAGCCCTTCACCGTCGTCCAGGTTGGTATCGTCCGAGGGAAAGGGATAGGTCGCCTGGATATCGTCGGTCGCCCCGCCGCTTCGATCATGGAGCGAGACCGTCTCTCCCGACGGCGACGTCACCTCCACGATCAGATCGCCAATAAAGGTATGGGGGATGTCCAGGCTCACCTCGATATCAGTGATATTGGGGCAGTTGTCGATGTTGATCGTGTCGGTAATTCCCGAGGGGTCACTGTCGGGAATCGCTATTCCCGGCGCGCTGGTCTCCTCCACTTCAAAGATCTGGGACTCCTCAAAGGTGACGCTGAAATTACTGAGATCATCGAGCGCTTTGACGGCCAGCACATAGGTCCCGCTCTCCACCTCCACCACCGTCTGATTGGTGGTCTCGGTGACCAAATCCCCGGCGTCGTCGTAGAGCTCCAGATGGGCGTCGCCCAGGGTATTGCTGATGCCGATGCTCAACAGATCATCAAAGCTCATCTCCAGCTCATAGTACTGGCGCGTGCCCGCCGACAGGGTGCCGTCGTAGTCCACGCTCATCTGGCTGCCGTCGATCCCGTCGACGCTCTGTGCCACCCCTTCCAGCACATCGTAGGTCAAATACTCGATATCGTCGCCGCTGGTATTCCGAAGGCGTAGCTCCACCTCCTGGTCGTCGTAGGCGTACCAGTAGACGCTGCGCGGCGCCTCGTCGGCCGTGGACACGTCAATCGTCTCCTCCACCAACACCGTACCATCGCTGCTTCGAATGCTGGCATTGAGCTCCGCCTCGTCGAGGTTGAACTGGTTGAGCCCAACAAATTCACCGGCGTCCAATTGATGGCTCACCGTCAGGGTATCGCCATTGTCCAGGCGCTCGCCCGCCGCGCTGGTGACCTGGTAGTCAAAAGCTGACCCCTGGGCTCGTCGATAATCAAAGAGCATGTAGAACTCGTCGGCCGGCGCCTCGATGGGCTCCACCGACGCATCCTCGATATCGAGCTCTTGCTCCAGGGTCTCTTCGTCACTCCAGATCTGGAGGCGCCCCTCGCTATCGGGCGCATTCTCCGCAAAAAACAGGGCCACGGCGTTCACCTCGTCGGCGCCGGTGGCCACGTAGTAGTTGTCGCGAAGCTGGCGAATATCACCGCTCATCTCGCCGTCGCCCAGGTCGATCTCTGTGGCCTCCGGGGCCTCCAACACCTCCACATAGGCCACGTAGTCCCAATCGTCGCCGCCGGCGACACCGGGAGCGACGTCCTTGAGCTGCGGCATATTTGAGATGCTCAACTGGTAGTTTCCATTGTGGGGGAGCAGATTGTCGCGCACCACCTCGATGCCCCCGCCTTTCTGGCTGACCCGGTAGTATCCAAAGGGCCCGTTATTGATGAAGCCCGGCTCCGGAAGGCCCAGCGAATAGACGCTGATCCGAATCCACTGGCCGCTCTCGCCCTGCATCGACACCTCGTGGATCACCTGCTCGCGATCCTCGCCCTCGGGCTCGCCGATCGTCCCCACCATCACATGGGTTTGACCCACGTCACCAAGGGTCAGACTCGCCTCTCCCCCCTGGGCATTGAGATCCATATCGGGGTCGGCGGCCAGATCTTCGTAAAAGGCCCGCGTCGGCGTACACACCCCATCGACCGCCGTCGTGCCCGCTCCACATTCCAGCGTAAATTCCTGGACGCAGCGCTGCTCGTCGACATCAAAGACCGTCCCCTCCCCACAGATCTCGGGGTTTATCCCACAGATCAAATCCTCGTTTTGCTCAAGGAGTTCGCGGCATACATCTTCGGCGGGCACGCACTCCTCGCTGGCGACCACCGTATTTTCCCCACAACTGATCTGGGTCTCCTGGACGCAGATCCCATCGTCCTCCTCCACGGTGCCGTCGCCACAAAAGCTGACCGCCTCTGCCTGGCAGCGACCCAACTCCTCGTTGAGCTCTACCCCTTCGCCGCAATAGGCCGTTCCATCGGAGACGCAGATCCCCAGCACGGCGTCCGGAATCTCATCGTCGGCGCACTCCTCAGGGCGCTCCGCCTCGCATTCACCGGACTCCTCATCGACCACCGTGCCCTCACCGCACTCCAGGCTCTGGGCGTCGTCATCATCGTCGCCGCAGGCCACCAGGCCCACAGCCAACAGGGCGATCATTACAGGGTGCAAATAGCGCTTCATCATCTCATATCTCCAGACCCGCCAGGGGTCGTTTAAATTGTGCTAAATTCTATCGTCGTCGATCTGTCCCACCGGCCCCCAGCCCGGATTATTCATGAGACGTCGTAGCGAGGCAAAATCAGAGTTTAGAGGCCAAAATCGAGCCCCACAGGCGATGCCGGAGGCATCGTCGCGGAGTGAGATACAGGCATCTGGGCTCTGATGAGCCGCAGCAGACGCGTCGTGAATAATCCGGGCTAACCCTCACAGGTCAGCGTCAACGTCCAGCTATTGAGATCTCCCGTGTCGCTAAAGGCGTTATCCGACACAAAGATCTCCCAGATGCCGGTGCCCGACGTCCCCTCGAAGTCCAGCAACTCTTCGCCATCGTCCAATCCCGTCCCATCGGGAAAGGGATAGGTGGCCTGGATATCATCGCTCGATCCTCCCGTGCGGTCGTGGAGCCGCGCCACTTCCCCGGCCGGCGTCGTCACGTCCACAATCAGATCGCCCCTCCAGGTGTGGGTGATATCGAGCTCCACCGCCACCTCCAGGATCGTGGGGCAACTGCTCACGTTGAGCTCGTCGGTGACCCCGGCAGCATCGTTGTCGGGAATGGCGAGAGCTGGCTCGCTGGTGACCTCCACTTCGAATTCGTTGAGCTCTGAGAGCGAGAGTTCATAGCCCTCGCCGAGGTCACTATCGGCCACCACCTCCAATACGCGCTGCTCTCCGAAGTCGCCGCTCACCCCGAGGCTCAGCTCATCGGGATCATCGCTCTCGCCAATAATCTCCTGAGTCACCGGGTCCAGGACCCGCAGGGTCGCCTCGCCGTCGTCCACATCCAGATCGACGCCCACCATATCGTCGGAGAGGAATCGAAAGACCATCACCTCTCTATCCCCGGCCGACAGGGCGTCTCGTTGAAAGCTCTCATCTGCTGGTCCCACGACATCGTAGACCTCAAAGGGGGTGATCCCCTCGACGCTGATGTCACCGATCAATACGGGGGTAAACCCGGGATTGCTCACGCGCACCGTATAGTCACCGGGCCCGGCGGCGATCAGAGCGATCTCCTGGACCTCCTGAATATCCTCTGCCTCGTAGAGAACCACTCCATTGGGGTTGAGGATCTCCAGGTCCAGGGCATCGCCCTCAAAGGGCGTCACCCTTCCCCGGAGGATGTCGTTGGTGCTCAACTCCAGGGTCTCCTCGATCACATCACTGGGTCCCAATCCCTCGAAGACCTCGGCATCGATATCAACGTCGATGCCGTCGCTGATCGCCTCCGCCGGTTTGATCGCCACCACCACCTGCTGGGCCGTATTGGCCAACCACTCAAGCTGGGTAACCCTATCGAGTCCCTCGGCGCTCGCCACCGCAAATCGATCTGCGTTATATAGCGCCACGTCGGCCACCCCATCGCCGGCGTCCACCGTCACCTCCAGCTCCGTCATATCCACCGTCTCCACCACCAGATATTGCCAATCGCCGGGCTCATAGAGATCGCCCTCAAAGCTCGTCTCGAAGCTTGAGCGCCCGCTCTCAGCGACCTCAAAGAGAGTCGTCTCCTCAGCGACCGCCGTGGCCACAAATCCACTGGCTACCTCAGCACTCGTATTCTCATAATAAATCGTATAGGTGCCCCCTTGCCCGGCCCATGCGTAGGGTCGCGGCGTCTCTCCGACGTCATAGCTCATGCCCTGTGCGGGGACCTCTCCCAGGGCCGCCACCTCCACCCCATCTCGCTCGACCGTCACGGCCATCGCCACGTCCTGATCCGATTGGTGACTGGCGATGATCATCTCTCCTGCGTCCGCCAACACCTCCACCTCGTGGACCTCGCCGGGCTCCAGAATACTCGTCGCCTGGGCACTGACCGTATAATCCGTATCGGGCCCCACAAAGGCCTGGCCGTCAACGTGAAACCACAGCGTCTCCGCTCCCTGGGTGGGCACCGAAACCTGGCCCCCCGGCTCCAACGTCTCTTGGCTCCAGCGCTCATCGTCGCTTCCCCAGACCTCCACCGTCGGGCCCCAGACAT
>CAYQBU010000072.1:0-17775 GCA_964415785.1 uncultured Bradymonadales bacterium
AGGAGTCCACATCTACGGAACTCTCCGACGACTCCTCGCCCACCTCCATATCCAGCAACTCCGAGGCGTCCGAACCATCACTCTCTGACGACTCCTCGCCCACCTCCATATCCAGTCGCTCCGAGGCGTCATCGGCATCACCCTCCGACGACTCCTCGCCGAGGCTGACATCCAGATCCAATCCATCGAGGAGGCTCGAAAACTCCTCTGCTTCGTCTTCCTCCTCCGCCCTGTCATCGACCTCGAGCCCCACTTCCTCGGCCTGGTCGACGGCGCTCTCCAGCATCGCCACCGCCGTATCCTGCGTTCCCTCGTCAGCCAGGGGATCGTCTTCAAAGCGGCGCACCACCTTCTTGCCCAGCGCCGCCTCCGGGCGTGGGCCTCCCAGGCTCTGGTCCTCGAGCCCCCGATCCGAGGACTCCGCCTCATCGACCCCGAAGCTCTCCAGGCCCATCACTCCGCCGAGTTCGAATTTCTCCAGCAGGGGATCGCCCAGGACCTCCAGGCAGGTCTGGTCGCTGAGCGACCATATTCGAGCCGTTCGATCGCTGGAGAGGCTGATGAATCGCCCATCGCCAATCCACACCAGATCGGTGACCCAGTCGGCGTGGCCCTCCAGGACCGCGAGCAACTCGCCCTGGCGCCAATCCCAGAGGCTGATCGTCCCATCGTAGGACGCGGCGGCCACCACGTCGCTGTCGGGCACGGCCATCACGGCCACCACGTCGTCGCCATGGATCATCAATTGAAAGCGCGGCTTCAGCGGATCGCTTCCATATACCCCCACCGTATCATCCCAGGAGGCCGACAAGATCGTGTCGTCATCGCCGGCCCAGATCACATCATCGACCCAGCCATGATGCTCGAAGCGAACCTCTTTGGTGCCCTCCTCAAGTCGCCAGAGATAGACTCCATTATCCATCGCCCCGCTCAACAGGCGTTTGCCAGAGCGATCAAAGCTCAGCGCCAGCGGCCAGCCGCCAGATCCCTCGAGCCAGCCCTCCTTGTCCAGGGCCGGTCCCTCTTCACCATCGGTCAGCGTCCACAGGCCAATGGCCCGGTCGCGTCCCGAGCTCGCCAGGCGAGGTCGCCGATCATCGAAGGCGATGACCTCCACTCCGCCCTGGTGCCCTTCGACGGCTGGGCCCACCATCGGGGCCTCATCGCCTTCGATCTTGAGCCCCTGAAGCTGTCCGTCATCATCGCCCACCACCAACGCGATTCCGCCTTCGATGTGGCGGCTCGCCGCCGCTCTAAGGCTCATGCCCAGGTCTTCGCTCCACCGCCGCTCCCAGCCCTCATCGCCCAGCGACCAGCCGACGACCACTCCCGTTTCATGGATCGTCACCAGCAAGCCATCGACCAGCGCCAGCGCCACCAGCGCCGTCTCCCGGGTCTGGCAAACCGCCGACTCCTCGGGCCCATCCAGGTGCCACACTTCGACGGCCTCCGGCCCCTGTGCCATGGCAAATTGCCGAGTTCGTCGGTCGTACGCATAGATCGGACGGTTGGCCATACCCTTGCACCATCATGAGGACTGCAAATGAAGATCTTCTTTGGCGCGACTCTCTCTCTGAGAGAAGCCTACGATATCGCCGCGAGACTGAAAACCCCGTGCCTCCATCGCTTCGTGGGTTACCCCTGGTCACAGGGGCGAATGAATCCGAGGCCTATCCCTGTTATACCGGTGGCGACCCCTTCGTTGGCGTCCATATTCTCATTGCCTCGTCGAATAAAGCGGTCTCCCCGCCCGTCTTAGGGAATGACCCATCCTCGCCTGCAGGACCCTTATGAGCGCCACGGACCCACAAAACTCCACGGACGACGCCTCCCAGTGGCGCCCCACCTTATGGGGATCCGACTGGAGCGGCGTCATGCGAGCGGTGGTGGTCAGCATTGGCCTGCACCTCCTGATCGCCCTGGCCATCCTCTACGCCCCGGCGAGCTTTCAGATCGACACCGGCTGGGAGGGGCGCATGGCGGAGCTCCAGGCCATCGGCCACGGCGCCGACGACTTCGACGCCCATAAGGATATCGATTGGGACGACATGGAGGTCGCCCTCGACGAGGGCGAGCCCGACACCGACGAGGACGAAGAGGACGACCAGGAGCCGGAGCCAGAAGAGCAGCCCGACGACGAAGACCAACCCGACGAGGAGCAGCCCGACGACGAAGAGCAAGTCGACGAGGAGGACACCACCGAAGAGGTCGCCGAAGAGCCCGACGATCAGCCCGGTCCCTCCACCGAGGAAACGGCCCAGGAATCGAGTTCTCCCAGTGAGGATGCGGACGATGTCGCCCCCTCGGAGCAACATGCGGAGCTTCCAGGCATCGACCGATCGAGCCCATCTAACCTGCCCGATCTGCGCCACTATGGCCCCGGTAATGCCCGGGTCACGAGCCTCATCCGAACCGACCTGTTGCGTGGCACGGAGCTCGCCCCCCACGCCCGCGATATCATGGCGGCTATCCCCGACCATCGCATCGCCCTCGAGGGCACGGGGCTCGACCCCATCGAGGAGTTGGACGCCATCTTCATGGCCTCCGCCAACCCCCAGTGGCTCCACGAGACCTTTTTGGCGGCCCGCCACAGCCAGTCCACGGACGACATGCGCCAGATGTTGGACCGCCGCTTCAATGAGGATATCCCCTGGGAGGTCGACGGCGACCGACCCGTTCGCCCGCTGGTGCCGCCCTCCATTCGCTATAACGATCCGCGCCGGCTGATGCTCGCCGACGAGGGCCTGGTCATGATCGGTCAGCCCGCCTGGTTCAGAGATCTCATGGGCCCCATAGATCCGGACTCCGAACTGGGCCGCGAGCTCGCCGAGGCCGACGATGGGCCCTCGGCCTTTACGCTGCTCGAAGGTCTATCGCGCATCGAAGAGGCCGCCGACGACTCGGGGGCCATCGTCTTGGTCAGCGCCTATGGATTTCGGCTGCGTTCTATCCCCATGGTGGGTCAACTGCCCACCTTTCAGGCCGCCCGACTGGCCCTGACCAACCCTGACCAGCCGCATCTGACCATCGATCTTCGCCTCCGAAGTGAAGCCGAGGCCCGCCAGTTCGAGCGCGACTGCCCAAGCCTCAAGCGCCGCCTCTCCACGGTCCTCGGCTTTATGGGCGCCTCCGCTCTCGTCGAGCCTTTGGAGTGCGAGCGCGATGGCGACTACGTCACCGTCGAGGGAACCTACACGCCCGACGAAGTCATCGACCTGCTTCGCCGCGCAGCCCCGATGGTCGAGGCCTCCCAACCCAGTTCCCTGTCTGGCCTTCCCGACATCGACGACGTGGAGGATATGGATCTCGACGATATCATCGAGGCCAGCGAAGAGGCCGATGAGGCTGATGAGGCTGATGAGGCTGATGAGGCTGATGAGCCTGATGAAGCTGAGGAGGCCGATGACGACGAAGCGCCTCGCCAGCCCCGACGCCCCCGACGCCTTCAATGAATAATCCGGGGGCTCCCCCGTCTATCGCTTGGACGTTTTATTGATCTTTGGGCGCACTGCTCTATTCTTCGCGGCGCGTTGTGATTTGAACCGGATGATACCTATGCCCGCTGCTCGCTCCATCGTCATCGGCCTGTTGGCCACTGCCCTGCTGGCCCTGGCCGCCTCCCCGGCGGCCGCCCAGATGGGTAGCTCCTCCTTTCAGAGCCAGATGAGCTCCAACGAGTTCATGCTCACCGGCCACTTCCGAGCGATCCATATCCCCGACTTTGCGCTGGGCCTCTTCTACGACGAACACGGCTCCACCTGGGATGGCGACAAGCAAAATTTTAGCTACGGCGGCCAATTCACCTGGCGGCGCGGCAGCGACTTCGAGCTGGGCGTGGGCTTTGACTTTGCGGACTACTCGACGCCCGACGCCTTCTGGTTGGACTCCGGCGACGATCCCCAGGAGGATGCCCGCTGGGTGGAATCGGACCTCCAGGCCTGGTCGGTGATCATCACCGCCTACTGGTTCTGGGACGTCAGCTCCTGGTTGAGCCCCTACGTCGGCGGCGGCATCGGCCCCGGCTTTATCGTCGACAATAGTCAGCGCTACCGCCCTCGCGAGGGCACGGCCTGCGCCGAAGGATTGGGCCAGGGCCAGGACTTCGCTCCCGCGGCCTGCTTCGATGACCAGGGCAACCCCGACCCCGGCCAGATCGACCTGGACAACCCCACCACCGATTCCAGCGCCCCGCCCGCACTGCCCATGGTCACCCTCACCTCCGGGGTGCGGTTCAACCTCTTCAACCGCGGCGTCCTGCGCCTGGAAGCGGGCATCCAACCCCACCTCTTCGCCGGCGCCGGCGTCGGCGTCCAGTGGTGAGTTGACCACTCATCGCCGCACACCACTTCCCACCGACATGACCTCTCGAACAAAGGCGACGGCGTCAGCCCCGGCGCTCATCCCACCAGATGCGTCACGCCCAGCGCCGCCAAAGGCACCACGAAGAAGACGCTTCCGATATAGCCAAACACGTAGAGCTTGTTGCGCTGAGCCAGCCGCGACAGAAAGCGCGACATCTGCATCGGGACGTTCCGCAAAAAGGGCAAGCCGTAGATCAGCAGGATGGCCGTCACGTTAAAGAGGAGATGAATCACTGCGATCTGGATGGCCAACACCGCCGTCGGTCCGCTGATCGCCATCGAGGCGATGAGCGCCGTGATCGTGGTCCCAATATTGGTGCCCAACGTGAAGGGATAGATCTGCTTGAGCGTAAATACACCGCTTCCCGCCATGGGCACGATCAGGGAGGTGGTCGTCGTCGACGATTGCACCATCACCGTCACCACCGCGCCGGCTCCAATGCCCGACATTGGGCCCCGGCCCACGACGGTGCGCATGATCTCCAGGGCCTTGCCGACCATCACCTTTCGGAGCAATTTGCTGAGCAGGGTCACGATCGTCAAAATCATGCCCACGCCCAAAGCGATCAGCATCAGGCCCGCCCAGATGTCGCTGAGCATCGTCGGCAGTGCCGTAACCATGTCGACGGCCGGCGACACCACCATCCCCAGGGGGCTGGCCTCTGCAAACCCGGCGTCGATATCATGGGGCAATAAGGCCACCAGATAGTGGGACATCCGTTCCAGCGGGGAGAATAGGACCTCCAGGGGAAAGAGCAGCGCCACCGCCAAGAAGTTAAAATTATCGTGCACCGTGGCCGCCGAGAAGGCGCGCTTGAACTCTACGTCATCGCGGATGTGGCCCAGGCTTACCAACGTGCTCGTCAGAGAGGTGCCGATATTGGCGCCCATGATCATGGGGATCGCGATGCCCAGCGGCAACCCTCCCGCCACCATGCCCACGATCACCGACGTCGCCGTGCTCGAGCTCTGCATCGCCGCCGTCGCCACCACGCCGATGATCAGCGCCACCAACGGGTTAGACGCAAACTCAAAGAGTTCTTCCGCCCCCTCGGCGGTGGCCAAAAAGAAGCCATCGCCGATCACATTGACCGCCACCAACAGGGCATAGACCAAAAAGGCAATGAGAAACCAATTTCGCCACTTGGTCTTGGCCGGTTGCTCGCCATCCGTCGCCGCTGATCGCTCTTCCATGGACTGCTCGAGTTGTGGGAACCATCAATGACGAGATCTGGCCGGGTGCCCGATCCCGCTCTTCCGTGGCTGAAAGATGGTCAAAACCCAGGGCGTCCACAATGAAGATCGCGTGACAATACTGAAACATTTAAACCACAACCGCTAAACCCTTAATATAGCTCGATTTCTCACCCTTCCACATGGCGTACGTATCGGCTCCTCCCCCCACAATGAATGCCTCAAAACCCCGCCCCGTGCCGCATCGCTCCATCGCCGCCTCCCCACAGGCCGGGACCGTGCTTCAAATACCACTGCACCGTCTCCTCCAGGGCCTCCTCGAATCCATGGCCCGGCGTCCACCCCAGCTCCTCTTCGATGCGACTGGGATCGATGGCGTAGCGCCGATCGTGGCCCGGCCGGTCCTCGACAAACTCCATCAACTCCCGTCCCACGCCCACGGTCCGCCCCAGTTGGCGGTCCACCAGGTCGGCGAGGGTGGCCACCAGATCGCGATTGGCCCACTCATTGCGGGCGCCGATATTATAGCTGCGCCCGCTCTCCCCCTCTTCAAACGCCTGGACCAGGGCCTGGCAGTGGTCGGCGACGTAGAGCCAATCTCTGACCTGCTCGCCGTCGCCGTAGATGGGAATGGTGCGCCCCTTTTGCAAGCGATCGATGGTCAGGGGAATGAGCTTCTCCGGATATTGAAAGGGCCCGAAATTATTGGAGCAATTGCTGATCACCACGTCCAAACCATAGGTGCGGTGGTAGGCCCGCGCCAGATGGTCGCTTCCCGCCTTCGTCGCCGAGTAAGGACTGCTCGGATCGTAGGGCCAATCCTCGCCAAACGCTCCCTCGTCGCCCAGGCTGCCGTAGACCTCGTCGGTGGAGACGTGCAAAAAGCGGCCTCCCCCTTGTTCAAAAGCCTTTCGCGCGCACTCCAGGAGCACAAAGCTTCCCTCAATATTGGTGCGCACAAAGGCCTCCGGCCCCTCGATGGAGCGATCCACATGGGATTCAGCAGCCAGGTGAATCACTCCATCCAAGGCCGACCGGCCAAAGAGCCGCTCCATGGCTGGCCGGTCGGCAATATCGGCCACCACCAGGCTCACCTTCTCACCATCGAGGGCACCCTCAATATACCGGCGATCGCCGGCATAGGTGAGTTTGTCCACCACGGTGATTTGAAGATGAGGTCGGTGGCGTCTCAGCCACCACACCAGATTGGCACCAATAAAACCGGCGCCCCCGGTGATCATGACGTGCTTGGCATCCATGCCTTGCTCCTGGTCGTGGCCTGACCCCCCGCACCGACGGTGATTCTCCCCCCAGAGTCGCAGGGGATCCGCCCCTTTTGATGAGGGATGGACGCCCTGCGGCAATCACCATCGGAGCGCGAGGTCAGGACAAATGATCAATTATCCTGCGGCTCCTACCTGGCTTCCTACTCCCCTTAATACCTCCACATAGCGATCGACGACGGCGGCGATGGAGTAGCGCTCTTCAACCCGTTGGCGCCCCTGAGCGCCGAGCCTTCGCCGGCGCTGACCGTCGTCGATCAACGCCTCCAACTGGGCCTCAAAGGCCTCCGAGTCGCAAGCCATCACGCCTCCGGCCACCGACTCCTTCTGTCCCACCACCTCTGCGTTGACCCCCACCGGTGAGGCCACCACCGGCACCCCCACGGCCATGTACTGAATGGCCTTGAAGCCACATTTTCCGCGGGTTACCTCCGTGTCCACCAGGGGCATCACGCCGATGTCAAAGCCCTGCAGATCGACCACCTCGCGACCTGCGCTCCATCGCTTCTGGATCACTCCACCGACGCCGGCCAGGGGCTCAAAGCGGGCATTACTCACCAACTCCACCTCCACATCGGGGCGTCTCGCCAGCCGTCGCAGCGGCTCGGCGATCATCTCCAGGCTGTCGAAATTGGCGGCCGTGCCCATCCACCCAATGGTCAGCGTCTCCTCTCCACGGCGATACAGCGAGGGCCGATATAGATCCGTATCCACCACCGTGGGGATCACCGTCGTCGGCGCCGCCTTGCCCACCGCCTGGGCCAGATGGACGTTGCCGCAGATCACGTGCTCACAGCGCTCGACGATCGCCTCGAAGACCGCCTGACGGCGCTCCTCCATCGCGCCCCCCTCTCCGGCGTAGACGGCGTCGTCGACGTCAAAGACCAGCCGAGGATTCTTCCAACTGGCCACCACCTCCGGAAGGGCACTAAAGGGCAATGTCGGCTTCTGGATCACCACCACATCAAAGCGGTGGGCGTCCACCAACTGCGGCAAGCGCTTGAGGCTGCACCATAATTTATAGGCCGGTCCCAGGGCGGTATTCGTCATTCGATTATAAGCGTCGCCATAGGCCGGACGCACCGTCACCTCAATGCCCCGCCGCTCCAGGTGAGGCAGCCACTGCTGAACCCGAAATCGAGAGGCCGGTACCGTCGTCCCCCGCATCAACACCAGGACTCGAAGCACGCTTTGATGGCCCGTCAGCGGCGCCTGCTCGTCCAGGCCATGGATCTTGTCGCCCATGCTCCACGTCGTCGCCGCACTCTGTGCCATATGACTTTCCAAATACTGAGGCATCTTCATCTCCATTTCACCAATCTCAATTCGGGGACTCACACTCATGGCCTCAGAACCCGCCAATAGGGGTCCTCCATCACTGGCCTTAACTTCCCTCCTTCACCTCTCTGACTGCGGTCTACAAAAGTTGCTCACCCTCTCCCCAAAGGGCAAGTTTTTATTTATCTTTCAAGCACTTACACCGTATCAACACACCGCTGCGAACACCTGGGCGATCTCCTCTTCCCCGCTAATTGTCCACGTAAAATAGGCCCCTGAAACCTGGTGCTGCCCGCCGGAAGTAAGTCGGTACTCTCATCGAGGAGTCGCAACACCGCCATCGTCGTTCAGCACCGTCGAGAGTGCTTGCATAGTTTCGAAGGGCAGCATTAGTCGTAGACGTAGATCTTCAAGGCCACGATCGTATAGGGCAAGAGATCCGCCGGCGATTGGTTGTCATACGCTTGCCCATCGGCGAGCAGAATATCAAAATCGAGGGCATTGCTCCCTCGGTCGACATGGGCCGTGATATCGATGCCGTCGCCCATGCTCACCGCCCCGGGACACCACCCGTTTCGGTTGTGCTCCCATGTCCCCGCCTGGGGCGACACCGGGTTGTCGGCGCAATCGTCTCGCCAGGGGTTGATGGCAAAGCTCTCCCCATTGATCTCCAGGTCGTGGCGCATCTGACAGAATTCGGCGCAGTTATGGGTGTTGCCAAAGCTATGCCCCGTCGTCGTCAGGTGGGCCTCCACCCGCTCAAACTCCTGGGGCAACTCAAACTCCAGGGACTCCACCTGGTCCTCGACGCGCTCGCCCTCGTCTACTTCGCCCACCGTGATCGAGTGGCGCTCCCAGATATTGATCACCTCCGACGGGGTCTCTTCAACGCCTGGGAAAAAGAAAAAGCGCGCGCTCACCTCCCATCCCGCCCCCTCCTGGTGGCCCGGCCCCACCCAGGTGTCGATAAAGGAGCGGATCGCCCGCTCCCCTTCCAGAAGTCCTCCCATGGCCGTCACGTCCACAAATTGGCACATCCCCATCCGATAGGGCGTGATATGGCGAAGCACTTCCACCACCTCCGACTCCTCGTCGTCTGGATCGAGGACCAGCTCCAGGCTCCCCGCTCGATCCCAGTGATCGCAGATCGCACCCTCGGGACAGTCCAACTCGAGCACCAACCCCACCTGCTCCCAGGTGCCCTCGGGAA
This sequence comes from uncultured Bradymonadales bacterium, assembly GCA_964415785.1. Lineage (GTDB taxonomy): Bacteria > Myxococcota_A > Bradymonadia > Bradymonadales > Bradymonadaceae > SLJM01. Next base: position 9,327 of record CAYQBU010000072.1, read on the forward strand.
AGCTCACCTCTTCTTCGACGGTGCGCCGATCGTCATCCCCAAAATACTGGTGCACCGAGTCCAGGGCCTCCACCTCCACCACATCCTGGCCAAAGCCCTGCTCCTCAAAGACCTGGTCGGGGCATTCATACCAGGGCGCCGCCGCTTCAAATTCGTAGAGGTCGACATCGGCGGCCACAATATTGGGGGGATCCTCGCCATCGGAGCACCCCATCAGGCCCACGGCCGGGCCCACCACCATCGCCATTGCCACCCAAGACCTGATCCACCGTCGTCGACGCTCCATCATCTCACCTTATCTGCACCGGGGTCACCGCTCTCGAATACCACCATCCCCTCGCTCAAACAGCGCCGTCCCCACTCCAGATCGTGGCTCGCGATCAGGATCTCCTGGGGGTGATCGGCCCTGTAGCGCTTCAATTGTCGGATCGTCAGCTCCGCCATATTCAGATCGGCGGCCACCGTCCGCGGCATGATCCCCAGGCCTTCGTCGTCGAGCTGCTCGCGGGTAAAGACGGCATCGCCCACAAAGAAGAGCGGCGCCCCATGCTCTCGATGCACCCGGTAGCCACAGTGGCCCTCCGTATGCCCTGGCAAAGCCACCATCTCCACCGATCCATCGCCAAAGACATCGTGGCCCGCCACCCCATCGCCCAGTTTTGGCACCCCGCGGTGGCGCTTGATGCGCGGCTTCAAGGAGAGGTAGTCGCGCTGAAGATAGCCCTGCGCCATGGCCGATGCCCCACTGCCCCGACGCGCTGCCTCCCATTCCTCAAAGCTCAGATGGTAGGTCGCATAGGGAAGGCTCTTCATTCCTCCTGTATGATCGTAGTGCAGATGGGTCATCAAGACGTGCTCTACGTCCGCTGCCCCATAGCCCTGGGCCTCAACCCTGGGCACCACCGACCAGGCCTCCCGAAAGGAGAGCCCCGCCTGGACAAGGAGCCCGCCCACCATGCTTCCCAGATTCGACGGCCCCTCCCATCCAAAGGGGGCATCGATCAAGATGGGACCCCTCTCGCGATGTTCCAACAGGGCGCCCATAAAGGGCAGATCCACCATCGCCCATCCCCCGTCGGCCACCAGCACGCGGCGCGGAACGGCCATCGACGCACAGTGAAATAGAATCACACGTTCGATCATTGGGCAGCTCCCCGATCGACATCGCCGTCGATGGCGCCCCCCATTAATTCGCCCTGTTCATCGAGCTCCAGGACCACCTCCAGGCGCCGCCCTCGATCCTCGTCGCCATAGCCCTCGAGCCCCACTCGCAGATAATCCTCGCTCAGCCCTCGATGGGCGCTCTCCACGATCACCGTCGCCCGCTGGCCGACGCGGCTTCGCCGATAGGCTTTGCCCTTTTGCACCGCCATCTCTCTTAGCTCCTTGCTTCGCCTGGCAGCTACCCGCGATTGCACCTTCTCATCGAGATCCACCGCCGGCGTCCCCTGGCGCTCCGAATAGGGAAAGACGTGCAGATAATTAAAGGGAAGCTCTTCGACCAGGGCCCGCGTCTGCTCGTATTCCTCTTCGCCCTCGCCTGGAAAGCCCACGATCACATCGGCGCCCAGCCCCAGATAGGGGAGGCGCTCACAGATCTCTTTGACGCGGCTGCGATATTGCTCCCGGGTATGCCAGCGGCGCATCCGACGCAGCACCTTGTCGGAGCCCGCCTGCATCGGAATATGGAGGTGGGGCACCAGGCGATCGCCGCGCTCCGCCAATAGATCCAAGAGTTGGTCGTCGATCTCCGTGGCCTCGATGCTCCCCAGGCGAAAGCGCACGCCCTCTACCTCGTCGGTCAAGCGTTCCACCAGCGATCCCAGGGTGTGCCCTTCTTCAAGGTCGCGGCCATAGTGGCCGATATGAATCCCCGTAAAGACGATCTCATGGTGGTGCTCTGCCAGCTTTCGGGCCTCCTCCACGATCTCCGACGGTTGGCGCGATCGGCTCGCCCCTCGCGCCAGTCGGGTGGCACAAAACGCGCAGCGTCGGTCGCACCCGTCCTGGATCTTCATCCAGGCCCGGGTCCCGCGCTGATCTTCTTCCAACAAAACCCCGCCGATGGGCTCCTCATGACGCTCCAACAGGGGCGACTCCGGCGCCAGGCGATCGGCGACCTCCACCGCGTCATGGCCGCCCACGATCTCGTCGACGGCCTCCATCTTCTCAAACATCTGGGGCACAAAGGAGGCCGAGCAGCCGGCCACCAGCATCTGGACCTCTGGATTCTCCCGCTTGATGCGTCGAATCGCCTTTCGCGCCGCGGCGTCGGCCTTCATGGTCACCGTGCACGTATTGACCACGCAGGCGTCGGCCTCCGACGGATCGTCGACCACCGTCGCTCCCCTGGCTTCCAGCTCCTGGCGAAAGGTCTCGGTATCGTATTGATTGGCCTTACAGCCAAACGTAATAAAGTGGACATTCATAAGTTCAGGCTCGGCAAGTCTCGGGATTTGCGCCCGTTGGGCGCCCTTAGATTGGCCCGCAGCCTAGCCCCATCCCCTGACGGCGTAAACCGTCCACATCACTCCTCTTGCTCTTCAACTCCCTCTTCGCTTTCCACCGTTTCGGCCTGCGAACGGGGCCCATCCATCTCCGCCATCACGATGCAATTGGCCAGAAGCAGGCTTCCGAATAGACCCATCGCAAAGAGAATTGCCGAGTAGATATAGAATTTTCGCTTCGCCTTTGGGTCGCGGGCGTAAGGGGCGCCCGGCCGTCGTTGGTCGTCCATCGTCAGTCCTGGAGTTTGGCCATCTGGGCCACAAAATCATCGTCGAGTCCCGCCTTCTTCCTCGCCGCTTCGTCAAAATCATCCCCCCTCGCCCTCTCGGGCTCGTTGTGAAACGTAAGGCTCGCCACATAAGTCTCAAATGTCGATCCCTCCTCGCTCCACTCCCGAAGCCACCGGGCTCCAAAGCCCACGTGCTGAATCTCGTCGTGATAGATCTCATCCAACAGCTCTGCGCTCGCCTCGTCGCCCACCTTTCGAAACCAATCCGCGAAATAGGGGGCGTGATCGAGATTGGCCTGCTCGAAGGTCAGATTCATGGCGCAGATCCACTTCAGAGGAGTCGTCAGCGAGTGACCGCAGCGATGAAAGTGGTCGTTGAGCGGAAGCTCGCCAAAGCGAACCCCTAGCTCGCTCAATCGCTCCACGTACATCTGCGTATGCCGCTGCTCATCGCTGATCAAACGCGCCAGCCCCGACCGAAATTTCGCCGGCGCATCGGGAAAGGCCAAGAGCGCAAAGGCCATCATCTCCACGGCCATCAACTCGTGGTTAGCGAAGGTATGAAGCGCCCGGGCCGCCATCTCGGCATCGCCGAAATTCTGGGGATGGGGAAAGGAGAGCCGCTCATCGCGGGCAGCGATCGCCAGATCGCCGCGACGCGTCGGCGCCTCCCAGGCCATGGCTTCTCCGGGCTCCTCATCGCTCAAGGCCTCCCACCCCGACGCCGGCCCGGCGAGCTTGTCGCCGAGGCTCTCCCCAAAAAAGATCCGCTCTGCGAACGCTCTCATCTCCATCGACTCTGCTCCTCTGAGCTTCCTGGCCCTTTTCTAGGACACGCCCATCTTCTAGGACACGCCCATCGACTCCATGCGCTCCAACACCTCGAGGTGGCCCCGCCGCGCCCGGTGCATCAACCTCTCCACGTCCATTCCCACCAGTTCGCCGTCATCGACCAGGGCCTGGCCGCTGGCGTAGACGCTCTCAATATTATGCTTTTGGGCCGTATAGACCACACGGGACATCACATCGCCGCCCGGGCCACAGGCCGGATCATCATCCAGGTTGAGCACCACCAGATCCGCCGATTTACCGACCTCGATGGAGCCGATCTCATCCTCCAGCCCCAGCGCTTTGGCCCCGTCGATGGTCGCCAGCCGAAGAACTCGATCGGCGGGCATCGCCTCCGGGCCGTGCGTCGGCTTTTGCAATAGCGCCGCCAGCCGGATCTCAACGAAGGCATCGAGATTATTATTGCAGGGCGCCCCGTCGGCCCCCAGGGCCAGCGGCACGCCGCGCTCGTCGTAGCGCACCAGATCGGCGACGCCGCTGGCCAACTTCAGGTTGCTCGACGGGCAGTGACAGATCGCCGTCTGGCTGGCCGCCAAAATCCCGCAATCCTCATCGTCGACGTGCACCCCATGGGCCAAAACACTGCGCTCGCCGGTGATCCCCACCTCCTCCAAAAAGGCGATATTGCTCATCCCGTAGTGCTTCTGGGTAAAATCGTTCTCAAAGGTCGTCTCCGAGGCGTGGGTATGGATCGGACAGCCCAGATCGGCGGCCGCCTCCCCCACATCGCGGAGCAATCCCTCGGTGCAACTGACCGCAAAGCGCGGCGCAAAGGCATAGCCGATTCGCCCGTCGCCTCGCCCCTCCCAGGTCTTTTGGAGCCTCAAGCTCTCTTTCAGGCTCTCCCCTCTCTCTTCCTGCAGCGCCGGCGGCGACTGATCGCCTAAATCCATCATGCATTTGCCGATAAAGGCCCGGATCCCCGACTCCTCCACGGCTCGCCCAATGGCGTCCGTATGGTGCACCGTCCCCATATCCAATAGCGCCGTCGTCCCCCCTCGAACCAACTCCGCAAGTCCCACCTGAGCACTCAGGTATAGGGCCGCCTCGTCGAGGGCCGCCTCATAGGGCCAGACCCGCCCCTCCAGCCACTGGATCAACGCCATATCGTCGGCGTAGTTGCGCAACAGCGTCTGGCACAGGTGAATATGGCATTGCACAAAGCCCGGGATCACCACCTTGCCCTTCAGATCCCGCACCGTTGCCCCCGCCGCCTGGGCCTCGTCGACCTCCCCGATGGCCGAGATCTTCCCCCCCTCGATCAAGAGATCGCCCTGGATGACGTCCATCCCCTTGTTCACCGTCACAACTTCGGCATTTTTTAGCCATAACCGATCGCCGCTCATACCTCACCCTTATCTCCATAAACCCGGACCTTGCCGGTACTTCTCGAGGCCAAAACCGCCCCAACTTAACCCTCCCCACCGCCCTCGTCAAAGCCGCCCCCCAGCTCCATCGCAGTCCTATGATTTTCCCCGCGGTGTGGCGAGACGATCACTTTTCCAACGCTTGGAGCAGAAACGTCCGTCGAAATGCCTTGAGATCTGCCCTTCGCATCACAAATGGCTCCAGATCAGCCTGGATGGCGCTCCAGGCCGTGGATCAGGCGCAACGCTGTTCCCCCGTGGAATAGGAGTTGTTCCAGAATATCGAGTTCGAAGAGCTCTCGCAGGATGACATGCTGGAGATACTCGCGAAGTTGATTTCGCTTCTCCAGATCGGTGTCCAGTGCCAGGGCGATCTCGAGGGCTCGGTCCTTCATGATGCCTCCTCTGTCATGGCCAGAAACCGCCGACAGGCCGTCGAGACCTTCGGGCTGTCGAAGCGCTCGCCGTATCTTCTCAATGTGTCGGCATCGACGTGCTCAACATTTTGAAACCGCATCTGACGCAGCCGCTCTGTCGTCCACTCTCCGGGCTGGTAGTAGAAGAGATCGATCAAAGCCTTCTCCGGTTTGGCCATCAAAAATTGTTGTTGCGCCGACCGCTCGTTGCTCTTTGAGTACTCTCGGTAACCCCAGAAGCGCTCCTGTTTGATCTTGCGGTACTTAAAGACCCCCAATTCGTTCTCCCAGCTTCTTCCATGCTTGGGCGAGACGGCCTGCACGATGGTGACCGCTTCCGGGATCATCCCGTGAAACTGTAGCGCCGTCTGTAAGCTGACGTAGGACGGCCGGAGCAGGCAATTGGACACGTAATACACCGACGCTGGCCGCATGCGATACGGTTCCGCCAACATATACTTTCCCCGGCGAAGCCGAACCAATTTGCCCGACAGAACCCAGCCAGACAGCTGATTTTTCAGTGACTTCGGCTGGTCGTCAGAAACTGATACCACTTCCCGCAGTTCGAAATAGGGACGCCGGCGGTGTTTTTTGATGATCGTTTCAAATTTCATGTAGGAACTCCATAATAACCTATGGATAACCTACACGAGATCTGGTTTTAGTCCAGGAATCCACTTTGACTGCTATGACACGTCATGAATAATCCGGGCTAAAAATCCCATCCGTTCCGGCCACAAAATAGCGCCACCGCTCCCGCTTGCCTCCGCTTGCGCCCATCTAGAGGCTGTCCCATAATGCTCTTTATACTCACATTTGACTCCAATTTTGTCGGACTACCCATGAAGAACTATCTATCCCTCACCTTCTGCCTTCTACTCGCCCTCTCCCTTGTGGCCACCGCCTGCGGTGATGACGATACCTCAGAAAATAACCAGACGAGCACCCATAATACGGAATCCCATAATACGGATCCCAACAATACGGAACCCAATAACTCCGAGCCCAATAACACCGAGCCCAACAACGCCGAGCCCAACAACATCGAGCCCAATAATACTGAACCCAATAACTCCGAGCCCAACAACACCGAGCCCTCGGGAGCTCAATTCTGCCGCAGCGAATGCGAAGAGGCCTCCGACTGTGGCCCCCAATCTGGCTGGGTTTGCGTCGACAACCTCTGCATGTACGAGGACGCCCCCGAGGAAGTCTGCACCGGCGACGCCGAATGCGTCGCCGTTTTCAGCGGATGGATGGAGCCCTGCACCGGTGACCAGCAATGCGCCGACACCCAGGCCTGCATCGACCACGACGGCGAGGGCTTCTGCGCTTTTGAAGAGGGCGAATTCGTCGATTGCGATCAGATGAATATGGAATTGGTCACCAAAGATCGCTTTGGCGACAGCGGCCAGGCCGACGTCTGTGGCCAACCCACCGCCAATTGCCATCCCGAAGATCAGTACTGCCAACTCGGCTGCCAGGCCAACGCCGATTGCGATTGGGCCGGCGTCGACACCTGCGTCGACGGCGTCTGCCGCTGCGGCAGCGATGCCGCCTGCGAGGGCCTCGACAGCGCCGACACCTGCTACGATGGCGTCTGTGGGTGCAGCTCCGACGAGACCTGCCAGGGCACCGAATTCGACGTCTGTACCTGACGGTCACGGGCGGACCCCGGCGAGCTCACCTCGCCGGGGTCCAGGCCTGGACCGCTCACGGCCAGAGGACTCAGCGATGGACCATCGCCTTGCCGTAGACCTCACCCTCGCCAAAGAGTCGGTGCAGCCGATACAACTGCCCCTCTTCGAGTTGACTCATGACCTCCGGCAACGCCCCGGCGCCATATTCGCGCAGATGATCCAGGTTGAGGTGAATCGTATTCTCCGGATCGTCGAAGGCGCTCACCGCGATGCTCCGATGCCGATATCGATCATCGCCAACCTCATCCTCGAGCGCCTCTTCCATCCCATCGGCCAGCGCATCGGCCAGGTGCTCCAGGAATTCGCCGAGCGGCACATCATCATAGATCCCGGGACCGCTATTGGGACCGCCGTGCACGCCGCCCCCGCCCGTTGCGGGCTCCACGCCCCAATCGATGGGCCGACCGAGGAACATATCGTCCACCGTATTCCAGGGCCAATCCCCCGTCGCTCCCCCGCCTGGCTCTCCGCCGCCTCCGCCACCAGAGCCGTAGCAATTGCCGGCACACGTTAACTCACTCGGAAGCTTATCCGGGTTCTGCGCGCTGAAATGGCCGTTGAATTCCACGATCAAATCGTTGATACCAACCCCGCAGATATCGTTGGCATTCCAGCCGTTGGCCGCCGTGATCAACCCCTCTGTGACCTGGGACTGCCAGGGGCCGGCGTCCTTCTCAATAAAGCAGGAATGACCCGTGGCGGCACTGCACTGACCATTATAGATGATCTCTCCCGCCACCTCGGAACCCAGATCCTCGCAAAAGTGATCGCGCCCGTCGAAGTGAGGATAGCCCGGCAGATCCAAAAATTGCTGATACGTATACACCTCGTAGCCCGGGCCGGAACCGATCTGAATCTGAGCATCATTGCCGTTCGCCATATTCCCCCACACCGTCAGCGAATAGGCGTATTGAGGGGCCGAACAATACTCCCTGCAAAAGGGCTGAAACTCGGTCTCCTGCGCTTTTTCAATGACCTCGATATCGTCTCCCACGGCCACCCTCTGGCCACCCTCATCGACGGCCTCCACAAAGACCCGGGCGTCTTTTTGCTGTCGGTAATCCGCCGGAATCTGGGCGTGACGCTCCGTCGTTGCCTGCCGATGCAGCTCCGTGCGTTCATCGCCCTCCAACGCCTCCACCACCAGGTGATACTCCGCCGCCCCATCGACCTCCATCCAGGCCACATGGCTTGCCGTCACAAAGGAGCGATCAGGGCGCATCCGATAGGCCATCTCCGGATACTCCTCCTCCGATTGGTTATTCGTCTGCTCATGATTCGATGGATCCTCCTGATTATTGGGCTCCTCCTGGTTGGGCACATGGGGCTCATCATCATCCAACAAGCCACACCCGGTCATCGCCAATAGACCCACCATCGTGG
>CAYQBU010000073.1:0-17693 GCA_964415785.1 uncultured Bradymonadales bacterium
GATGAACATATCTTCGTCCACCTCCGCCTCTTCCTCCTCTTCGTCTTCTTCCTCATCGACGACTTCCATCTCTTCTTCGTCGATCGTCTCTTCTTCCTCGACGTCCGGCTCTTCCTCCGGTTCGTCGCATCCGATAAAGACCAATCCCGCCGAGGCAAGAGCTATAAGCACCAATTGACTGCAACGCTTCATGACTTTTTCTCCATCCAGAGGTATTGACTCAGAGCCTTCGGGCCGTCCCGTACGGAGGCCTCATCTCGCTCCTTAGTATTCGTCGTTCTCGCCACACTCGATATTGACTTATCCAGTGCTGTGGCGATCGTTCTTTTCTAACACGCGCTCATCGGCGTTGTCGATCCCACGAGTTGGCGAATGCAAACCGGTACCGCCATCGTAGGCAGCGCATCGATTCAATGTCAATTCTCTTTGAAACCCCTGCGCCGCAGCGGTATCAAAGTGTATAGAGCCGCGGCTCCCCTCTCCCTCTGCAGTACAGTAGGTCTACATGCGCTACCTCATCATCGGCAACGGCGTCGCCGGTATTCACGCCGCCTTCACCCTCCGCGAGCGCCATCCCCCCGACCAGGCGAATATCACCGTCATCAGCGACGAGACGCCCTACTTTTTCTCCCGCACCGCCCTGATGTACGCCTATATGGAGCGCCTTCAACGCCGCGACCTCGAGCCCTACGAGCGCCACGTCTACGAGCGCCAGTCCATCGATCTGATCCAGGCCCGGGCCACCGACCTGGACGCCAACGCCCAGACGATCACGCTCGACGACGGCCAGACTCTTCCCTTTGATCGCTGCCTCATCGCTACCGGCGCCGGCCCACGCATGGTGCCCTTCGATGGGCTCGACCAGGTCGATGAGGGCCTGGTGACCTTCGTCTCCATGCAGGACCTCGACCACTGCGAGCGACTGACCTGGGATACTGACCAGGCCGTGATCGTTGGCGGCGGCCTCATCGGCGTGGAACTCGCCGAGTGCTTTCACCACCACGGCCTGGACGTCACCTTCCTGGTTCGCGAGCCCTATTATTGGCCTGCCGCCTTCGCCGCCGACGAAGGACAGATGATCAGCGACCATATCCGAAGCCACGGGATCGACCTTCGTCACGAAGAAGAACTCCAGCAAATCGACGTCGACGACGACGGCCGTGTCAGCGCCGTCCACACCTCCGCTGGCGACCGCCTCCCCTGCCAAATGCTCGGCATCGCCATCGGCGTTACGCCCGCCGTCGACTGGCTCAAAGACACCACCACCCCGCCGGCCATCGACTTCGGCCTCTGCGTCGACGACGCCTTTCAAACCAACCTCGACCACGTCTTCGGCGCCGGCGACTGCGCCCAGATCGATCTTCCCGACCGTCAACTCCCCCTCCACGAGCCCATCTGGTACGCCGCCCGCCTCCACGGTGAGCTCGCCGCCAGAAGCATGCTCGGCGATCCCATCGCCTACGACCCACCGATCTTCTACAACAGCTCCAAGTTCTTCGACGTCGAATACACCACCGTCGGCGACGTCCAAGACCTTCCCTCGGGGACCAAAACGCTCTATCGACGCATGCCCAACAAGCCCATCAGCCAGCGCATCGTCGTCGACCCCCAGGATCGCGTCATCGGCTTTAGCATGCTTGGCTCCCGCTGGGACCACACCATCCTCACCCGATGGATCGAGGAGCGACGCTCCCTGGACTTCATTCGACAACACCTACGTCGAGCCCAATTCGACCACGAATTCGGCCGCCTCGACCTCAGCTCCATGCACGAAGAAGTGAGACAACTATGAGACAAAAAGGCGCCACCGGCTGGCTCAAACACGACATCACCCATCGCGGCATCACCGCCTGGGCCCTGACCCTCGTCCTCGCCCTCTTCTACCTCATCCTCTTCTACGGCGGTCGCACCATCGCCGGCGTCTACGTCCCCGACTTCTGGGAATATGCCGCCCAGGCCCTGGGCATGCCCCACAAATGGACCTTCTACGGCGGCCTCTACACCCTGGCGATTCTCATCGGCGGCATCTACGTCATGAGAAAATACAGCCACAACAATTACCAACTCGTGCGCACCTCAGTGGTGATTTTCGTCCAGGCCACGCTCGCCTTCTCCATCCCCTGGATCATGCACTTTTTCGAATACCCCGAGTTCTATTTTAGCTATCTCTGGCCTTTGGAAATAGCCAATTTTTACCCCGAAAACATCCTCAATCACCCCCTGCCCATCATCCTCTATAGCGCCATCGCCGCCCTCATCATCACCCCCATTTTGGGCGTCCTCTATGGCAAGCGCTGGTATTGCTCCTGGGTCTGCGGCTGCGGAGGCCTCGCCAATACCGCCGGCGAGCCCTTTCGCCACCTCACCCCCACCACCATGCGCTCCTGGAAATTCGAGAAATGGGCCGTCCACCTCACCCTGCTGCTGGCCCTCGTGGTCACCGCTCTGGTCATCGCCTCCTGGGCCGTCGGCGAAAACTATCCCCAGTTTCAAGAGAGCGCCGCCTCCATTCAGTCCTTCTACGGCTTTGTCTTCGTCACCATGCTCAGCGGCATCATCGGCGTCGTCGTCTACCCCATCGGCGGCACCCGCGTGTGGTGCCGAAACTTCTGCCCCATGGCCGCCCTCCTGGGTCTCATTCAGAAATTCGGCCGCTACCGAATCACCGTCAAAGACGATATGTGCATCTCCTGCGGGCTGTGCACCAAATACTGCGAAATGGGCATCGACGTCCGCGCCTACGCCCAGGCCAATCAGGACTTCGTGCGCGCAAGCTGCGTCGGCTGCGGCCTCTGCGCCGAGGTCTGCCCCCGAGGCGTCCTCCGCCTGGAGAATAAGACGCCCAAAGATCCCCAGGAGTTGACCATGCAATCTCTCGTCGACCGCTCCTACCAGCGACCGGGGCCCTCCTAACCCGGGTTAAGGCACCTCAAACCCCAGGATGATGCCCCGTTCGTGGAGGGCCTCGATGCCAGTCATCAGATCCTCGCGCTTAATCGCACCGTAGATCTCCTCCAGAGCCTCCAGACCTTGCCCCAGGCTCATGCCCTGAGCGCATTGGCCCAGAAGCTGTCCCACTTGAGGCTCGATCAACCGCCATCGGGGCCGCTCCTCCTCACGAAAGACCACCACGAAATCGGGAACCGCCTTCGATTCCGGCCAGCTCTCGCTGTCGCGGCTCATCCGATACACCGGATGGGCATAGATCCCGAGTCTCGCGCTCGGGTCCAGCACCACCATCGCCGACTCCTCCATGGTCTGGCTAAGCCCTTCTCCGTCCGGTTCCGGTGCATTTTTGACGTCCACCACCATCGTCTCCCAGTGGATCAGCTCCGGCACCGCCCCATGGGGAAGCTCTGCGACCTCCAACGGCGCCTCTTCCCTTAGCCAGATCCCAAACTCGATCGGCAACCGCCAGTACAACCGCGTCGTCGGCGGCGACTCCTCCATCCACTGACCGATCACATCATCGAGCCACTCCTCATCCACCAGCCGACGCGTGATCGGTAGCCCCAGGCGCACGCCCCTGGTCAGACTTCGCCTCACCTGTCGCCGATACACCCGACGCATGCGCTCATCCAACCCCTCCGGCGGGTCTGGCTCCCGATCCAATAGCCAATGCCGCAGCTCCGTTTCCAGCTCATCCATGAACATCCTCGATGATCTCGAGCAATTGCTTCATCTCCGCCTCCAGCTCCGACAGCGGTGGGAAATTCCCATCGCGCTCCAGCAGCACCGGCGGACGATGGGGTAGCTTCTCCAGGGCAAACCGAAACAGGTCGAAGACCGTCTCATCGATGGGCTGCGAATGCGTATCCAGCAGCAAGCCCTCCTCCTCGATATGACCTGCCATGTGGATCTCCACCACCCGATCCAGCGGTAGCGCTTCGATATACTCGCGTCCATCAAAGCCAAAATTATGGGCGTTCACATAGACGTTATTGACGTCCAGAAGCAGCCGGCAATCGGCCTCTTCTACGATCGCCGACACAAATTCCGCCTCTTCCATCGTCCCCTGCGGCATCTCGCCGTAGGCCGACACATTCTCCACCGCCAGCGGTAGATCCAGATACTCCTGAACCCTGGCGATCCGCGTCGCCGCCCGCTGCAATGTCTCCTCATTAAACGCCAGCGGAATCAACTCATGGACCTCCGCCCCACCCACGTGCGTCAGGCATAAATGGTCGCTATACCACCGCGCTCCCATCTGCTCCAAAAACCCCTTGAGCTCCGCCATAAAGGGCTCGTCGAACTCCCCGCGCCCCGCCAGATCGCTGCACAGCCCGTGACATACAATCGGCCACTTCTCGGCCGCCTCATGGAGCCACCGCTTTCGCTTTCCACCGACGCCCAGATAATTCTCCGGCGCGATCTCCAAAAAGCTCGCATGGCTCTTTTCAGCGCCCAACAACTCCTCGGCCAGGGCAAACCGAAACCCCAATCCCACATCCAATTCCGTCGCCCGTACCTTCATCGTTACCATCGCCTTCGTCGTCTAAGGGGGATAAAAAGCAACGAGCCCGGCGACATGTCGCCGGGCTCGTCGATGAAACTTCTGATTCATCGCGGCCAGACGAATCTCCCGATTCGCCTCACCGACGCCGCTCAGGAGTCCTCATCTTCGCCGCCGCAGTCTGCTTCCGCTTCTTCGCCGCCGCAGTCTGCTTCGCCTTCTTCGCCGCCGCAGTCTGCTTCGCCTTCTTCGCCGCCGCAGTCCGCTTCGCCTTCTTCGCCGCCGCAGTCCGCTTCCGCTTCGTCACCATAATCGGCGTCTTCTTCCACGTCGTAGGCGTCTTCTTCCACCTCTTCAAAGGCCGGCTCTTCGTCTTCCACCGTATCCGGCGACGAGGAACATCCCACCAACGGGGCCGAGAGAAGTGCTGCAGAAGCGCCGAGTCCAACCAAAAATTTGCTCTTTTTATTCATCGCGTATTTCCCTTACGTCTCTATTGATTACAACCAACAAATCATACCGTCTTTCGACACCCCACCTGGTGCCAATCGTTCAAACCTCGAACCGCATCGACCACTCAATGGACCTTGGCAGATTACGAGAGGGCCCCACCCTGCCACAGCTTCCGCGCCTTGCCAACGTTTCATGGCGTTACGTTGGGCTCTTAGCGACTAAACCTCCCAGATCGACATGGTCTCCGTCCCCTTGGTCTCCCCAAAATGCTGCAGCTCCCATTCCTCCTGCTTGTCCATCGCATCGCGCACGTAGGGCGACATGGCGATCGCCTTGACCAGCGCCCGGTTCATCATGTCCCAGACCGGCGGCATCGGCCGCAGCACGTCGACGAAGAGCACCACCCGTTGCTCATCCGTATCGTTATGCACCTCGTGGTCTCGCGTATCGTCAAAGATCAGGCTTTTGCCCTCTTCCCAGTGGCGCCACTCCTCGCCGACGCGAATCCTGCAATTTTCCTTCTTCTCCGGCACCTGCAACCCCAGGTGGTAGCGAAGCACCCCTTTGTAGGGCCCGCGGTGGGCGGGAATGACCTTGCCCGGCGACAGGATGGAAAACATCGCCGTCGTCATCCCCGGGATCGACTCCAGCAGCGCCGACGTCTTCGGCGCCCGCTCGCAATTGCCGACGCTCTTATAGCCGTAGCCGTACATAAAGAAGGTGCGCCACTTCTCGTCGCCGGCGATCCGGGTCTGGTCTTCTTGAATCTTGTGGAAATAGGGGATCTTTTCTCGGTCCTGGAGCACGGCGTCCAGTTCTTCGCGGATCACCTCCCAGTTATTCTCAATTCGCTCCACCCACTCGAATTGTTCCCCGGCGTAAAACGGGCCGCCCTCGACCTCGGAGGCCTCTTCGATCACTCCTTCGATGCTTCGCAATAGGTCCTCGCCCCGATTCTGGATCTCTCCTTTGATGTCGAAGGGCACCAGGGCCTGCAATTGTTCGATCAACTTTTGATCGTGCATTTTTTACTCCTCTCAAATATCGCGTGCCAACATACACCGTTGAGTTTAATCGTCGAATTCCTGCCATCTCTCGGGCAGCGGATGCGGTTTGCCATCGGCATCGATGCACACGGCAATCACCTTGCCGCGAGCGATCACCTGGTCGTCGTCGCCTTTGACCAGCTCCTGACCAAAGGTCACGCTCGTTCGGCCCACCGACTCCACCCACACTCGGCCGCGCAGCTCGTCGAAGACCCGCGCCGGCGCCTCGTATTCGACCTCCAATTTACGCACCACCACCGACAGGTATCCGCCCTCCAGCCAGGCATCGCCCATTTCCTGAAACGCCATCCACCGGCAATGCTCGAAATACTGGACGTAGACCGCGTTGTTAACGTGGCCGAAGGCGTCCATCTCATAGCCCCGAACCGTCAGCGCCGTTTCAAAGGGATCTTCTTTTTTCATCATCCGCTCACTCCACTCCAGTTTGAATTGATCTCCAGGCCTGTTACTTCCACAATCACCGACCGTCAATCGCGACCTCTCCGGAGCCCCCTTGACCATGAGCCAACGCCCCACCCCTCACTGTCCGATCTGCGAGGCCGAAGTCGGCTATCGCCCCGACAACGACCACTTTCCCTTTTGCTCCAAACGCTGCAAGCGCGAAGACCTGGGCAAATGGCTGGGCGGAAATTACTCCGTCGCCGGCCGCCCCGCCAGCCCCCACGAGATCGCCAGCGAGATCCAGCGAAATGGGGATTAATCGAGCTGCTCTTCGGTCTCACGAATCCGCTCCGCCTCCATCTCCTGGACCGCCGCCTGGACTCGGGAGCGCAGATCTTCGTCCTGGGGCAGGCGCACCGCGATCTCATTGAACTCTTGTGACGTCAGCCCATGGGCGGCCATCGCCTCCTCCGCGCGCTGGCTGCTCTCCTGGCCCAGCGCCTGACGCTCGGCGCCCTCCGCTTCCTGCATCCGCCGCTGATAGTCCTGCTGAATCGCCGTAACCTCCACGTAGGCCGCCGCAAAGGTCTCGATCTCTTCATCGCTAAACTCGCGATCCTCTTCGATTTCACCGTCGTAGACCATGGGCCCATCGACCTCGGTCTGCGGCGTCTCTGGTCCCTGCGAGGCGCACCCCGTCGCCCCCAGCATCGCCACGGCGAGCATGCCACCAATCCACCGCTTCCATCTCTTCTTTTGCGCTCTCTGCATTACTGCTCCTCACTCTCAAAATTTCGGGGTGTGGGTACCGCGCCGCCTCTCAGGCGACGCGGCGACCTCCCACCTTATTCAGCCTCGTCGGTCGCCAACTCGCCCATCAGGCGATTGAGACGCTGCACAAAGACCGCCGGCGCGTCCAGCGTCGAGCCTTCGCTCAACCGGGCCTGGTCCAAAAATAGCTCGCCCCACTCCTGTTGGGCCGCCTTATCCATTCCCTGAAGACGCTTGACCAACTTGTGCTTCGGATTGAGCTCCAGCGTCGGCGTTCCCGCCGGCACCTCTTCGCCGGCCTGATTGAGCAGCCGTCGCATCCGCTCGCCCATCTCCCATTCCTCGCGCACCAGGCAGGCCGGCGAGTCCGTCAACCGCTTGGACAGCCTGACCTCCTTGACCTGCTCCCCCAGCGCTTTTGCCACCCCCTCGATGACCGGCTTCCAGGCCTCATCGACCTCTTCGCTCTCCTCGCTGCTCTCTTCCTGGTCACTCTCTGCATCGCCGTCTTCTTCTTGCTTGCCCAGCGAATCCAGATCCAGCGCTCCTCGATCCACGGATTTGAGCGGCACATCCTTATAGTCGTTGAGGTGCGACACCACCCATTCGTCGACCGTATCGGTCATCACCAGGACCTCCACCCCTTTGTCCTTGAAGATCTCCAGGTGCGGGCTCGCCACCCCTGCTTCGTAGGTGTCGGCCGTCACGTAGTAGATCGCCTCCTGGCCCTCTTTCATCCGCTCCATATAGTCATCAAAGCCCACCGCTTCTGCGCGGCCCTCGACGGCCGTCGACGCATAGCGAAGCAATCCGGCGATCTCTTCCTGACGGCGCTGATCTTCGACCACGCCCTCTTTGAAGACGGCACCAAAGGTCGACCAGAAGGTCTTGTATTGCTCCTCATCGAGGCTGTTCAACATCTCCAGCACTCGCTTGGTGGCCGTCTTTCGAATCGTGCGCACCACGCGATTGTCCTGAAGCATCTCCCGCGACACGTTCAGCGGCAGATCGTCGGAATCCACCACCCCGCGGATAAAACGCAGATAGCGCGGCAAGAACATCTCCGCGTCATCCAGGATAAAGACCCGCTTCACATATAGCTTCACGCCGCCCTGGCTCTCGTTGGCCGGCCCCAGATTCATGGGCCGCTCCGTGGGCAGATAGAAGAGCAGCGTAAACTTGAGCATCCCCTCGATCTTGCTGTGCTTCCAGGTCAGGGGCTCATCAAACGCCTTGGCCACGTGCTTGTAGAATTGGGCGTACTCCTCGTCTTCGATGGCGTCGCGCGAGCGCGTCCACAGCGCCGAAGCCTCATTGATCTGTCGCCGCGGTTCATCCTCATTGGACTCATCCACCAAAAAGATGGGAAACGAGATATGATCCGAGTAGCGCCGCACCACCGACTCGATGCGCGATGGCGCCAAAAACTCCTCGCCTTCTTCGCGAAGGTGCAACACGATCTCCGTGCCCCGCTCCTCTTTTTCCACATCACCGATCGTGTACTCCCCCTCGCCCGTCGAACTCCAGGCCACCCCCATCTCCTCGCCGGCCCGACGCGTCTTCAACTCCACCTTATCGGCCACGATAAAGGCGCTATAAAACCCCACCCCAAATTGGCCGATAAGCTTGGAGTCCGCCTGCTCATCTCCGCTCATCTGCTCCAAAAAGCGCTTCGTCCCGCTGCGGGCGATGGTCCCGATATTCTCGGCGACCTCCTCTCGACTCATCCCGATGCCTGTATCGCGCACCGTGATCGTCGACGCCTCCTCGTCGGCCTCCACCTCGATATAGAGATCGCTCTGACCCTCGTAGACCTCCTCGTCGGAGAGCGCCTCAAAGCGCAGCTTGTCGATGGCGTCCGACGCATTCGAGATCAACTCCCTTAAGAACACCTCCTGATTCGAATACATCGAATGGATCATTAGCTTCAGGATCTGGCTGACTTCCGCTTCAAACTGACGCGTCTCTTCTGCCTTGCTCATCTCTACTCCTCACATGGGGTCGCGGTTTACTCAATATCTCGCGGCGCCGCTATTGTAGGCAGCCAATCCCCCTCGGCAACCGTCCCCCTCGATTTGGTGGCCCGTCGATGGCGTCTACTTTTTAGTTTCACCGAGGGGCGACCCCCTCTTGACCAAGACTCTAAACTGCGAGGCCATCATGTTGCGATCACCTCTGGTTATCCTCTTCGCCGCTCTGACGCTGGCCCTGACCTTCGCCTGCGAACCCGAAGATTATGACGATCCCGACCAGCCAACCCCCACGATGGACGTCACTGACGATACCGCTGACGACCATCCCGAAGACACCGCCGCCGGTGACACCGCCTACGAGGATGACGACGAAGCCGCCCACGGCGACGATGCCGACGGGCGCACCGCCGCCGCTGACGACGATGATTCCCCCGAGGATGTCCGCGGCGTCATCGAAGATCCCGCCGACGATGACCAACGGGGATGGGATCGCGTCGAACAGGGCCTCAATGAGATGCGCGACGACATCGAACGCCAGGCCGAAGCCTCCGGTGAAGACGTTGACGAGGCCCTCTCCGACTTCGATGAACGCGCCGACTCCTTCCGCGAAGAGATCCGCGAGAACTTCGACGAGGCCTTCCAGGAGCAAGACCCCGACCAGTTCTAATCTCCGCTCTGATCCCCCTCAGCTCCCGTACCGGCGGAACTGAGGGGCTTCAGGTCACCTCTGTATCCACTAACTCCGCGAACCCCAAGAGTACTCCTTCGCTCCACCCAGGGGTACTCGGTCGCGATGCTCCCAGCGCGCTCAGGGCGCGTCTCGACGTCTCATGAATAATCCGGATCAGGTCGACAAACTACAATTTCGGCGGAGATTTTCCTTCCCTTCGGGGTTTCCTATCCGACTTCTGCCTTCCGACTTCCGATTTCTGTACTCACTGAAACGACGCCACGACCTTCATAAACTCTTCGGACTGAAGGCGCTCTACAAAGATCTTTGCCTCTTTGGCCATCGCCTCGTCCACGGCCTCGTTATCGCTCTGGCGAAGCAATCCCTTCGTTAACTTCAGGGCCTCCGCCGGCTTCTCCGTCAGCTCTCTGGCCTTGCCCTGGACGAACTCCAGAACGTCGCCGTCGGCCACGCCATTGATGATCCCCGCCTCTTCGGCGACGTCGGCACCAAAGAAATCGCTAAAATAGAGCAACTCCGCCGCTTTTCGATGACCCACCATCGCCGGCAGGATCGCGCTCGCCCCCGCTTCCGGCACCAGACCCAGATCCACAAAGGGCATCTTGAACTTCGCCGACGCCGTCGACCACGCCAGATCGCAGTGAAAGAGAAGGGTCGTTCCAATCCCAATCGCAAACCCATCGACCGCCGCCAACACCGGCGTTTCGCAGCGCCTGAGCTCCACCAAAAACCGGTAGACAGGGCTATCCTCTCCCGTCGGTGGGTTGCTCATAAAATCCATCAGGTCATTGCCCGCCGTAAAATGGTCCGACGTGCTCCCCAGCACCACGCAAGCGCCCTCCGACGACGCCTCCACCAGAGCGTCCGCCGCCGCCTCATACATCCCCAGCGTCAGGGCATTCTTCTTCTTTTCTCGATCGAAGAGGATCGTCGTCATTGCCTGAGATTTGTCGATCTGAACGTGCTCTGACATCGTTTCTTCCTTCCTTGTAAAATAGATCATCCCAAAGACTCGTAATCCTCCCTTACCCCACCTCCCCCCTTGCCCTCCAGGGCCAATGCAGTCACACTGATCACGACTATACCTTTTCCGTATCGTGAGCATGCTGAAAACTCATGGGTGACAACACAGACAAAGGCTTTCATCGAGCGATCGACGAGTTGGCCGATGACCATGCACTTAGCAGTGATGATCATCGCGTGCTGGACAATCTCGCCCACGCTGTGACCCTCGCTGGCCCTCGAGATCCTGACGCCTCCAGCCTCGCCCAGGGCGACGACGCCATCGATCATACCTTTGAGACCCCTTCCCCTGAGGTGGTGGCCTCCAACCCCTTCCAGCGAAAAAGCACCTATTCGCACCTGCCCGAGCTTCATGCCCGTTCCCGAGTCTCCTCCCCTAAAAACCTCTTTCCAGCGGAGCATTGCCCCAGTATTCCGCCGGGGGCGTCGCGCAAACCCCCCGACAAGCTTGGCCGCTTCATAAACCTCGGCATCATCGGTCGCGGCGGCATGGGCGAGGTCTACCGCGTCATCGACCCCGATCTATGCCGCCGCATGGTCCTCAAGGTCGTTCGCCCCGAACACCTCGACAACGGCCAAACCCTGGCTCGATTTCTCGAGGAGGCCCGGCTGACCTCCCAGCTCCAACACCCGGGCATCGTCCCCGTCCATGAGCTCGGCCAACTCGACGATGGCCGCTACTTCTTTACCATGCGTGAGGTCCGAGGGCGCACGCTCTCCCGGGTCATTGCCCAGACTCACCGCGACTACGACGGACGCGACCAGCGAAGTTGGAACGCCCATTTTCACGACCTCATCGAGATCTTTGACCGCCTCTGCGAGCCCGTCGCCTACGCCCACTCCCGGGGCATCATCCACCGCGATCTCAAGCCTTCCAATATCATGGTCGGAGACTTCGGCGAGGTGCAGCTCCTGGACTGGGGTCTGGCCAAAGCGATCTCTCCGGCCGCCAACACTCCTTTTGGCGACGACATCCTCGACGGCGACCAACCCGCGGACATGGTTGCCGAGGCCATGCCCTCCATGCACCAACGTCGTTCCGCCATCGATACCCACCAGGGCACCATCGTCGGCACCCCCGCCTATATGCCACCCGAGCAGGCCCACGGGGCGCTCGACACCATGGGGCCCGCCAGCGACGTCTACTCCCTGGGGGCCATCCTCTTTACCATTCTCGACGGTCAACGCCCCTTCGACGGGCCCACCACCGCCAACGTTCTCTTCCAGGTCATCGAGGGCCTCCAGCACCAACCGGGCATCGACGGAAGCACCCCACAGGACCTCATCGACATCTGCCTGCGCTCCATGTCCCGCGACCCCGCCGATCGCACTCGCGACGCCGGCGCCCTCGCCGAAGAGCTCAACAACTGGCGCATCGGCTCCACCCGCCGTCGCAAGGCTTTCACCCTCATTGACGAGGCCGACGAGCTCCTCCCCTTCGCCGACCAATTGCGCCAACGGGCCCGTCGCCTCCGCTCCGAATCGCGCTCCCTTCTCCGCAATATTTCTCGGGCCGCCCCCATCGACGACAAAAAGCACGCCTGGTCTCTGGAGGAAGAAGCCGAGATCCTGGTTCGCGAGGCCGATGCCCATCGCACACGTGCCATCCAGAGCCTGGACACCGCCCTCGCCCACGCCCCCAACCTCGACGAGGCTCACGACCGCCTGGCCACCATCTACGTCGAGGAACACCGCGACGCCGAGGCCAGCCGAGACGTCACCCGCGCCAACTCCCTGGAGTATTTTATTCGGGCCCACAATACCGGCCTCTACGACGACTACCTCGCCGGCCGCGGAAGCCTCTCCATGCGCACCCGCCCCTCGGGCGCTCGCATCATCATTTTCCGCCATCTCCAGCAGGATCGCCGCCTGATCCCCGGCCTCAAGCGCACCCTCGGCCACACCCCGATTCACGACCATGAACTCCCCATGGGCAGCTACCTGCTGCGCATCGAGGCCACGGGCCGCACCCCCGTCAACTACCCCCTCCATATCGCCCGCCAACAGCACTGGCGCGGCCACCCCGAGGGCGATCCCTCCTTTCACATCGAGCTGCCCTTCGAAGACGAGCTCGCCCCTCATCATATCTATATCCCAGGCGGTCCCTTTATTCGTGGCGGGCCCGACCAATCCGCCGACATGCCCGACATCTCTCAGCGCTGGATCGACCCCTTCGTCATCTGTCGCGACCCCGTTACCCACGGCCAATACCTGACCTTTCTCAACGACCTCGTCGCCCGCGGTCGCCATGACGACGCGCTGCGCTGTTGCCCACGAAACGTCGGCAATCTGGGCATCGATGGCGGCGACCTCGTCTATCATCGCCTCAGCGACGGCCGCTTTACGGCCCGGCCCGACGTCGACAACTTCCTTCGCCAACCGGTCAGCCTCGTCGATTGGCATAGCGCTCGCGAATACGCCCACTGGATGCGCCGTCAATCCGGCCAGCCCTGGCGCCTTCCCACCTCCAGCGAGTGGGAGAAGGCAGCCCGCGGCGTCGATGGCCGCCTCTATCCCTGGGGCGACTTCCTCGACCCCTCCTGGTGCCGCATGCTCCACAGCACCGACGACGCCCCGGGCCCTGTCGACATCGACCAATACCCCCTCGACCAAAGCCCCTATGGCGTTCGCGGCACCGCCGGTAATATCCGTGATTGGTGCCTGCCGGACACCAAAGATCCCGACTCCATCACCGACGACGACCTCATCCCATTTCGCGGCGGCTGCTGGTTCTCTACCCCCGAGATGTGTAGACTCCCCGTCCATTTCTATAAACCCCCCACCACCCGCTCGGCGGGCACCGGCTTTCGCCTCGCCCGCGACTTCCACCCCTGATTTCACTTCATTTTTAATCGGAACTCTCTATGGCTGCTCAGGGCTCGCTGCTCGACCACCCGCGCATCACGCGCAGTTATTTCTTCCCCCGCCCCGACGCCCCCGACGACACCGTCGTCGTCGAGGTCGAAGGCGCCGAACTGGCCTGCTCTCATCATCATATCGACGATAAGGCCCATACGGTCGTCCACTTTCACGGCAATGGCGAAACCGTCGCCGACTACGTCCCCGACATGGCCGATATCCTCAACGACATAGGCCTCAACGCCTTCTTCGTCGAGTACCGCGGCTACGGCGACTCCACGGGCACCCCCGGGCTCTATCGCCAACTCCAGGACATCCCGGCCATCGTCGACCACCTCGACGTCGACCCCTCCCGCCTCATCCCCTTTGGTCGCTCCATCGGCTCCATCTTTGCCGTCCACCTCGTCTCTCTGTACCCCGACGTCGCCGGACTCATCCTCGACAGCCCCATCGCCGACGTCCTGGAGCGCATCCTCCTTCGCGTCAGCCCCCGCGACCTCGACACCACCTACGAGATCATCAAAGACGAGGTTCTCGACCACCTGGATCACCACCAGAAGGTCGCCGATTTTGATCGTCCCCTCCTCATCTTGCACGCCCGCCACGACCACCTCGTCAACGCCAGCCACGCCCGCCGCCTCCACACCTGGGCCGGCAGCCTCCAGAACCGCCTCGTCCTCTTTAAGCGCGGCGATCACAACTCCCTCTATGCCCAAAATGAGGACGACTACCTTCGCCACCTGCGCCTCTTCTTCGCTATGCACGCCGGCTAAGCGCGACAAAGCACACCGCTTCGACTTGCCTTCTGGATTTTCGGGGCCAGCTTTTTCCTGGAGCTGAACGTCCCTGATTCGGGCTAGTCGATGGCCGATCCACAACACCGCGCCGGGGGAGGCGTCACCGCCCTGGCCATCGGCCACCCCGTGGGCACCCTCGCCCTCACCGCCCTGGCCATCGTCCTCGGCCTCTTCTTCGCCGACCGCCTCGCCGTCGATCTCATGCCCGAGATCGTCTACCCCCAGCTTCGCATCACCGTGAATGTGCCCGGATCAGGGCCCCAGGTCCTGGAACAGCAGGTCACCCGCGTCCTCGAGCAACAATTGGCCGCCACCGAGGGCCTCCAGACCCTGGAGGGCGGCGCCGCCGAGGGCCGCGCCCACGTCCGCCTGATCTTCGATTATGGCACCGACATGGACAAGGCCCTCCAGGACGCCGCCCGCAACCTGGAGCTCGCCCGCACCCAACTGCCCTCCCACGCTGAACCTCCCCGCATCTCCCGATCCGACCCCTCAGAGTCGCCCATTTTCGAGCTCGGCATCCGCTCCAGCCTCCAATCCTCTAGCGACGTCCGCGACTGGCTCGAGGACCAGTTCGTCCCCCGCCTCCAGACCGTCCCCGGCGTCGGCGGCGTCGAGGTCGCCGGCGGCGAGCGCCGCGAGATCCAACTCCTCGTCGATCAGCACCGCCTCCTCCACTACGGCCTGACCTGGGACGATCTGGACACCGCCCTTCGCGACGACAACCTCGAGATCGCCCTCGGCCAGGTCACCTCTCCCACCTTCGATGTCATGGCCCGCATCGACGCCCGCGTCGAGAGCGTCGACGACATCGAAAACCTCCTGATCTCTACCGAAGACCGCCCGGCCCTCATCCGCCTCCGCGAGGTCGTCGACGTCGTCGACGGCACGGCCGACCAACGCGTCTTCGCCCGCCTCGACGGCGCCACCGCCAGCCGCGTCTCGGTCACCAAATTACCGGACGCCAATACGGTCTCCGTCATCGACGATCTGCGCGACGAGATCGAGCGCCTGGAGCGCTCCGGATTTATCCCCGACCACCTGGACATGGAGGTCACCCGCGACCGCTCCTTCTTTATCCACAACTCCATCGGCGCCGTCACCTCCGCCGCCCTCCTCGGCGGCCTCCTGGCCATGATCGTCGTGCTCCTATTCCTGGGCAGCCTGCGCAAGGCCTTCATCATCGGACTGACCATCCCCGTCGCCATGATGGCCACCTTCGCCATGATGGGCATCGTGGGCCTCAACCTCAATATCATGACCCTCGGCGGACTCGCCCTCGGCGTTGGCCTGCTGATCGATAACGCCATCGTCATGCTCGAAAATATCGACCGCCACCGCAGCGAATACCAAAAACCGGCCCATCAGGCCGCCCTCGACGGCGCTCAGGAGGTCCAGAGCGCCATCTTTGCCTCCACCATGACCAATATCGTCGCCGTCCTCCCCTTCTTGCTTATCACCAGCATCGCCGCCCTCCTCTTTCGCGAGCTCATCGCCACCATCGCCTTCGCCCTCCTGGCGTCTCTCATCGCCGCCCTGACCCTCGTCCCCATGCTCAGCGCCCTCCTCGATCGCATCCGCTTTCAGAGCGGATTGGCGAAAAGCGCCCCCATCCGAGCCTTCGACGCCGGCCTAAAGGCCATCCGCGCTCTCTACCTGCACCTCGCCGAAGCCGCCTTTAAACGCCGGGCTTTTGTCCTCATCGTCGCCCTCGCCGGGCTCATTGGCGCCATCTACGGCGGCGACGAACTGAGCCGCGAATTTTTGCCCCCCGTCGACGACGGCGACGTCGGCGTCTTCATGCAGCTCCCCTCCGGCGCCACGCCCCAGCAAAGCTATCGGCGAGCCCAGCAGGTCGAAGAGACCATCGAGTCCATGCCCCACGTCGAGCACTACTTCGGCCTCATCGGCGGAACCCTGCGCGGCGGCGTCGTCAACGAGAGAAGCGGCCGCATCCGCTACTCCGTCCAGCTCACCCCCGCCTCTGAGCGCCCCGACATGAGTGCCCAGGCCTGGACCGAGGAGATCCGCCAACGCCTCGACGATCTCCATATCGCCGGCGCCCGCAGCTTCGCTCGCCCACCCCGGCTCCCCGGCATTCGCACCACCGCCGACGGCTCCTCGGTCTCCTTTGGCATTGTCGGCGACGACTTCGAAGAGCTCGACCGCCTCGGCGAGGACCTGCTGACCCACCTCCAGGATATACCAGGCCTCACCGACCTCGACCGCCGCCGCTCCGGACGCTCCCCGATGCTCAATATCGAGGTCGACCGCCACGCCGCCGCCGACCGCGGCCTGCGCATCGACCAGATCGGCCGCGCCACCCAGCGCGCCGTCCGCGGCAACGTCCCCGGTCGCTACGTCGTCGCCAACCGCGAATACGACCTGCGCCTCCAGCTTCCCCGCGACCAGGTCCGCCATCCCGAAGACCTGGGCAACCTCATGATCGATCGCCACCAGGGCGAGCCCATCGCCCTCTCCGACATCGCCACCTTCGAACTCGGCGAAGGCCCCGCCCGCATCGAACGAGAAAATCAGGTGCGCATCCTGCGCATGAGCGGCGACATCAACACCGAGCTCACCGACCTCGCCGCCGTCAATGACGCCATCGCCGACCGCATCCAATCCCGCGACCTCCCCGACGATTTTCGCCTCATCTTCGACGGCGAACAGGAGGTCATCGAGGAGACCGCCCGCGAGATGCGCACCGTCATCTTCCTCGCCCTTTTTCTCGTCCTCGTCGTCCTCGCCGTTCAGTACGAGCGCTTCATCAACCCCCTGATCATCGTCGCCTCCGCCCCCCTGGCCCTCATCGGCGTCATCGCCCTCCTCTGGGCCCTGGGCCACCCCCTGAGCGCCCCCGTTCTACTCGGAGGCATCCTTCTCGTGGGCATCGTCGTCAACAACGCCATTTTACTCGTCGAGTCTATTGAAATCGCCCGCCAACAAGACCAACTCCCCATCCTCGACGCCTGCCTCCAGGCCGCCCGCATCCGCTTTCGACCCATCCTCATGACCACCGCCACCACCGTCTTCGGCATGCTCCCCCTCGCCCTCGGACTCGGCGACGGCGCCGAGTTGATGCAACCCCTGGCGATCGCCACCATCGGCGGACTCCTGGGCTCCATGGCCCTCACCCTCCTCGTCGTCCCCGCCCTCTACCTCGCCGTCGTCCCCTCCGCCGAACGCCTCGTCCTCTGGATCACCGACTCCACCGATGGTGAC
>CAYQBU010000074.1:0-17692 GCA_964415785.1 uncultured Bradymonadales bacterium
GTAGATGATGCCGAAGAAGGCCAAAAAGATGGGAAGGGTGATGACGAATTCGGTGAGGGCGGCGCCGTCCTGGTCATCGCGAATAAAAGTATGGATGGAGTTGAGGGGATTCATTTGGCGAGGCCCTCCAGGTGTTGGTTGTCGAGGCCGCGAAGGGCGGCGTCGATGGCAAGGACTTCCGAGATCAGCGCGTTCGTGACATCGCCGGCGTCGTGGGGATGGGTGATGAGGTTGCCGTCGCTATTGAGGGCGTGGGCATAGGTGGTGGTGTGCATGAAGGTATTTTCCAACTCGTAGAAGCCGTCGGTGAGCCCGAAGTCGTCGGGGTAGGCGTTCCACTCGTCGAGGAGGGCGACGGGGCGCATGCGGGCTGTCCACTCCGGGGACCAGGCGTTGGGGGTGCCGCCCTGGAAGGCGATCTCGCTGCGCGACATCGCCCAGGTGCCTCCGGCCTCGGTGCCCAGGTGGGTATAGCTGGGGTTGGCTCCAAAGACGTCGTAATTGTCGGCGGCGGCGCTAAAGCGGTTGGCGTTGGGGCGAAAGCCAAAGGTGAGGGTCGAGGAGTCCATCAGCCACTGGGCGCGGTCACCGCCGTAGTCCTGGAGCAGATAGGGCTCGCCGTATTCGCGAAAGCCGCTGACGTAGTTATTGCCGCCCTGAAAGCCGAGGCCGCTGAAGGGGCCGCCGCCGCCCTGGGCGCTCTGGAAGAGGTCGGCGAGGACGTCCTCGCAAAAGGTATCCCAGCCTCGGGGGGTGACCACGGTATCGGCCAGGGGATTGGAGCTGAGGGTGGCCTGACCGATCATGACCAGGGCGATGATCTCGCCGAAACCGCTGGCGATGCTGCCGCCGAAGCTTCCGCCGCTGGCCATGCCGATGGCATTTTTGAGGATGTAGTCAAGGCCCATGGGGCTGGTCCAGCCCCGGTCGTGGTCGTAGGCCCGCTCGCAGGTGTCGTTCCACTGGCCGCGGACGACGGGGACGGTCTTGTCGAAGGCGTCGTTGTTTTCAAAATCCGGCGAGGGGTAGCTGACGGTAATGGGGGCGGAGTTGGCCATGCCGCGGGTCACGCCCTCGGTCCAGGACCAATAGGGCGACAGGGCCTCCATGTAGCGCTGGTAGTTGTCGTAGGCCAGAAGGTCGCGGCCGTAGTAGTCGGTGATCAGGGACTGGGGGCTCCAGTTGTAGATGTCGTCGTTGGCGCAGCTGAGCTGGCCGTACTTCTTGCCGCCAGAGGGGTCGAAGCGGGTGACGGCCGTGGAGCCGCTGCACCCACGGGGGTCAAAGGGGGTGAAGGGAACGTCGCCGCCAGAGGGGGCCCACCACTCCCAGAAGGCGGTGAGTCCGCCCTGGGCCTGGTCGTAGCGCATGCGTTTTCGACAGGGGTAGGAGCATAAGAAGCCGCAACTGCACATCGACCAGTAGCGAAAATAGGTCTTGGCGCTCTTCGAGGCCACCGTATTGCGCACGCTCTCCTCGCCGCTCTGTAAGCTGCGTATGGCGTTAGAGGCCTCACGGATCTGGTTGCCAATGGCGTTGAGGCCGGGGACGAACATCATCACAAAGCCCAGGATCTCGCCGATGGTGGCGATCTGGGCGGCCCACAAAAGCCATTGATTCATGCTCAGGTAGGTATTGACCATGCCCATGGTCATGCGTTTACCGGTGTTGGTAAACGCCATCATATTCATGGTGCGGGCTTCGATGGTGGCCTGGGAGTAGGCGGAGGTATCGGTGGCCGTCTGAAGGTGAGTCTTCTCTGTGCCCAGCTCAGCGACGTCGAAGAGGATGAGGCTGGTGAGGACGATGAGCATGATTGCCGCCAGGGCCATCAGGGCGACGGCACCGCCCTGATGGCGGTGGGCATCACGGCTTCGCTGGGCGAGGCGACGGGGCGAGATGGCGGTGAACATGGGCGTACCTCAAGGGGTGAAAGTGCGGCACCGAGGGTGGCGCAAAGGGGGCTTATCCACTGGGAATGGTGCGGTTTGCAGAGTGGCGCTGGCGAGGGAAGGCGTGTTCCACTTCCCAGCGCACGTAGTGGCCACCGCGGGAGCCACGGGGGTGGTCGGTTTCACCGAAGACGGCGTCCACAAAGGGCATGCTCATATGCTGGTAGTAGGCGATGCGGGCGCCGACGCGGTTGGGCTCCTGGATGACCTCGAGGACCTCGGTGGAGAGGTAGGCGAAGGTAAATTTACGCCAGGCGCGAATGTGGATGCGCGAGGAGTCCAGGGAGCGTCGAAGGGAGGGGTCGCGGTTGAAGTTGGCGATGGCGTCCATGGCCTGAGCTTCCGTTTCGCCCAGGGAGCTGTCCCCGGGAGGCATGCCGAAGCGGCCGGTCATGGAGTGGCGCATGGCCTCGAATTCGGGGGTCAAGTCGCCGCCCTCGTCGATGGAGTAGTCACCGGCGGCGATGGGGGTCATGACGAGAGAGGCGGCGATGCGGATGCGATCCTCGACATCGTTCATCGTCACCTGGGGCACGGCGGGTTGTCCCCAGCCGGTGGTGGGAGTTCCGGAGACCTGGTGCTCGGGCAACTCGGCCTCCCAGACCCAGGCGGTGCGGGCGGCCTCGTAGGAGGCGACGTGGCTCAGGGCGCTGCCGAGGTTGAGGAGAACGAGCTGAATGAGGCCGAAGAGCAATAGCAAAAAGACGGGGATGATGGCCAAGAATTCGACGTAGATGGAACCGCGGGCGGGTCGAATAACGCGCGTCGGGGCTGGGCCTCCGTTGCGGCGCTTCCAGAGCGATTCACCGACGAAGGCCAGTCCAAACCAGATCAGGGCCGACAAGAGGAGGTGAAAGAGGCCGCTGAACAGGAGGGATTGACCGATGGAGGCGCTTTGCTGGCCGGCGTTGAGCAGGGTGTTGAGGTGGGCGGTGCCGGGGATAGCCACCAGGCCCAGGCCCGTGGCGATGGCCACCACCCCGAAGAGGTGAATCCCCAGGATGGCCACGGGAGCAAGCCCGGAGCGGCGGGGAGCTGGAGCGTGGTTTTGGGGCGTCTGTGCCATGAGCGCCTACCTCATCAAATAGTCATTTGTAGGAACAGTTCTATCCAAGTATAGCAGCAAGGGGTGTGCCGGGCTGGCACAGGGGGGGTGGAATGACCCCGGTGGTCGGAGGCCTGGGTGGGGTGGCTTCCATGGTCAAGAAAAGCCAACGCCCCGCACCTCCGAGGAGGGAGCGGGGCGTTGGGTGTTCAAGCGCTAAACGCGTATCAGCATTAAAGCTGGGTCACGTTCGCAGCTTTGGGGCCTTTTGGACCCTCTTCGACGTCAAATTCGACGGCCGCGTCTTCGGCAATCGTCTTGAAGCCGGACTGGTTGAGGGCGCTGAAGTGAAGGAAGACGTCCTCGCTACCATCATCACATTCGATGAAGCCGTAGCCTTTGTCTTCGTTGAACCATTTTACTCTACCTGTTTTCGACATGCTCTTTCCTCGTTGGGTGCTGCGATGCAATTATTCTCCGCTCTCTCAAATAGAGACACGAAGAGGGGTTAGTCAATATCGGACACCTGTCAGATATTGTTTCTCTTGGACATGCCAGCTCTTTTTTTGAACTGCTCAAGTCTTGCTCAGCTCTACCAGAGGGGGTCACCAAGGACACCATGGTTGCGCGTGATCAAAAACCGAAAAACCAAAATTCAGGATGGCTTTCCTCGAGAGATTTACGGCGAGTTGCCTCGCCGACGCAAACGTATATAGCAGAAGGGCCATCGGGGTGCAAGGTGGATGAAGCGAAAGAGAGAAAAAAGATCGAAGCGAGTTGACGCTGCGCAGATGGCGTTGACGTTACGGTGGCCCTGCAGTGGTACGATGGCGAAAAGGATGTAACGTGGCGAGTCGACGAGTGATTATACGAGTGGTGGTCATCGCATTGGTGATCGGTGCGGTGAGTTGGGCGGGCTATCAGCGAACGCTGGATTCATCGGTGGCCGAGGAGCAGGAGGGCCCGCCGCAGGACGGGGGGGCGGCGGCGGTGGTGGTCCAGGAGGTGGAACGCCAACACTGGGTGGAGAGCGTGGGGGCGATGGGGATCTTGGAGGCCAGCGAGGAGCTGACCATCGAGAGCGAGGTGACGGCGCGGATCGCGGAGTTGGGCTTTGAGGAAGGCGAGGCCGTCGATCAGGGCCAGGTGTTGGTCAGGCAGGTCAGCGATGAGCTTCAGGCCCAGCGCAGGGCCGCCGATCGCGAGCGCCAATTTCTGGAGACGGAGGTGGAGCGGCGCCAGCGAGTCTATGAGCGAGACGGGATCGCCCGCCAGGAGGTCGACGAAGTGGAGACGGAGTTGGCCCTGATGGAGGCGCGGATCGATGAGCTGGATGCGGAGATCAATAAACGCCAGATCAGGGCCCCCTTTGCGGGGGTTGTGGGTCTTCGTCACGTCAGCCCCGGGGCGGTGCTCAGTGCCCAGCAAACGGTGGCGACGGTGCGTCAGGTCGATCCCCTTGCGCTGAGTTTTTCGGTGCCCGCACGACACGCCACGAGGGTGGAGAAGGGACAGGAAGTCTATTTTGTGATGGAAGAGGGGCGCGAGATACAGCGCGCAGAGGTCAGCCGCACGGAGTCGGCGCTGAGCGAGGGCAGCCGAACCTTGAGGGTGGAGGCAGAGATCGACAACGCAGAGCGGGGGCTTGTGCCGGGATTGCCGGTGCGGCTGAGGCTGGTGCTGGGCGAGTCCGAGGAGTCGGTGGTGGTACCGGCGTCGGCGATCGTTCAGTCGGCGGAAGGGCCCTCGGTATGGGTGGCTGAGGACGGCAAGGCCCAAGAGGTGGAGGTGGAGACCGGGGAGCGAAGAAGCGATCGGGTTCAAATCACCGAGGGGTTGGAGGGAGGCGAAGACCTCATCCTGGTGGGTTATGACCTGATCAATGAAGGCGATGCGGTGGATCCGGAGGGGGCGCGTCATCCCGATGGGGAGGTGGGCCCCGATTGGGAGCAGGAGCGGAGGCGAGAGAGCTGGGGTTTGCGCCAGGACCTGGAGCGGATGCTTCGCCAGGGTGACGTCGAGGAGTCTCGATGAAGGATCTGGCGTCATTAAGTGTCAGGCGGCCGGTGTTGGCAGCGGTGGGGGCGATCGTGGTGGTCGTGCTTGGGCTGCTATCGATCCTGGAACTCGGCGTGCGCGAGCTTCCGGCGACGGCGTCGCCGGAGGTGACGGTAACGGCGATGTATCCGGGGGCCGACGCCGAGGTGATCGAAAACCAGATCACGGAGCCTTTGGAGGCGGAGATCACGACCATTCAGGGCATTCGCTCCCTGGAGTCGGTGAGTCGCGAGGATCGATCCACGGTGGTGGTGGAGTTTGAGCGGGGAACGGTGGACCTCGATGAGGCGGCCAATGATGTGCGCGACCGGGTCGCTCGAGCGACCGGCGATCTGCCGGTGGATGCGGAGCCCCCGGTGGTGAGTCTGGACGATGCCGAGGGGCGGCCGGTGTACTATATCCGGGTGGCCAGTGATCAGCGCGATCCCATGGAGCTGACGGAGCTCGCTGAGAATCGGATCCAGGATCAGATGGAGACCATCCCCGGCGTGTCGGGGGTCAATATCTGGGGCTCGAAGACCTTTTCCATGCGGCTGTGGCTCGATCCCACGAAGATGTCGGCCTACGGCCTGGTGGCCCAGGATATACGGGCGGCGGTGCAGGCACAAAATGTGGAGCTTCCCTCGGGGCGCATCGACGGCGATGAGGTGGAGCTGACGGTGCGTGCGTCGAGCCGCTTGAGGACGGAGCAGGATTTCGAGGAGGTGGTACTTCTACGCCAGGATAATGAGATCGTGCGCCTTGCCGACGTCGCTCAGATCGAGCTGTCACCTACCGATGAGCGGGGGGGCCTGAGGACCAATGGAGAGCAGACAGTGATGGTGGTGGTGACGCCGCGAAGCGACGCCAACCAGATCGACGTGGTCGATGAGGCCAAGATCAGGCTGGCCAATATCCAGGCGAATCTGCCCGATGATGTGCGCGCCGAGGCCGTCTTCGATGGGACGACCCACGTTCGGAACTCGGTCAGGGAGGTGGCGCAGACGATCTTTATCGCCCTGCTGATCGTGATCGGGGTGATTTTCTTCTTTTTGGGCGAGTTTCGAACGACGGTGATCCCACTGTTGGTGATCCCCGTGGCGATCATCGGCTCCTTTATGGTGATGGTGGTGGCCGGGTTGTCGATCAATGTGCTCACGCTATTGGCGCTGGTACTGGCGCTGGGGCTGGTGGTCGACGACTCCATCGTGGTGCTGGAGAATGTATATAGCAAGATCGAGGAGGGGATGTCGCCCCGAGATGCGGCGATCACGGGAACCCGGGAGGTGTTTTTCGCGGTGGTGGCGACGACGCTTTCACTGATCGCAGTATTTTTTCCGATCCTGGTGATGGATGGGGTGACGGGGGATCTCTTCTGGGAGTTCGGGCTGGTGATGGCGGGGACGATCCTGCTGTCGTCGCTGTCGGCGTTGACGCTGGTGCCGGCGCTGTCGGCGAAGCTGTTGAAGAAGCGCGATAAATTGCCCTGGTTTCGGCGCGTGACTCAGCCCTTTTTCGATGGGCTGGCGACGCTCTACAAGGGGGAATTGGACGCCTATATGAAGGTGAGGTGGATCACCTTTGGGATCATCGCCGCCGCCCTGGCGGGGGCCTATGGGCTCTATCAGACGCTGCCCGATGAGCTGGCGCCCGATGAGGATCGGGGCGAATTCCGGATCTTTGCCGACGGACCCCAGGGGACCAATGCGGAGTATATGGATCGCTACATGGTGGACACCATGGAGTATATCAAAGAAGAGGTGCCGGAGCGTGAATTGATGATGACGGTGTCGTCGCCGAGCTTTGGGGCCGATCAGACCGTGAATTCGGGGTTTCACTTTGTGGTGCTCAATGACGCCGACGAGCGCGAGCGAAGCCAGGACGAGATCGCCGGGATGCTGCAGGGCGGATTGGGGGCGTTTCCGATGGGCGACGCTTTTGTGAGTCAGCCGGCGACGATCGCCGATGATTTCGGGGGCCTGCCGGTGCAATTCGTGCTTCAAAATCTGGAGACGGAGGCCTTGCGCGATGGACTCCCGGCGTTTCAGCGGGCGGCGTTTCAGCGCGAGGAATTTGCCTTTGTGCAAAGCGATCTGGAGTTCAATCAGCCGGACCTGATGGTGGAGGTCGATCGGGAGCGGGCGGCGGCCTTCGGGGTGAGTGTGGAAGAGGTCAACCAGGTCCTGGAGATGAACCTGTCGTCGCTTCCGATGGGAACCTTTTTGAGGCAGAGCACGCAATACGACATCATCGCCAAAGTGCCGAGGGGGGCGCGCAATGAGCCCGCTGATCTCAGCGAGCTGTCGGTGCGAAACGATGACGGTGAGCTGGTATCGCTGGAAGATGTGGTGCGAATGCGAGAGCAGGCCGGAACGCCGGTGAGATATCGCTTCGATCGCTTCAATTCGGCGACGGTGTCGGCGCAATTGGCGCCGGGCTATACGATGGGCGATGGGGTGGAGGCGATGCGAGAGGTCGCCCAGGAGGTGCTCGACGATTCGTTTAGCACCACGCTGACGGGCCAGAGTCGAGAATACGATGAGAGTTCAGCGGACCTGTTATTTGCGTTCATCCTGGCGATCTTTTTGGTCTATCTGGTGCTGTCGGCCCAATTTGAGAGTTTCCGCGATTCGCTGACAATCTTGTTGACCGTGCCGCTGGCCCTGGTGGGGTCGCTATTGGCACTGTGGTACTTCGGCCATACGCTCAATATCTTTAGTCAGATCGGGATGATCCTGCTGATCGGGTTGATCAGCAAAAATGGCATTTTGATCGTGGAGTTTGCCAACCAGTTGCGGGCGCGGGGCATGGGGGTGGAAGAGGCGGCGAGAGAAGCGGCGGCGCGGCGCTTTCGGCCCGTCTTGATGACCAGCCTGTCGACAATTTTGGGGATTTTGCCGCTGGCGTTGGCCGTGGGGGCGGGAGCGGAGAGCCGGGTGCCCATGGGGATCGCCTTTATCGGAGGCATGGTGGTGGGAACCTTCTTTACCCTCTTTGTGGTGCCGGCGCTCTACACCTATATCACGCGGGCGACGATGAGCCGTTCTCAGCGGGAGGCGGCGCTGATCCAGCAGTCCGATGAGGAGTAGAAGTCGATGAGCGTGGTGGTGAGCAATCTGGATTTTGAGTACGCGTGGGCGGCCATCGAGGCGGGGCGCCACTGGCAGGCGCCAAAGGCGGTGCAGTCGGTGGTCGAGCGGTGGAGCCATATCCTGAAGGTGGTGGCGCCGGAGGCGGCGGTGATGAGATGGCCGGAGGGTGAGGTCGACGCCAGTGGCCAAGGTCGGGTCGTCGCCTGGGGATGGACGCCGGCGGTGGTGAAGGCGCTGGAGAAGGCAGGCCGAGATGTAGAGCACCCGCCACTGGAGGTGGTGCGCGAGGTCAACTCGAAGTGCGCCTCCCACCGCCTGGAGCAACACCTGGGTGTAGCTATGGAGGGGGCCTGTGTGGTGAGCGACAAAGAGGGGTTGAGCGAGGGGATAGAAGAGATCGACGGCCCCTGGGTGCTCAAGCATCCATGGGGCGTGGCGGGGCGCCAGCAGCGTCGCGGCGAGGGCGGCGTCGACGAAGCGGTATTGGGGTGGGCGACGAGGTGGTGGGACGTCGGTGGCCAGATGGTCCTGGAGCCGCTGATCGAGGTGGAAGAAGAGTGGTCGTTGCACTTTGAGATCGATGAAGATGGCGTCGAAGAGGTGGGGGCAGCGAAATTACTCTGCGATGGAGATGGGACCTTTAGAGGGGTGAGCGTGGGAGCGGTGGAGCTTGCGAAGGGAGCGCTTGAGGCGGGATGGCGAGCCGCCGAATGGGTGGCCGACAGGGGCTATCGAGGCCCGGTGGGGATCGACGGGATGGCCGGGGAGCGGCGGCGAAGTCAGGGCATAAGCCAGGGGGTGATGCGGCCGGTGACAGAGATCAACGGCCGGTGGAGTTTTGGGCGTCTGGCCCTGGAGATATTTGAGCGCTACGGGGAAAATCGGGAGGCGATGGGCTGGCTTCACCCCGTGGCAGGGGCAAAGCCGACGGTGCCGGGAGAGGTGGAGCGGTTGCCCGAGGAGATCGATCCCGAGGGCCGCTCGGGAAGCTGGCTCTACTGGTCGTCGTCGACGGGGTAAGTGCGCTCTTTGGGGGGCAATCCCTCGGGCATGCAGCCCGGGCAGGGACAGATCTGGCGCAGGCGCTCAAAGGAGTAGATGCCCGTGTCGTGGCCGTCGGCCCAGGAGATGGTGAGGGCGTAATTGCCCACCGGTTGGACGTCGACGACCTCCACCTGGCGCTCGTGGGTGATGGGTTGCCACTGGGGCTCGTGGCCGGAGTGGCCCTGACAGCGAGCGCAGGGGCAATAGCCGCGAAGATAGGGGGTGGGATAGGCCGCCTCGTGGTCGTCGCTAAAGACCATCAGCAGGACCTGGCGATCCGACTTATATTCGATTTCAACGGGATGAGGGTGATAGCCCATGGAACTGCCTTGCTGAGGGGGTGATGCTTGACTGGCGACGCAGCGCCCTATCTTTGAGACGACGGCCATCGATCAATGACACGCGCCAGAGCGATAGGGCGTGGCCAACTATGATCACGGAGAGCAAAAATGGAAGTGTCCGATGTGATGACGCCCAATCCAGAGCGAGCAGAAGTGACGGAAACGGTGCGGGAGGCGCTGCTGAAGCTGACGGAGATGGATATACGCCACCTGCCGATCGTGGAGGAGGGCCAATTGGTGGGGATGATAAGCGATCGGGATCTGCGAGAGGTGGTGGTGCCCATGGTCTCCGATCTGGAGCTGGCGGCGGCGACGGTGGACAGCCGTTTTGAGCGTCCGGTCAGCGAATTGATGACAGGCGATGTGATCTCGGTGCATCCGGAGACGGATATAAGCGAGGTCATCGAGATGATGATCGATCACCGGGTGGGAGCGATGCCGGTGGTGGAGCCCTCGACCTTAGCGTTGGTGGGAATCATCAGCTATATCGACATCCTGCGGGAAGCCGAAGAGCTCTTCATGGGGCTTTAGCCCGGGTTTTAGGTAGGCCTGCGTTATTCGTCGAGGACGGGGAGGGTCATGAGGTGGTTGACGGCGTCGATGATGGAGATGCCGCCGTAGAGAAGAGCGTCGGTGGCGTTGAGGAGGTGGAGGTGGAGATCGTGGGTTTCGGCGACCTCCTCGAAGGCCGATAGCAGGTGGAGCAGTTCGCGGGCCGGCTCGTCGAAGGCCTGAGCCAACTCCGGGGCGCCGCGCTCGGGCTCCTGGGTCAAAAAGTGGCCCATCTGAAAGTCGAGATTGTGGCGGGAGACGGTGTCGACGTAGAGATTGCCGGCACCGGCGAGGCCAAAGGGGGTGCGGTGATTGCCGCCGATGGCCTCTACGAATCGGCTCATTTCGGCGAGACCGCGGGCAAAGAGGGTGGCCTGGAGGCTGGTGCCGAGGCCGAGGCCGTTGGCGGCGCCGCTCATCAGCGCGATGAGGCGGCCGTAGGCGGCAGCAAATTCGGCGCCGCGCAGATCGCGGGATCGGTAGAGGCGAAAGCAAGAGGAGCTCATGGCGTCGTCGATGAGGTCATGAACCTCGGGAAAGCGCGAGGCGCAGACGGCGGCGGCCGGCTTCTCGTCGGTGATGTCCTGGAGCTGCATGGGCCCGGTGACGAAGCCCAGGCGGCGCGTTGGGGTTTCCTCGCCCAGGATGGTGGAGGCGGACTTGAGAGTGCCCTCCTCGAGGCTGCGGATGGAATGCACCAGGACCTGGCGACCGGAGATGAAGTTGCCCAGGCGACGGGCAGCGGTGCGGCAGTCCTTGATGGCCGTGGCGATCACGATCAGGGGACATTCAGCGAGCTCTTCGAGATCGACCTCAACACCGTTGAAGGTCTCGATATCCTGTGGCGATTGTTCGGGCCACCACAGCTTGAGCTGGCAGGTGCCGCGAGAGAGGAGTTGGCGGGCCACTGTACCGTCGCCGGCGGATCCAATATATCCAACACTATGCATGGCAGGCTCCCGTCATAAAGACGCCGCATCAATCATCGACCATCGACGCTATCATGATGCACAATGAGTGAAGAAGACAAGGGTAAGCAACGTGAAGCAAGCGAGTGAGAATTGGGCGGACGAGGCCTTTGTAATCGCCACGGGAAATGCGGGGAAGCGCCGGGAGTTCGAGGTGCTCTTGAAGGGGTGGCTGGAGGAGGATTGGCAGGTCTTTGATCGATCGAGCTTTCCGGAGGCCCTGGTGGAGGTGGAGGAGAGCGGCGATAGCTACGTGGAAAACGGGATTAAAAAGGCGATGGAGACGGCGCAGGCGACGGGGTGTTGCGCGTTGGCCGACGACTCGGGACTGGAGGTCGATGCCCTGAATGGGGCGCCCGGGGTGTGGAGCGCCCGCTACGCCGGCGAGGACGCCAGTGACCAGGAAAATAACCGCAAATTGATGGAGGCCATGGAGGGGGTGGAGCAAAAACGGCGGGGGGCGAAGTTCGTGGCCGCCCTATGTCTGGCGCTTCCCGACAATCGGGTGGCCCGACAATTATTGGCGAGGCGAGGCGTGGTGCTAAATGAAGTAGAGCCCGGAGCGCCGCGGCGACAAGGGGAGTTGGTGAGGGTAGGAGATATGGTCGTGGTGTGGTTTCAAGGGGTTGTGCAGGGCCGGATTTTAAAACGATCTCAAGGGGATGGAGGTTTTGGTTACGATCCCTACTTCTGGGTGCCCGAGCTGGGGAAGTCGATGGCGGAGGCGACAAAAGCGGAGAAAAACCGGTTAAGCCACCGGGCAATGGCGGTGCAGTCGCTGCGGGAGACCTTTACAAAACAGTCGGATCCTTAAGATAACTAGGGGGAGTGGAATATTATCCCTGATTGTTTACGACGCGTCGATGGCGACCCATGAGAGCCGGGATGCCTGAATCTGCCTCCTCGACGATGCCTCAGGCATCGATGGCGGGGCTTGATTTTGGCCTCACACCTCTGATTTAGCTTCGTCACGACGTCACATTAGTGGTCCGGGATGTGGAATAAATGAATTTTTAGTCGGAGGATCTGATGGGACAGGAATCAATAGTAGATCGGTTATTTGAACTGGCGGATACGCAAGGGGATCGAGAAGCCCTCTTTTACGAGGAGGGAGGAGAGTGGAAGTCACATAATTGGAGTAAGTACGCAGAGATGTGCCGCCAATTTGCGGGGGCCCTGATCGATGTGGGCTGTGAGCCCGGGGCCAATATCAATATCTGCGGTTATAATTGCGTGGAATGGGTGGTGGCCGACGTGGGGGCGATGGTGGCCGGTTGCGCGCCGTCGGGGATCTACCAGACGAATAGCGCCGAGAAGGTGGCCTATATCGTCAACCACAGTGAGGCGAAAGTCCTGGTGCTGGAGAATAAAGAACAGTGGGATAAATTTGCGGAAGTGCGCGACGGTATCGAGACGCTGGAACAGGTGGTGATGATCCGCGATATCGACCAGATCGATGACGATATCGCCGTGGGGTTCGATGTGTTTTTGGAGCGCGGCGAAGCCCATCAGGACGAGGTCGATGAGCGCATCGCCGGTATCGACCAAGAAGATATCGGGACGATGATCTACACCTCGGGAACCACGGGGCCGCCCAAGGGAGTGATGATCACCCATGGCAACCTGGTGGCGACGGCCGACATGGCCCGAGAGGTGGCCGGCGAGGCGCTGGTGGAGGACGACGATTGCGTGGTCTCTTACCTGCCGCTGTCGCATATCGCAGAGCAGATGTTTACGATTCACCTGTCGCTGACGCTGGGCTATGCGATCTATTTCGCGCCGAGCATCGACGAGTTGAAAGAGACGCTGCAGGTGGCGCGTCCGTCGCTCTTTTTCGCCGTGCCCCGTGTGTGGGAGAAGTTCAAGGTGGCGATGGAGGCCAAGCTCGCCGAGAAGTCGGGGCTTGGAGCGGTGATCGTCAATTGGGCTCGAAAGGTTGGCCTCGACGGAGGCTATCAGATCATCGACCACGGCGAGCCGCAGGGGCTGATGGGCGTCAAGTACAGCATTGCGGACAAGCTCTTCTTCAGCACCCTCAAGGAAAAGGTGGGCCTGGATCGACTCAAGGTCGCCATCAGCGCTGCGGCGCCGATTGGACGGGACGTCATCGAGTTCTTCATGAGCACGGGCATCATCATCCGCGAGGTCTACGGCCAGTCCGAAGACTGCGGACCGACGACCTTCAACTATATGGAAGCGGGAGGCACCCGGTTGGGGACGGTGGGCAAACCGATGCCCGGTGTCGAGGTCAAGATCGCCGACGATGGTGAGATCCTGGTGAAAGGCCCCAATGTCTTTAAGGGCTATTATAAGAACCCGGAAGCGACGCAAGAGACGCTGATCGACGGCTGGTTATACTCCGGCGATATCGGCGAGTTCGACGACGATGGATTCCTCAAGATCACGGATCGCAAGA
The DNA here is from genome assembly GCA_964415785.1 of uncultured Bradymonadales bacterium. Lineage (GTDB taxonomy): Bacteria > Myxococcota_A > Bradymonadia > Bradymonadales > Bradymonadaceae > SLJM01. The sequence continues at coordinate 13,448 of CAYQBU010000074.1, forward strand.
AGAATATCATCATCACGGGAGGCGGAAAGAATATCGCCCCGGCGCCGCTGGAGGGTAAGGTCAAGGCCTTTGGGCCCATCAGTCAGGCGGTGATGATCGGCGACAAGCGCAAATTTCCGAGCATGCTGGTGACCCTCGATCCAGAGGTGGCGCCGGCGTTTGCTGAGGAGCGCGGATGGCCCACGGATCTGGAGGAGCTTGCCAAGCACGACGAGATGGTGGCCGCGATTCAGGAGCACCTGGATTCGGTGAACGCTCAATTTGCGAAGGTGGAGCAGGTCAAAAAGTTCACCGTGCTGCCCCACGAGTTCACCGAGGAGTCCGGTGAGCTGACGCCGACCCAGAAGATCAAGCGGCGTATTGTCACTGAGCATTACGCCGACGAAATCGACGCGATGTACCAATAATCTCCTCGAGCCGGTCGAGCCCGGCGGTTAGCGCCGCCGGGCCGGGCTGGAGGATGATGGAGGGGTCGAGTTCGTGGAGTTCCCCGTTTTTTACGGCGTTTAGGGCGTCATAGCCCGGGCGGTCGGCGATGCTGTTTAGATCGACCTCTTTGCCACACCATGAAGCACAGATGATGTCGGGGTTGGCGGCGAGGATTTCCTCGTCGTCGACGAAGCGCTCGTCGGCGGCCTTGCCGGCGGCGCGGTCGGCAAAGATATTGCGACCGCCGGCGTAGGCGACGAGTTCGCCGACCCACTCGATGGCCGAAATTCGGGGGTCATCCCATTCCTCGAAATAGACGGCGGGGCGCCGATCCTGTTCCTCGGCGCGTTGTTGCGCCTGGTGGAGGCGTTCAATATAGGAGGCGACGAGGTCGGTAGCTCGCTGGCGGCGGCCGACGAGGGAGCCGATCTGGATGATGACGTCCAGGATCTCCTGAACGGAGCGCTGATTGAAAATGAGGACGGGCAGGTTGGCCTTGATCAGGTCGTGGGCCAATTGGGCCTGAATATCGGAAAAGCCGATGACGAGATCGGGGTTGAGGGCGCTGATTTTCTGGACGCTGCCGCCGATAAATGCGGAGACCACGGGGTGGTTGTCGGCGGCCTCGGGAGGGCGGCAGGTGTAGGCGCTGATGCCCACGATACGTTCTTCTTCGCCGAGTTCGTAGAGGATTTCTGTGGGCTCCTCGGTGAGGCAGACGATGCGCTGGGGCGGATTGGGAAGGGTCAGTTCGTCCATGATGGAGAGGGGGAGGCGAGAGTGGGGATCAGAAGGCGAGATGGTCGGCGGTTGCCAGTGCAGGGCGTCGCTTGTACGTTGCTGGACGGATTGAACCAAAAAAAACAATGGAATGCGAGACTGGGAGAGTCCTGATGAGTCAATACGATGTGGTAGTGATTGGTGCTGGACCGGGCGGATATGTGGCTGCGATTCACGCCGCGCAGTCCGGTCTGGATGTGGCGATTGTAGAGAAGGAGTCCACGGAGCGACTGGGCGGGACCTGTTTGCTGCGCGGTTGCATTCCGACGAAGGCGATGCTGCACACGGCGGATGTACTCCAGGAGCTGTCCCATAGCGACGCCATCGGCATCGAGGCCGAGGACTACCAATTGTCGATGGAGAAGATGCACAAGTACAAGGATAAGGTGGTCCAGAAAAACGCCGGTGGCGTCAAATACCTGATGAAGAAAAACGGGATCGACGTCCACTTTGGTCACGGCCGTTTGAGCGACGGCAAAAACGTGGCTGTGGAAGGGGCGGACGGAGAGGAGACGGTCCTGGAGGCCGACAAGGTGATCTTGGCCACGGGTTCCAAGTGCCTGCATCTTCCCTTCATCGATATGGAGCCGGAGCGGGTCCTGGATTCGACGGGGATTCTGGCCCTGGAAGAGGTGCCGGAGAAGTTGGTGGTCATCGGCGCCGGAGCGGTGGGTTCGGAATTTGCGAGTGTCTTCTTGCGCTACGGTGCGGAGGTGACGCTGGTGGAGATGCAGGAGCGCATCCTTCCCAATGAAGACCACGCGGTCTGCGAACAGGCCAAGAAGTCGTTTGAAAATCAGGGCATGGAGGTCCTGACGTCCTCGAAAGTCACAGACGTCAAGGCCGATGAAGACGGCGTGGACCTGGTGATCGAGACCGACGAGGGTGGGTCGACGAATACGCAGGAAGTGCGGGCATCGCACCTGTTGGTGGCGGCGGGGCGACAGCCGGTGACCGACGATATTGGCGCCGAAGGCACGGCCATTGAGATCGATGAGCGGGGAGCCATCGAGGTCGATGAGTATATGGAGACCGGTGAAAAAGGGGTCTACGCCATCGGCGATATCACGGGATCGATCTGGCTTGCCCACCTGGCGAGCCACGAGGGGATTCTGGCCGTGGACCACATCACGGAAAGCGACCCGCGCCCCATCGATTATAATCTGGTGCCCATGTGCACCTATTGTGCGCCAGAGGTGGCTTCGGTGGGCCTGACGGAGCAACAGGCGGAGGCCGAGGGCTACGATGTGCAGATCGGTGAGTTCCCCTTTAGCGCCAATGGCAAGGCGGCGATCCTCAATCAGACCGAGGGTTTCGTCAAAGTGGTCAGCGAGACGAAATACGACGAAGTGCTGGGAGTCCATATCATTGGGCCGAAGGCCACAGAGCTGATCGCGGAGGGGACGCTGGCCATCGAGTTGGAATCGACGGTGGCGGAGCTGGTCAATACGATTCATCCCCACCCGACGCTTTCGGAGTCCGTGGGCGAGGCGGCGCACGCGGCGCTGGGCCATCCAATCCATATCTGAATCGGAAGTGGCATTGAGCGGTGATGGATCGCGTCGATAACGAGCCAATAGAGCAAAGGAAGTAGAGATGAAGACAGATGTGGTGATGCCCCAGATGGGAGAGTCGGTCACGGAAGGGACGGTAACGCAGTGGCTCAAGGAGCCCGGCGATTTCGTGGAGCGCGACGAGCCGCTCTTTGAGATCACGACCGACAAGGTGGACGCCGAGGTGCCCAGTCCAAAGGCGGGGGTGCTGGTCAAGAAGTTGGTGGAGGTCGGTGAGACGGTGGAGATCAATACGGTGGTGGCCGTATTGGATCAGGAGGCCGAAGAGGGACAGGTCGATCTGGACGAGGTATCCGAGGGTTCGTCGGGAGCGTCGCAGGCGAAGACGGTGGACGCGGCGTCCGTACCGACGGCGAGTTCGACGACCAACGCTTCGACGTCGATGACCAGCAAGTCGAGCAATGGCAAATACCCGAGCCGTGCGGAGCTGAGGCGTACCCGTTCGACGCCCCTGGTGCGGCGGATCGCCTCGGAGCACGGCATCGAGAATCTGGCGCGCATCGACGGAAGCGGCCTCGACGGTCGAGTGACCAAAGAGGATATTCTGGGCTTTATCGAGTCCGGCGGAGCGGCGCAGTCGCAGATGTCGGCACCAGCGGCCCCGACGTCGGCCCAAAAGGCGCGCCGCGAGCGCGGCGATACGGGCCACTCCATCGCCGTGGGATCGCGGGATCGGGTAGAGCCCATGGGACCGCAGCGCGAGGCGATTGCCGAGCATATGCTCAATAGTCGGGCGACGAGCGCCCACGCTCATACGATCCATGAGATCGATTTTGGCAAGGTGGTAGAGGCCCGACAGGCGCTGAAAGCCGACTTTGCCGATCGGGGCGTCAAGCTGACCTATACGCCCTTTATGGTGAAAGCGCTGGCGGAGGCCCTGCAGGCCTATCCGGTGGTCAACGCGGCAGTCAAAGGCGACGACCTGGTCTATCGCGGCGACATCAATATCGGGATCGCCGTGGCCCTGGACGGGTCATTGATCGTGCCGGTGGTGGAGCACGCCGACGAGCTGAGCCTGTTGGGCCTGTCGCGGCGCATCGGTGATCTGGCGACGCGGGCGCGCACCAAGAAGTTGAACCCCAGTGAAGTGCAGGGTGGAACCTTCACGCTGTCGAATCACGGTATCTTCGGGCCTGAGTTTGGAATCCCGATTATCAACCAGCCCCAGACGGCGATCGTGAGCGCCGGGGCGATCAAAAAACGGGTGGTCGTCGACCAACAGACGGACGCCATCATGGTGCGGCCGACGGCGACGTTCTGCCTGTCCTTTGATCATCGCAGCATCGATGGGGCAACGGCGGATCAATTCCTGGCCCACGTGCGAGAGAGGATTGAAACCTGGGAGGTTTAACCCCCATCCCGATAGGTAAGGGGCTGACAGAGGGCGAGCGGTGCTTAAGGTTTGCCAACGCGACCGAGCACTGTTATTCGCTCGTTTGGCCCTGACGAAAAGACGGCCCTG
>CAYQBU010000075.1:0-17325 GCA_964415785.1 uncultured Bradymonadales bacterium
AAGTGGTTTGTCACCGGGTTTAGCGAAGCGCTGCGCCTGGAGCTTCAGAGCGGTGGCTTTGATCACGTCAGTGTGAGCATCATCTGTCCGGGGTTTGTGGACACGGGGATGTTCGACGGGGCGAAGGCACCGCTGTTGATGCCCATGCTCCAGCCCGATTATGTGGTGGATCGCATCATGGAGGCGGTGGAGGAGAACAAACTCTACGTGCAAGAGCCGCTGATCGTGAAGATGACGCCGGCCTTGCGTGCGCTCTTGCCGCGGCCGGTGGTGGATATGATCATGGAGGTCACGGGGGCCACAAGCTCCATGAAGGATTGGAAGGGACGAAATTAATTTTTCAGGAGGCGTTCATCAGGTCAGACGCCACAGGTCGACGGCGATTCCCCCATTGTGGAATTGGGTGATGCGTTGGGGGGCGTCGGCATTGGCCTCGACTCGATCGCGTCGGTCTGAAGGCCATAAAAAGACCACCGTGGCGGGGCCCGTCTGGGCCAGTTCGATGAGCTGGGACAGCATCGGTGTATCGATGTCGAGGCGATGGCCATAGGGGGGATTGGTGACGACAGTGAAGGGTCGGTCTTCGAAAGGGGGCTCGGAGATCCAGCGCTGGAGGGGCCGATGTTGCCAGTCTAGCAGATCGTGAAGGCCGGCCCTGGAGGAAGTATCGCGAGCCAATTGAAGCACCGATGCATCGCGGTCAGCGCCAATGATCGGGGCTTGAAGGCTGTCGCTCACGGCTTGGCGGAGTTCATTGGCGATGGCAGTGAATTTTTTGGGCTGATGATTGGCCCAGGTCTCAAGAGCAAAGGAGCGCTCCAGGCCAGGAGGGCGCGCTAGCGATTGATGAGCGGCTTCAATGGGGATGGTGCCGCTTCCACAGAGAGGGTCGAGCAGGGGGATGTCAGGGGTCCATCCGCTGAGGTTGAGGACAGCGGCGGCCAGCGATTCGCGAAGTGGGGCTGTGGCCTGCTGCGGTCTCCACCCTCGTTTATGGAGCAATTGGCCGGAGGCGTCGAGGTTGAGCTGACAGCGATTGTCCTTGAGGCGGGCCATGACGGTCAGGGCTGTCTGTGAATTAGAGGGAGTACCATCGACCACCGAGGGAGGAGAGCGCTGGAGGTCGTTGCGAAAGTGGTCGGCAATGGCATCGCCGACGGCATCGGCGATTTTTCCCGTATGGTAGAGATTGGAGTCGTTGCTTCGAGCACGAATCGCGATCGGTTGAGAGGGCGCCAGCAGGCGCTCCCAGCCAAATCGACGCGTCTTATTGTACAGTTCTGGCGCATCGCGCGATCTAAACTCGTCGACCCGAAGCCACAGTCGGTTGGCGGTCCGCAGGCATAGAGCAGCGCGATAGAGGGTCTTTCGGGCGGCGTCAAACTCGACGCCTCCGCGAAGCAGCCGCGCCCGTTTGCCTCCGATGGAGCGGACCTCTGACAGAAGGGCGTCTTCCAGACCGGGGGCGACGGTAGCGAAATAGGTCTGTGCCATAGCACGAGTGCCTTGGAGGGAAAAAAGAGGTGAGGTGGGTTTGAAGAGCTGCAGGGGCCGGAGTAGGTTAGCTCAGGTCTACTGTGGGTACCAGAGGAGCGAAGATGCCAGACGTGTTGATTCTACATACAGGAGGCACCCTTGGAATGCGTGGGGAGCCCTTGCAGCCGGATGCATTTGCCACGGAGCTGCTCGAGGCGGTCCCGGAGCTTGCACAGCTCGCTGACCTTGAGACACGCATCGTATTCAATCTCGATTCCAGCGACGTGGGGCCCGCACATTGGAGTCAGTTGGCCAATGCGATCGATGAGGCCCGCGAGGCCTTTGATGGGTTTGTGATCGTCCACGGGACAGACACCATGGCCTATACGGCCTCGGCGCTGAGCTATGCGCTGTTGGGATTGGATAAGCCGGTGGTATTGACCGGGGCTCAGCGCCCGTTGGCAGCTCATCGCACGGATGCCCGTCGCAACCTGGTGGACGCCGTGGAACTGGCCACACGCCCCATCACGGGGGTGGGCATATGCTTTGATGGGCTGTTTTTGCAGGGCGTAAAGGCGACCAAGAGCAATGTGCATGACTATCGGGCCTTCGACAGCCCCGGGGCAAGGCCCTGGGCCAAGTTGGGCGTCGATGTTGCGTTGTCCGATGAGCTCTTTGAAGCACCGGGAAAGTATCGGTTTCGACCTCAGTTTCGAGACACCGTATTCAGTCTTCAGGTCACTCCCGGAATGCCGGTGGAGGCGATAATGGCGCTATTGGAGCCCGGCCAGGGGGTGGAGGGCATGGTGTTGGCGGCTTACGGACTGGGCACTATCCCCACGGATACACCCGATCTGGGTGGTCTGATGGCGCGGGTGGTGGAACGGGGCATTGATGTGGTGGTGGTGACCCAGTCGTCAGGTCATATATCGCTGGGCAAATACGCCAATAGTCGCGCGTTGCAGCGGGCCGGCGTGATCTCCGGTGGGGCGATGAGCGTGGAAGCGGCGGTGACAAAGTTGATGCACGGCCTGGCCCATTTTAGCGATCGGCGAGATCGACGGGCCTATCTATTGGCCGATACGGCCGGGGAAAGGGGGGTCAAGCCGGCCTCCATGAGGGCCTCGATGCCGGGGGGCTCGTCCTGAGCTCAGCTCAGGTAGCGATAAAGAATTGATAGCCCTTGCCGTGGACGGTCTTGATCCAGTCGTCCTCGCCACCAAAGGCGGAGAGCTTCTTTCGCAACCGAGAGATGTGGACATCGATGGTGCGGTCGAGCCCGTCGTATTCGCGATCCAATAATTCATCGTAGAGGTCGGCTCGGCTGACCGTATTGCCGGTGTGGTTGACCAGAAGCCAGAGCAGGTTGAACTCAAAGGTGGTCAGGTCGACCTCTTGACCATCAATGAAGGCATCGCGCGCCCGGCGATCGATGGTCAGGGGGCCGCGCTCCAATTTATAGGTCTCGATGCCAGCCAGTGAGACGTCGGTGATCTCCGAGATCTGTTCGAGGTGGCGGAGTCGGTTCTCCAATTTCACGAGGAGCAGTTCCGGGGAGACGGGCTTGGTGACGTAATCGTCGGCGCCCAGTTCCAGGCCTCGAATATGGTCGCGGTCGTCGGTGGCCCCGGTGAGCATGACAATGGCGCCGAGATAGTCGGGGCGGACGGCCTTGAGAACCTCAAAGCCATTGGCCCCGGGAAGATCGAGATCCAAGATCACCACGGCGGGACTTTCCTGACGGATGCGCTCGATGGCACGAGAACCGTTGTGCTCCAAGCTCGTATTATAGTTTTCCGCCGACAATAATTCGCTCAAGGATTCGGCCAATTTAGCGTCGTCTTCAACGATGAGTACGCCAGGTTGGTTTTGTTCAGTCATGCGATACGTCTCCTTAACCTGCTCTTGGAAATCATTTGGAGCAGAGGCCCCTGGGGGCAATGAATGAGTCGATACTCGCCTTCCAGGCAGGGAAATTACAATGGCGCGGCCCGACGTGGCAACCACCAATAGCCGCTGGCCCGCCGTGGGCGGGGCGTTGTTACGAAGAACTACAAAGCGTAACTCGAAGCCCTGCGGGTGTCGTTAGGGTTCAAAAGCAGGGTGCTTACGTTGAACATCAAGGTGAGGTCAGGCCGGCCAAGTGCAGGAGACCAGCGATGAACCAAATGGGAAATGACATGCGCCATGCCGAGATGATCGACCCGCGTTCTGGCCAGTTATTGGTTCTGATGGCCGTGCTTCTGGCGGCCACGTTTCTGCTGGTGCCCTGTGTGGTGGTGACCAGCGTGGCGGTGGCCGATGCCCTGCTTACATTTGGAGGTTAATAGACGAGCCGGCTCGTCAGCGCGGTGACGAGGCATCGGTGACGAAGGACTGCTCCGAAGAGAAATATGGGGCCTGGTCGTCGATGACGGCGAAAGCCCGGACAAAATAGCGGGTATCTCCATCCAGGTCTTGAAGTTCGGCGTCAAAGACGTCACCGGCGTCGATGTTGGTGTCGACGTCCAGGCAGTGATCGCCGAGGTCGGGCGTGGCCGTGGAGGAGGACCAGCAAAAGCCGAGTTGTTCCAGCTCGCCATCCAGGGGAAGTTCGACGAGTTCAGCACTTACCGTCGCCGAGGTCGCCGAGATAGCGGTCGGCGGGGCCAACTCGAGGGTGAGTTTTGGGCAGGCCGTGCGGCCATCGCAGAGCAGGGCGTCATTGGTGGAGCTGCAGACCAACTCGTCGAGGTCGCAGGGGCCACAGGGATCGCCGGGCTCACCGACGAGAATCTCCTGGCCTCCACAGGCGTTGGCCTCAAAGACGCAGCGATCATCTTGACAGCTCTCGTCGGCGAAGCAGTCCTCATTGCTGGTGCAGAGGTCGTCTTCAAATTCGGGATCGCATCCGCCGAGGACAAAGACCCCGGAGAGGATGAAAAATAGCGCGATGAAGCGAATGGATTCAGCAATCCTGGCTGGCATGCTCATATCTCCGATGCGGCCGAGACAACTACGGCTGAATTGGCAAGGTAGTTTATACTCACGTCACCAGCCTACAAAAGCTCTGTGGGATTGTCGATGCCTCTATGCCGGGATGCCCTCGGAATTTGGCGTTGGACGCCGATATAACGGGGGTTGCAATCGGGCTGGAGGCGTACCATACAGTTGGTCTGCAAAGCCTTCGGTGAGCCAGCAGCAGCGGCTGATTTGCCCGGCCATTGAATGATGGTAGCCACGTAGTTTTAAGCTGAAGAAATCTCATGGATTTGGTTGAACATCTGGGTTGGATCGTGGTGGGAGCGCTGGTTGTGGTGCTGGTCGCAGAGCGGCTAAAGGTGCCCTCGATCGTGGCCTATATTTTAGCAGGCCTTTTATTAGGACCCGCTCTGGGTCTCGTGGAGATGACCCACGCCGTCGATTTGATCGCCGAGTTCGGGATTGCGCTGCTGCTCTTCGTAGTGGGCTTGGAGCTGAGCCTGGACAAGATCAAGGACGTGGGCAAGGTGGCGGTGGCTGCCGGCATCGGTCAGGTGGTATTTACGGCCTCCGGGGGCTTCGTGCTCGCCTGGGGGTTGGGCTTTGAGACGATTGAAGCCATCTTTCTGGCCGTGGCGTTGACCTTCAGCAGTACGGTCGTGGTCGTCAAGCTGTTGGACCAGAAAGGGGATCTAGACAGTGTTTACGGTCGCATCGCCGTGGGTATTTTTCTGGTCCAAGACCTCGTGGTGGTGGCAGCGTTGACCGTCCTGGCAGGCATGGCCGGAGCCGAGGAAGACCCAGAGATGGGCGCGCTGCTCACCGATATTGGTCTCGCTTTTGTGGGCACCGGGGTGCTACTGGCGATCGCGCTGGTGGCCGCCAGGTGGCTTTTGCCGCGTCCCTTCCAATGGGCCGCCAAACGTCAGGATACGCTCTTTTTATGGAGCTTGTGCTGGTGCTTTCTCTTCGTATTTGCCAGCGAGACCATGAATCTGAGCCTGGAAATCGGCGCGTTTTTGGCCGGTTTGAGCCTTGCTCAGCTTCCCTATAATGATGATTTGAGGCGGCGGGTTCATCCCCTGATGAACTTCTTTATCGCGGTCTTTTTCGTCACCCTCGGCCTTCAGATGCAGCTGGATGCAGCCCTCGATTATCTGGGTCCCGTGCTTGCCCTGTCCGTCTTTGTACTCATCGGCAACCCCCTGATCTTTATGATCATCATCTCGCGGATGGGATACGATGAGCGGATTTCCTTTTCGACAAGTGTAACGGTCGCTCAAATCAGCGAGTTTTCATTTATCTTCGCCACCATGGGACTGACGGCCGGGCTCATCGGCGAGGACATCCTGTCGATTGTGGCGTTGGTGGGACTGATCACCATTGCCGTGTCCTCGTATATGATTTTGTATACGGAACCGCTCTATCAATTCATGAAACGCGTGGGGCTGTTGAAGCTCTTCCGGGCAAAACAGGAGGAGGAAGTAGAAGTCACTTTTGATCTGGACGACCATATCATCGTCATCGGGATGAACGGCCTTGGAAAGCGGTTGGTCCAGGATCTATGTGAACGCGGCGAGTCGGTGGTGGCCATCGATACGGACACTTCGAAGCTGAAGGGATTACCCTGCAAGACGCTTCTGGGAGATGTGGTCTATAAGGCGGTGCTCAATGCCGCTGGGCTCCAGCGGGCGAAATTGCTGGTGAGCACCCTTCACATCGAGGATACGAACCGCTTGTTGGCCTATCGCGGTCGGGAGGCCGGGATCCCGACGGCCATCCATGCCTTCGATCCCTCGGTGGTCGAGGACTTAGAGGCGTTGGGCGTAGATTATTTGATGGATCCGAAGCGAGCCGGGGTGGAGCGAGAGTGGGAGAGCCTCGGTCAGTCGGTAAGCCGTGATAAGGAAAGCAATGCTTGAGATAACAGCGATATTGACGGCGGCGGCGCTGGTCTATGGGCTCTGTCGAGCAACGCGTAGTCCGGAAATTCCATTGCTGGTATTGGCTGGTGTGGGGCTGACGGCGGTGGGTCAATTGCCGGCCATCGAGCTTATGGGGTGGAGCATGGAGCTGCCCCATCTGATGCCGGATCGAGAGTTCGTGATCGGCATGCTGCAGATCGGGTTGGCGTTCCTGGTGTTTGTGGCGGGCCTGGAGATGGCGCCGTCGCGCGTCGGGGACAAGGGTGGACTGGCGCTGAAGGTGGGGTTGGTTCAATTCAGCGCCGTGGGCCTGTTGGTGACATGGCTAACCCTGCGCTTGGGCTATGGGGTGGAGGAAAGCCTGTATGTGGCCCTTGCGGTGTCGGCCAGTTCGACCCTTGTGGTGGTGCGACTGCTCAAGCAGCGAAGGGAGTTATTTGAGCCCTTTGGGCGCATGATCATCGGGGTTCTCCTCCTGCAGGACATGCTGGTGATTGGGGCTCTGATCCTATTGAGCGCCCTGTCGGAGAGTGGCGACGGCGTGACGATCATGAGCCTTGAAACGGCGGTGGGGATGCTGGTGGCCACGGTGATCTTGAACCGGTTTGTGATGCCAAAGGTTATCGAATTTTATCGAGATGATGAGGAAAAGCTGCTGCTCATTGTGTTGGCGACGCTATTTGCCTTCATCGGTATTTCCTATTTGGGGGACGTGCCGATGGTGGCCGGCGCCTTTTTCGCCGGGTTGTCGATGTCGGGCTTTCCGACGCGATCGCTGGTGCGAGGGCTGATGTCGTCGCTGAGTGACTTTTTTGTGGTGGTGTTCTTCATATCACTTGGAGCGCTGCTGGAAATCCCCACGGGGCAAGCGGTGCTCGAGGCCCTGGTGGTGATCGCGATGGTGCTGCTCTTGACGCCGGTCGTGGTGGCAGTGGTGGCGGAGAAAGCGGGGATGACGTCGCGCGGTGCACTGGAGGCGGGGCTCTTGGTAGCGCAGACCAGCGAATTTTCGCTGGTGGTTGCCCTATTTGGTTGGGACGCCGGAATTTTGTCCGATGACCTGTTGGCGATGATCGTGTTGGTGACGGTGGTGACGATGACGGTAACGCCGATCTGGAGTGGGGAGCGCTTTGTCCGCTGGTTGATGCGCTTTCATCCCAATCCCGGCCCGAAGACCAAAGTTGGGGTCGATGAGGGCCATGTGGTGATCATCGGTGGTGGAACGGCGGGCACATTGCTCGCGCAGAAATTGAAGGAACGCGGCCAGCGACCAGTGGTCGTGGACAATGACCCGATGGTGACAGTGCGGTTCAGAGATCGCGAATGCGGCGCCGTATGGGGCGATGCAGAGGATCGAAAGACCCTTGAGGAAGCGGGGGTGGACAAAGCGCTCGCCGTGGTGGTGACCACCGGCAATCTTCGCCATTTTCAGGCTGTGAAGCGTCTGGCCCCCAAGGGCAGTCCGCTGTGGCACCACGCCTTCGAGCCGTCGCAAGCGGAGGCAGCCCGCCAGATGGGCGCCGAGACTATCATCTACGCCGATGCAGCGGCCGATGCTTTTATCGATTGGTTTGATACCGACCAGGCGCCGGTGGAGCCCAGGCCCTAGTGCTGCACTTCGAGAGAACGCAAGCGCTCTCGGCGGACAGCACTAGCATGGAGCTCGCGTTGGACTCGTGAAATGACCATGATATGGCTGAGCCCTCAGGAAAGTACCATCGAGCAGGCCGACGACGCATTGGATGGAGGAGAGTGGCGATGAAGAAACGAAGTATTATCACCTTGATAGTTGTATTTGGGGGCCTGTTCATCGGTCTATTCGTCTTTTTGGGCGTATTGGTGATGGTCTTTGCACCGGATAACCTGGGGGCGGGGGAAGCCAGTGTGGGAGTCGTCGAGATCGAGGGATCGATCATGGATAGCGAGAAAGCGCTCGAAGATCTGGCGCGCTTCAAAGACGACGACCAGGTCAAGGCGGTGGTGGTGAGGGTTAATTCGCCGGGTGGGGCAGTCGCTCCGGCTCAGGAGATCTATCACGGTGTTCAGCGCCTGGCGGAGGAAAAACCGGTGGCCGTATCGATGGGAACCACAGCGGCCAGCGGTGGATACTATATCGCCTGCGGAGCGGAGACGATTTTCGCCAACCGCGGCACGATCACCGGTTCCATCGGCGTGATCACTCAATTCTTTAATATCGAACGCCTGGTGGACCGGGCCAATGTGGAGGTTCATACGATTACCTCTGGTGATTTTAAGGATTCCGGCTCCCCCTTTAAGGAATTCGACGATCAGGATCAGGCCTATTTCGAGGATATGGTCTTCGATATTCACGACCAATTCGTCGAGGATGTGGCCTCCTGCCGTGGAATGGATGCCTCGGAGGTCGACGAGGTCGCTGACGGCCGCGTATTCACGGGGCGACAGGCTCATGAACACAACCTGATCGATGAATTGGGATCGCTGCGTGATGCCATCGACCACGTGGCGGAGCTGGCAGAATTGGACGATCCGCCCGTGGTCTATCCCCCGGAGGAGCCGATGGGCTTTTTGGCGGAGCTCTTCCAGGTAGCCGTCCAATCATCGACCGCTGAACTCAAGAACCAGACCACACCACGCGTCAAGTACGAGTATACAGGACCGCAATGAAGCGTCTGTCGAGCAAGTTTGGAGTGGCGGTATCGCTTATTGTCGGGCTCTGGATGCCATCACAAGCGGTTGGCCAGGAGTCGGTGGATCCCGCAAGTGACGAGGCAGGCCAGGTGTGGAGCCTGGAGGAAGTCGTCGATGAAGCCCGTCAAAACCATGCCCTAAACCGAGAGCTGCAGGCCAACGAAGACTACGCGGTGGCGAGGCAGTCGCGGGCCGATCGCGGGCGTTGGCCGAGTGTTCGGGCCGAAAGTCAGTTGGCACCCGTGCCGGCCAACGCCGACCCAACACGGCTCGGCGAGAATATCGATGAGATCACCGGGTTGAATTTTGGTCCCTATTTTCGCCAGACGGCGCGAATTACACAGCCTCTATACACCTTTGGCCGAATCAGTCTGAATCAAGAGTTGGCGCAAATCGGGGTGGATGTCGCCCAAATGGAGAACCGTCAGGAACTTCAAGTTCATCTCTCGCGCGCCAAGCGAGCCTATTATGGTCGGCAACTGGCGGTGGCCTTCTCCGAGATCCTGGAGGAGGGCCAAAAGCTGGTTAAAGACACGCTGGAGGAAATGGAGGAGGAGCGGGCATTTGGCACGGCGGAGTTCGACACCGAGGACCTCCGCCGGGTTCAAATTTTTGATGCCGAGTTGGACGCCATGGTGCTCGATAACCGCCGGCTCAAGGATCTCACGGGATCGGCGCTGAGCTATCTGCTGGATCGGGATGAGGCGATCGAGGTGCGCGCGTTGTCGCCATCAGATGCGGACCGGGAGTTGGGAGAGTTGGAAGATTACCGACGAGCGGCGAGGCTCCATCGCCCAGAAGTGCAGATGCTGAGCAAAGGGGTGGAGGCCCGGGATCTGGAGGCGCGTCTGGAGCGCCGCGAATATTTCCCCAATCTCTATATGGCAGCCGACTTTGGATTTGGCTGGTCCACCGAAGATCCAGCTCTTCAGCCCATCTGTCGTCAACCGGATCCCGATGGGGAGTGCGTCTTTGACGACACCCTTTTTGCACGCCCCTATTCCAACCCCTTCGATACGCTGAGCCTGGGAGTGGTGGTGGGATTGCGATGGGACCTCAACCTGGGTCAGGATCGCGGTCGTGAGCGGCAGGCCAGGGCCCGTCGAGACGAGATGGAAGCCCAGCGCGAGCGAGCGATGGGGGCGATGATGCTCGAGATTGAGGAGGCCTGGAGAGAGGCCGACGATGCGCGACAGCGCATCCAGATTGAACGGCGCCGCTACGACGCCGCGCGTCGCTGGCGAAACCAGCGGGGATTACAGGCCGACTTTGGACATCAGGAAGATATGGAGGAACTCATAGATCCACTGACCCAGTACTATGAGTCGCGGATCAACTACCTGGAGGCGGCCCATGCTTATCTGGTGGCTCGCATGGAGTTGGCGAATGCGGTGGGCGTCAATGACCTCGACGAGTTGACGCTCAATTGAATGAAAACCAAGGGGGAGACGTCTTAGGCAGTGAGCAGCGGTGGAAGAGAGACCGCGGAATCGAGTACTACGATGAGGATAAAACGATGAGAAAGCGAGGACGACTGGCCACGGTGATGGCTCTTGTGATGGCGCTGGCGATGAGTGTGAGCGCCCTGGCGGTGGCTGCAGAGCCCGGAGAGGTGGTCGAAGATCGCACGGAAGCGGTGGCCACTGTGTTGGGACAGCCCGAATCACCGGAGCGCACCGCAGAGCTTTCGGAGACGATCGATGCCAGCATCGATTTTGAGTACCTGGCGGGACTGGCCCTGGGCGAGCATTGGGAGGAGCGAGACGAGGCGGAGCAAGAGGAGTTTATGGTCTTATTGCGCCGCCTGTTGCAGGCCAATTACGAGGACCGTCTCGGCGGATACGAGCTCGATGACGACTATCAGATCATCTATGAAGAGCAGCGGGTCCGCGACGATCGAGCCTTTGTGCCGGCCCGGATCGAGAGCGATGATCGTCGGGAGTCGGTGGTGTATCGACTGTACCGAAACGACCAGGGCCAGTGGGTCATCTACGACGTGGTGGTCGACGACATCAGTCTGGAAGAGACTTACCGCGATGGCTACGTCCCCATCATCGAAGACAAGGGATGGCAGGAGTTGATTCGACGCATGCAGAGTCGGGTGGATGCGCTGGAGGAGTGACGACCCCTGGCAATGGCATTACGGGCGGGCGATGGGCTCGTGGTCGATGCCAGCGTCGTCGAGGGCGTCTTCAACGCGTTCAATCAGGTCATGGATGCCCTCGGCGCCGGGTTTGACGGCGAGGGCCTCAGCGGCTTTGTCGTGGGCTTCTCGAAGCGAGTCTTCATCGTCGCGTCGAAGGAGGCGCCGAACCTGACTCTGAAGGTTGTGGCTGATGGTATTATTGAGGTGATCAAGGGTGGCCTGGGCGCGGCGGTGGGTGTCGGTGTCTTCCGGCAGGTCGAGCAGAAGCTCTCGGGCCTCGCTATGGCGTCCCTCACTGCTCAGGTCTTGAGCGCGGGCGAGGTCCTCCGAGGCCTCTCGCTCGCGGGCGACCTGGTCGCGCAAGCCCTGGGCTTCGGCGTGTTCCGGGGCGAGCGCCAAGGCTTCCTCAAAGGATTCACTGGCAGCGTTCCAATTGCCGGCCCGAAGCTGGGATTGGCCGCTCTCCAGAAGTTGATTGACCTCGGTTTCGATGGGATCGGCGGCCTCTTCGGCGACGGCTTCCTCGTCGCCCTCATCCATCATGTAAATCACGCCGAAGACAACAGCGGCTCCCATGATAAGCCCCACCAAAAGGAGTACGGCCACGCCGGCGTAGGTGGTCACAGAGTCGTTGCTGTCGATCTCTGCCGGGTTGATCTGGGCGTCGCCTTCGACGAAGAGAAATTCCACGTTGCCAAACTCGACGCGGTCACCGGAGCTCAGCTCGACAGGCTGGTTGATGTCCTTTCCGTTGACCCGGGTGCCGTTGGAACTGCCTCGATCTTCGGCGAGGTAGATATCGCCGCGTCGATGGACGACGGCGTGACGGCGGCTTATCGATGTATCGGAGAGCAGGATGAAGTTATCGTCGGTTCGGCCGATCGTATTCTCTTGCTCCGAGAGGCTGAATTCCTCCCCGGCAAAGGAGTCATTGATGCGAACCAATTTATGATGTTCGGATCCGGAGTCGATAAAGAGGGTGCTCATGACGTCCTGGCGATTGCTGTCGCTGGGACGTTGGTATTCCAGATACAGATAGAAGTCGCCGACGCGGATTTGACTGGCGGTCCCCAGATTGCGCTTTTGAACGACCCGTTGGCCATCGACGATGACGCCGTTGGCGCTCTCTAAATCCTCGACGTAACAGTGGCCATCTTCGATAAAGATGCGCGCGTGATGGCGGCTGACGCTATTGGAAGGGAGGACGACGTCGCAGTCGTCGAGCCGACCGATGGTGTAAGAGCCGTGGTCGAACGAAAAGGTGTCGGCGACCTGGCCGTTTTGATCTTCAATGGTCACGGTGAACATAGGAAGCCAGCCCTCTGAAGAGTCAGTTCACTACAAGCCGCTCAGTCGCGGAAAATACCGAGATCGACGTCCATGCCGGCATGTCGAAGGTCTTCGTAGAAGAGCGGAATATAGCCGGTGGGGTGAAAGGCTCCCTCGCCACCTTCTACGCGGTGGTAGAAAATGTCGTTGAGCCGGTAGGCGTCGAGGTCCACTCCCTGAACCTCAGCGATCTGTTGGACACGAAATCCACCGTTGGCGTCGCCATTGATGGCAATCACCAGGTCCACGGCTCGGGTGACCTGCTCGCGAAGGCCTCTTGGCGAGATATTGTCTGCTCGCAGAAGACACATGCTTTCAAGTCGGCCAAGGGCATCGACGGCGTTGGTGCCGTGGAGTGTCAAGGCGCTTCCCTCGGTGCCACTGGCAGCGGCGGTGACCCACTCATAGGCCTCGGGTCCGCGGCACTCGTCGAGCAGCACGCGCTGAGGGTGCATTTGGATCGCCTGGCGGACCAGAAAAGCCATGTCGTAACCCAACTCGGGGTTGGCTTCCAGACGCAAGGCATTGGGACCGTCCAGGGGGAGCGTGCTGTGTTGCTCAACGGAAATGACTCGTGACGCCTCGGGGAGGGCCTTGGAGAGCGCCGACAAGAGGGTGGTCTTGCCGCCGCCGACGGGACCGGCGATCACCATGGATCGGCCTGCCTGGACGGCCCGGCGAAGAAATTGAGCCATGGCCGGTGACATGACGTGGTCGTCGGCCAATTCGTCGAGGCTGGGGAAGTAGTGACCCGGTTTTTTGATGGTCAGGGCCGGCCCATTCACCGCGACAGGGGGCATCATGATTTGGACGCGTGTGCCGTCACCGAAGCGGACTTCCTCCATGATAGGCGGGGTTTCCTGGGGGCCGAGCAGGCGGCGGGCGGCGAGCTCCAGAAAGGCGGGGTCGCTAAAGGCCGTCGACGCCAGGACGAGCTGTCCCTGGCGACGCAGGACGATGCGGTCGAACTCATTGACATAAATGGCATCGACGGCCTCGTCGTCGAGGAGGGCCTCGATGGGCCCCAGTGCAATGGCCTCCTGGGTCAAGATGTCGATGAGTTGTTGTTTCTGGGAGCCCGTCACGCCCACTGCGGTGGCGGCGCTTTGGGCCGCCTCACTGGCGCGGGACTCAAACTCGGGGTTGTCGAGTGGATAGTCGAGGGGGAATTCCTCGATATCGATGGTCTCAAAAAGAATTCTGGCAGCGTCGACCTGGTTGCGGTGCAACTCGGCGTCAAACTCGTCGGTGAGTTGGGCATCGGCGACAAGGGCACCGGTGCCGAGGGAGCCAGGGCTCTCTCCGGCGGGTTGAATGGAGACCGCCGGCATTTCATCGGGGGTGGGGATGTCGGATTGGCGGTCGCCGACGGACTGAACCTGTGGTTCCGGCGCCGGGGTCGACGGGGAGGGGATGGGTTTCTGAGGTTGAGAGGGCTGAGAGGATTGAGAGGGCTGCGACGCTTGAGAGGGCTGAGAGGGTTGAGAGGGCTGCGACGGTTGAGAAGGCTCGTTTGGGATGGGTTCAATCTCGGGCTGGATATCCACGGGACTCGCCGAGTCACCGTAAGTCCGCCGCAAGTCATCGCCGCCGCTGGCCCCGGTCTGTGAGGGACTGTTGAGCCCCGGAGAGGAGGCTCCTGCTGTTGAGGGGTGTCGCTCAGGGGTCCCGGGGTTGGAGCTCGAGGGGCCACCGATTTTGGCGCCGGGGCGACTCTGATTGGGGTTGCTCCCGCCAGCTGAGGAGTGGGAGCGCTGGGGTGTGGCCGGTTGCCCCTGGTTTGCGCCCGCCGCGCTGTCGGCGTCCATCACGGTGGGGAAGTGGCGCCCTCCTTTGCGCTGCGGGTTGCCGGCGCCCGGGCCCTGGCCGGACGCGCCCGGTGGTTTGGGCGGGCTCGGCGGGCCTCCACCTCGCGCCTCAGAAGGCTGAGGGGTCACCTGGAGGATGAAGTCGCCGATATAGATCTTGTCAGAGCTGCTCACCGGCTGTTCAGCGGTGACCTTTCGACCGTTGACGTAGGTGCCGTTGGTGCTCTTGAGATCGACGATATAGGCCTGACCATCGCGCATGAAAATACGCGTATGCTGCTTCGATACATTGCCTTTAGGTAAGACAATATCATTGCCCTTCATTCGGCCAATGGTGATCTCAGGCTTTGAAAAGTCGTACTGAGATTGCTGCCCGCCTTTTTCACTGATCGTGACACTGAACATAGGGGCCGAATCCTCCTTGAGGGCGTTGCCGATGGGCTTTACCGGGTTGGGCGATGCACTATATAGAGTTTGACAAATATCGCGGCGATGGTCGCAGAGCCACTGGGAAGTGTCAAGAAACTCGGGGTGCGTCACCCATCGTCAGCGGTCACTGTCTCCTCGGTCGACTTTGAGGAGTTGGACTGATCCTCGGAGGGGGTTGCGTCGTCGCTCTCCGTGGGTTCAGCGCTTTTGGGGGCGCTGGGTTGCTCTTTACCGGTGAGCTGACGGATCACCGATTTGATGCGCTCGGGAAGGATGTCCACCTCATTTTCAGAGGGAATGCGTGGCATTCGTTTCCAGACCGCCTCGGAGGTGGAACTGTGGTCGCCGTCGTAGAGGTGGCAGGCCACCTCATGGCCGGGCGTGACCTCGATGGTCTTTGGCTCTACCGACGAGCAGGGCTCATAGGCCGCCGGGCATCGCGTGTGGAAGCGGCAACCATTAGGGGGGTCCATGGGCGATGGGACATCGCCCTTGAGAATCACGCGCTGCACCCGTTTGCGGGGATTGGGCTCGGGGATGGCCGACAGCAGGGCCTGGGTATAGGGATGGAGGCTGCCGCTGAAAAGGGTCTCGCATTCGGCGAGTTCCATCATCTTGCCCAGGTACATCACGGCGATGCGATCGGAGATGTGACGAACGATCGCCAGATCGTGAGCAATAAACAGATAGCTGAGGTTGAATTCCTCCTGAAGGTCGAGGAGGAGATTGACCACCTGGGCTTGAACGGAGACATCGAGGGCGCTGACGGCCTCATCGCAGACAATGAAGTCGGGGTTAAGCGCCAGGGCTCGGGCAATGCCGATGCGTTGGCGCTGGCCACCAGAGAATTCGTGGGGATAGCGGGTGACATAAGAGGGTTGGAGGCCGACGCGTTCCAGCAGGTCTTGGACTCGCTTGCGGATATTTTTGTCGCCCTTGGCCAGTTTATGGAAGGCGATGGCCTCGCCGACAATATCCTCAACAGTCATGCGGGGGTTGAGGCTGGAGTAGGGGTCTTGAAAGATGATCTGGAGGCGGCGGCGCAACTGGCGCATCTGCTCCGGGGGAGCGTCAACGATATTGGCGTCCTCGTAATAGATCTCGCCTTCCGTGGGTTCCAGAAGGCGGAGGATGGAGCGACCAGCGGTCGTTTTTCCGCATCCGGACTCACCGACGAGCCCCAGTGTCTCGTTGGGATAGACGTCGAAGCTGAGCCCATCGACGGCCTTGACGGAACCGACAACGCGGTTGAAGAGGCCCTTTTTGACGGGGAAGTGCTTTTTAAGGTTTCGGATCTTGAGCAAGGGCTCAGGGGTCGAACTGGCATCGCGAGCAGAAGCGCTCATAAAAACTCCTCGTGGGAGCGACGTGCAGGGTCACTCAGAAGGGGTATCAATCGAACCGTCGGCGGCCTGTTGGGCGGAAGCGGCTTTGGCCATGGTGTTGGAGGTCACCCCGGTGCGCTCTTTGGTGCCCGCGCGTACCTCTTTGGAATACCAGCATGCCGACAGATGTCCCTCCTCCAATTCCTCGGTGGGCGGCAATTTAGCGCATTGCTCGGTGGCGAATTCACAGCGGGTTCGAAAACGGCAGCCCGAGGGAAACTCTTGAGGTCGAGGGACCATTCCGGGGATGACGTAGAGGCGGTCATCGGTGCGAAGGCTGGTCTCGGTCTCCACCTGCGGGAGGCTATTGAAAAGCCCGATGGAGTAGGGGTGCGAGGGCTTTTCAAAGATCGTCTCCACCTTGCCGTACTCCACGATACGGCCACCGTACATCACGGCCACATCATCACAGGTTTCGGCGACAACTCCCAGATCGTGGGTGATGAAGAGAATCGACATGCCGAGGTCGTCTTGAAGCTCTTTGAGAAGCTCCAGGATCTGGGCCTGAATGGTGACGTCCAGTGCAGTGGTGGGTTCGTCGGCGATGAGCAATTTGGGCTTGCAGGCCAGGGCCATGGCGATCATGACGCGCTGCTTCATGCCACCGCTCATTTGATGGGGATACTCATCGATGCGCTCCCCGGGAGCGGGGATGCCGACCTTGTCGAGCATGTCGATGGCGTACTCGCGGGCCTCTTTATACTCCATGTCCTGATGAAGGGTGATGGCCTCCACGATCTGGTTGCCGACGGTGAAGACGGGGTTGAGGCTCGACATCGGTTCTTGAAAGATCACGGAGATGTCGTTGCCCCGGACCTTGCGCATGTCCGCATCTGAGATCTGGGTGAGATCACGCCCTTCGAACCAGACCTGTCCGTCGACGATTTTACCGGGGGGCTGAGGAATGAGCCTGAGAATGCTCATCGCCGTCACCGACTTTCCGGAGCCCGACTCGCCGACGAGGCCGAGGGTGCGGCCACGCCGGATCTCAAAGCTGACGCCGTCGACGGCGGGCACGAGCCCGTCGTCGGTAAAGAAATGAGTTTTGAGGCCATCCATCTTGAGGATGACGTCTTCGGAGGTGTGTTGGTCGTTTCCCATGTATTACTTCCTGAGCTTGGGATCCGTCGCGTCGCGAAGCCCCTCACCGATGAGGTTGAGGAGGCTGATGACGAGGAAAATGGCGAAGCCGCTGG
>CAYQBU010000076.1:0-17264 GCA_964415785.1 uncultured Bradymonadales bacterium
AGCGTCCTTGTGCATGATATTGATATGATGGTTTGCTTTGCGACGACTGCCGCTCTCTCAACCACGCCACCTCGCTACTCATGCCAGAGCAGCGTTGGTCGTCGTTAAAAGGCTTGCCGTCGTGCCATCTTCGCGAGCCGGGAATCTGTCCTCCGGGCTTATAATGCGTAAGATGGCGGTCAACCCACCTGCACAGTCTTGCTTCGGTTGTGCTCGACCATCGGTCCTATAAATAGGTGATCGTCGATGCACAAAGCGGTTCTGCCAACAAGGTTCCTCGTCGATCGAGGAGCCCTGTCTGAATTCCTATGAACTTGTCAAAGAGCCGTCCAACGCCAAGTGTCGGCGTTGGCGGCCGGCCTCGTCAGGGGCGCCAGTCTTGGGTGCGCCTTCCCGTCGAGGGGCGACAGACAATAAGCCCGCCGCCGGGGGCTGTCAAGTTGTTTTCCCAATTAATGTGGGAAACGCGTTTTCAGCCCGTCTCGGTATCGGGTCATCAGCGCCGCAGTATGTGGCGGGCCTCTCCGTCCGAGGGAGCGGCGTTATATGGGTCGGACCGGCGGGCGTCAAGGGGAAATATGGAAAAAGGGGCATTGAATTCGATATTCGTCTGGCGCTCCCGCTTTGAAATCCAGCGGGTGTGGTTTATTCTCTTAGGGACGGGCCCCTCGCGTTCTTGTTATATACGGGGCTTCTTGAGCTGAATCAGCACGGCGTGATCGCAATAACCCTTCACCTCGCTCAACGTTGCTCCAGGACAAATATTGGCATCTGGCAATCGACACGATGGGAGATCCCACAGAGGACAAAGCGCTCAAACGGAGCGCTTTGTCGACGCGTTGCGTCAAATCTACACTGGCCGGAGCACTGCATCTTATCTGATCTCAGCGAGCAATGAGCTCTGGTTTTTGGGATCCGCCGACGAGCCCGGTCAGGGAAAGCGCCCGCCAAAAGCCGTTGAGACGTACCTGTTGGACGCCCTGAAAGAGGCGACGCCGGGGACGGAGACCATTGAGGCTGCCCCCCGAGGCTATGGCAATCAGAGTTATGAAATTCAGCTTACCCCGACCCTGGGACCGGATAATACGCCCTGGAGGATCGCCCATCTGCGTCAACGACGCCGCCCCAACCTTAGCGCCCAGTTGTCGCTGACCGAGGAGTTGTCACGGCAGACAGTGGCAGAGACGAGCATCGACGACGCCGGTCAATATCTCACGGATAGGCTTCATCATCACCTCGGCGTCTGCGCCATCGCCACCTGGGGAAAAACAACCGAAGACCGCTGGAGATGGCAATCCGGGGACCCCGACATTTTAGAGGTCCTTCAGCACCCGTCTCCCTCCTCCGTTCGGCGGCGCACTGACTCCATCGATAGCGCGACAGCCGTGCGTAATCTCACCGATGACGCCGAGCTACCGATCACTGAGATTCACCTTCGGTCGTCACAGGAACAATCCCTGGTGATTCGATTGGCCCGCACGGATGACCTGCTGGAGCTCGATATTGAGTTCTGGGAATTTTTTGGGGCCATGGCCCGAAGCTTTATTCAGAGCGCCCATCTCTTTCAGGCCCACCGCCGCGAGCGTCGACGCCTGCGGGCGGTCATCGAATCCATGCCCATGGCCGTGGTGCTCTACGACGATCAGGGAGAGATCTACGACTGGAATACGCGGGCCCAGATGATCACGGGACGTCGAGAGTGGAGACATGTGGGCAGCTCCAATCACCCGTTTATCATCTGCGATATCGAGGGAAATCCACTGCCCAAAGCAAAGTGGCCGTTTATCCGGGCACTTCAGACCGGGGTGGGCTTTGAAGAAGAGGTCTTTGTCCTCGACTTCGGAGACCGAACACGCACCGTGGCCATCAGCATTATCCCCATCTCTGATCGAGAAGGCGAGCCACCCTCGTCCTTTCTGGCCACGGGACGCGACGTCACCCAGCGCACGGAGGCGGAGCGCCGAAAAGATGAGTTTCTATCCGTGGCCAGCCATGAACTCCGAAGTCCGCTGACTCCATTGGCCGGCTTTATCCAGATGTCGCGCAAACAGGCCTCGGCCAATAAGAGGGTCGACCCCGACGTGCTGCGCCGCGCCGAATCGCAGGTCAAACGACTTCAACGCCTCATCGATGGGCTCCTGGACGTCACTCGCCTTGAGACCGGCAAGTTGCCGATCCGCCGCCGCGAAACTGACCTCACCGCCCTCGTTCAGCGCGTCATGGCCCCCTGGAACCAGGGACCCCTGAGCGATCGCATCGCCGTGGGACTCCCCGAGGACCCGGTGATGGCTGCCGTCGATCCCGACCGCATCGACCAGGTGCTGACCAACCTCGTCTCTAATGCCCTCGAACACGGGTGCGACGATGGAATGGTCGCGGTCACCCTGCGCGACGATGGCGAGCGCGCAATCCTCGAGGTCCAAGACGAGGGTCATGGCATCCCCAGGGAAATCATCGATCGCGTCTTTGATCGCTTTTTCCATGCCCACCAGACCAACACCTCGGGAACCGGCATCGGGCTCTATATTTCCCGGCAGATCGTCGAGGATCACGGCGGTACCATCTCCATCGACAGCGGTCGCGACCAGCCCACCACGGTGACCGTATGCCTGCCTCGTGGCACTTGAGCCACAATCCACGCCCATTGGGCTCGCCTATTGGGGAGGAGATTGTCTTCAATCGACCGGCTTGGTAAAACCACAGACGTACCGCCGGCATATCGATTCTCTTTATACTTGGCCCAGGTGGCGCCCATTATGAGTCAACTCAGCAAGGGTTGGAACGCCTTTCATCGCGGACAATTTCAACAGGCCTTCGAGTACGGTGACCAGACCAACTCCTCGGGCGGCTTGATCCTCAAGGCCCTCAGCCTCCAACAGGATGGACGAGGCGATCAGGCCATTTCCCTGGTGGAAACACAGCTTTCCCGGAGTCCCTCGGCGACACTGGAGGCACTCCTCGGCGATCTTCTTGGACGAAAGGGTCAGCGCAAACAGGCGGAACGCCGGCTTCAACGCGCCGTCAAACGCGATCCTGAGCAGGGGCTTTTTCGCTCTCTTCTCGGTGAGCAGCGCATCCGCCAGGGGCGGTGGAAACCGGGCACCAAGGATATCACGGAAGCCCTCAATCAAGACCGCGACCGCGCCTTCCCCCATATCCAGAAGGTGGTCACCGACATGGTCGACGCCGTCGTCGCCCGCCGGATTCCACGGCCCGACGCCATGAAATTCATCAACCGCGTTGACTATTCGACGGCCGACAAAACGGGCGCGATGAACAGCTTTTTTGCCACGGCCCGCCGATCACTCAATAGCCAGACCCGCATGGACCGTAGCTCGTTGGTCGAACCCTGGTCTCAGGTCAGCGCTCCCGGCGAGGTCTCACCTTCCGCCACCTCTTCGCCGGCCACCGCCTCGCCCACTCGTTCAGCGCCCTCTCAAAAACCGCCGTCGTCGGCCTCCACACCGCCCCCGCAACGCTCCACTTCCTCACCCCGCTCCTCTCAACGTCCCTCGCCATCTTCACCGCCCACTGCTCCCAGAGAGTCTTCCCGACGGTCATCGAGCCCTCAGAAGCAACGCCTTCGCCAGCGTCCCAACGCCAACCGCCCCTCCGATGACGAACCCAATATCTCGGCGAATCAAAAAAATATGACCGTCGTCATGCAGCAAGAACGCCAGAAAAATGAGTCCCTCCAGGAACTCATCGCTCCCGTTTACCCCCCGACATGGCCCTCAGAGCTGGAAGACCCCATCGACGTGATCGATGCCATTGGCTTTTCGGACACCAATCTTCTTCGGGGTAGCAACTCCATCGAAACCGCCAACTTCCGAATCACCGGTGGGGAAATCCGCGTCCAGATCACCCTCGATCGCTGCATGAATAACCTGATCACGGCCGCCCAGAAAGTCAGCCCCACTACTTTGCCCATGACCCCGGCCTCCATCCCGCGCATCGAACTCAACCTCATCGATCGCTTTCACGAGGAGATGGACGATCTTCAGGATATCTACCTGCGCGAAAGCGAAGTCGAAAACCCTCACGCCCTGGCGGTTGGTAAATTCATAGGTGAATGCATCGTCCAATCCTACGGGGGAATCTGGGACCACGCTCTGCCCGCCCACGACACCCAGATCCAGCTCGGCGATCACCGCCTCGATCCCATCGGTCTGGCCACCAAATTTTTGGACACCCCAAGTTTTGACGCCGTCGATCTCAGTACTCTCATCGATCAAGCCCGCGAGGCCATTAGCACTTCAACGGCCTTTCCCACCTTCGCCGACCATATCGATCCGACGTCTGGCCTCGAAGGTGTAGCCCTGCAGATGAGCCTCGCCGAGTTGTGGATCGCCTATCGCTTCCAGCTTCAAGAGACTCAAACTCAGGCCGTTGCCAACTCCATCAAGATCCGTGACACGGACTTTGAGGAGGTCATCCTCTTCTCCATTGACGCCCAGTATATCTCGACGTCCCTGCTGAAGGGCATTGATGGCAGCATCGACGGGCAACGGCGGACCCGCATGGCGTACGTCCGCAAAGATGGACGCTTCCTGGTCCTTCCCTCCAACAAGCACTTCATTCGCGTCTTTCGAATTCTCTTTGGAGAGCTCCGCAGCGACAACGCGTCCACCGTCGCCAATTGGATTGGCGCTCTCTTTCGGCCCGGATGGCATGTCCTCACCGATAAATCGAAAACCAAAAAGTGGCAGGAAAAGACGGGCCACGCCGATCTCCAGGCACCCACCTTCGAGGTCCACCAGAGCGGCGCCTCCACCTTGACCCTTCATGGCGTCGACCCACGCGGTCAGCATCGGATCATCGAGTTTTCCACCGACGGCCACACCGCCGAGATCTCAGCGCACTAGGGATAACGCTGTGCCCGCCCCCCCGGGCTCCACCTCAACCATGCATCGCCTTCCACTGCTCGACCCTCGTTTTGAGCTCGTCGCGCAGCGATAAAGGGGCCTCCACGGTCACCGAGGGAATCATGCTCTGCACAAAGGATTTGAACTCCGGGCAAATACCCAATTCGAAGCGCACTCGCAGGCCGTCGTCGATCTCCTCGTTTTGCTGGGAGGGATGCAGTCGATAGCGCCGCAGGTAGTTCGCCCAGGCGCCCCGCACCACGAGCACTACCTTTCGTGGCTCATAACCGGTGGCAAAGATTCCAAAGGCATCCTTGAAGAACTGATCTTCTTCTTGGGCCTCTCCCAGCTCAAAGTGGCCATCCACCTGCGCTCGAATCTCTTCGCTGAGTTCTTGCTGTCTTGCCTCTGCTTGCTCCGAACTGAGCCCTTCCAACGCCCCCTCATCGACCTTGCGTTGCACGGCCTGTTTCACCAGCACATCGCGATCGACGAAGGTTCCATCGGCCATCCCGGCGACGTCAAATAATTTTCGGACCCCGCCTTCCACGGCCTGCAGCCACAAGCGCCCCTGATACCAGATCAACAATCGCGGGATCACCACGTAGGTCCGCTCCTCCCCATCGGAGCGCTCATAGAGCACCTCCAGGCCTCGCTTCAGTCGAATTGCATCCAGGCATAACTCCAGATGCTCGACCAGTCGTTCGTGGTCGGTGGGCAACCAGTTTTGACGCCGCATCAACCCCTTGGATAAACGCTCCAACCGTTCTCTGGCCTTGGGACGAACCTCTCTGCGCCACTGTTCGGCCAGCTCGCCGATCCGTTCGCCGTATGGCGTATCCCGGAAAATATCGAGGGCCACCCCGCCCAATTCCAGGGATGCCGCAATTCCAATATGCGTCGTCGGATCCCCGGCATTGGGCATTTCCCAGACCTTGATTCGGCCATCTCTAAACGTATTCAAATCGTAGAGTTCCTCGAGCAACTTCAGATCCGCGCGTGCCTGGGGGTATTGTATCCCAAACTCATCGCTGACCTCGTTGATCGTAATTCCCTCTCCCCTTCGAAGGCGTTTAAGTATCGCGTGCGAGCGGCGCGTCGCCGCAAAGGTATTGCGAGCAGACATGTCTACTCCTTTTCACCAACGGACCCACCTACGAAGTAGGCCGACCCTTAATCTTGTTTATTCACTGCTCCTCCCCAGGGACATTCATCGAAACCTTGGGTATTCTAATCGAATGTCAACGATCCAAAATATCACGAGCGTTGGCCGCCGAACATCCTTACTCAACGGCTCTTCACCTGCCACCAGTACATCAAAAAAGCCCGAGATACCTAAGGAACCCCGGGCCAATCGCACTTGTAGCATAGCTGGCCACCGAATCTTTCGCGACGGCTCTACGTCCATGATTTGTGGATTATGTAAGTCATATCGCCGCCGCCGTCCACCGTGATTTCTAACCCCGCCTCTCCGTGCTTTCCATGGAGTAGCTCTTCGACGGACTGGTATATCGGTTGACACCCTTTGCGATCGTCCGTTAAACCAACGGGGTCAATCATCACGTTGGCGTTTCAATTTCGACGCCGACCCCCCCGGAGGTTCCATGGTACTGGTGGCCTTAACACTGCTCGTTTTGGTGGGAATAGCCGCCTATTTTGTCGGCGCGATCAAACTGGCCAAATACGGCTTTCGGCTCAGCACCGCGATTGGGCTGGCAGTGATCTTATTTCCGCCCTACACCTTTTATTTCGCCTTCAAGAAACTTGAGGTCGACGGCAAGGGGCTACCCACCGCGCTGTGCGCGTTCGGTATCCTGTTGAGCGCCCTCATGATTTCGGCCTTCTATCAACCCCTGTCTGCGATGGTGACCGGCGATATCGACGGCGCCCTTGAAATGATGACCGAAGAGATCGCGCCTCAGTCGATGACCGTACAAGAGGTCGCTGAAGCCGTCGAAGAAGGCGATGACGATGCACTGGAAGTCGCCGACGCCGAGGCTCAGGAGTTGGCCGATGAGATGCAAGATCAGCAGGAGGAACAAGCTGCTGAAGATGACGCCGATGACGATGACGATGATGACGATGATGACGATGAAGACGACGATGAGGATGATGACGATGAAGACGACGATGAGGATGGTGACGACTGATCAGTCGACTCCCACCTGAGCGTTTCAAGCGCCCCGCTTCGGGGCGCTTTTTTTTTTGCCCCGCATTAGCCCGCGCCTTCCGCAATGAGTCGAAGCCCTTCCAGAGTCAGAAGTTCGTCGACCTCATCGATAATATCGCTTTCGTCGGCAAAGAAGCGCGCCAATCCCCCGGTGGCCACCACCGTCACCGGTCCCTCTAGCTCCGCTTTCATCCGCGTGACCATCTCTCGGATCTGACCAATATAGCCGTACAACAATCCCGCCTGGATCGAATGCACCGTCGTCTGACCGATCACTTTTGGGGGCTTGGCCAATTCCACCCGTGGCAGCTTACTGGCCGCTCGAAATAGCCCCTCGCTGGACACCGTGATCCCGGGACAGATCGCCCCGCCCAGATACTCGCCGCGATGACTGATGGCATCAAAGGTGGTCGCCGTTCCCAGATCGACGACGATCAACGCCGTCTTGTACCTCGCTCGCGCGGCCACGGCGTTGACCAGCCGATCGGCACCGACCTCCTGGGGGTTGTCATAGAGAACGGGCATCGCCGCCTCCAGATCACTGCCCACCAGCGCTGGCTCACAATCGAAATAATCGCGGATCATCATCGACAAACGCCTCTCCATGGGCGGGACCACGCAGCTGATCACCGCACGCTCAATGGCCGCCGCCTCCAGCCCCGACAGCTCAAAGAGTTGACGTAGAAATATCCCATGCTCATCGCTGGTTCGCCCATGGTGGGTCTGCAGCCGCCAGTGCTTGACCAACCGCTTGTCCTCATAGACCCCCAGCACTGTATTCGTATTGCCCACATCGATGACGAGTAACATCTCTGGCCTTTGCGTTTCGGTATGCTCCGTTGCTCATTGACCTGTGGCATACCGCTGATAGACCAATGGTGACAACCCGACGGCCCACTCTCGCCCTGCTCCCCATTGCGGCCAGGGGCCCAAATCCATACCTTGGGCATTGAACCATGGTGACCCTCTCTTTGCGCTCCCATCTATGACCCAATTTCTTCTTCGCCGCCTCTTCACCTCCATGATCGTGATCTTCGGGGTGGTCACGCTGGTCTTCGTGACCATGCGGGCTGCCCCCGGCGATCCCGTGGAAGCGATCCTGGGCGAACAGGCCCTGGAGGTGGACAAGGAGCAGATGCGCGTCTGCCTCAACCTGGCCGACGAGCACGGCGATCCGGTGCCCAAATGGGAGCAATACCTCCTCTTCTGGGGCGATGTCCTCGATGGCACCTTCGGCGAGTTATGCGACGAGCCCGGCGTCTACGTCATCGATCGACTGATCGACAATATCCCCCCCACCTTTGAGCTGGCCCTGGCCGCCATGCTCTTCGCCATCTTGATCGGGCTTCCCCTGGGCATCATCGCCGCCCTTCGCCCCTATTCTTGGATCGATAACACCTCGGCGGTGATCTCCCTGATGGGGATATCTATACCTAATTTCTGGCTGGGGCCGATGCTTTTGATCCTCTTCAGCCTCACCCTCCAGGTGCTTCCCAATCCCGGCGCCGGAGTCTCCGGACTCGCCGCCCTCGTATTGCCCGCCATCACCCTTGGGACGGCCCTGAGTGCCAAGTTGATGCGCATGACCCGCTCCAGCATGCTGGAAGTCCTCAACCGCGACTACATACGCACCGCCAAGGCCAAGGGCCTCTCCGCCTGGCGGGTGACCCTTAAGCACGGCCTTCGAAACGCCTTGATCCCCGTGGTCACCATCATCGGCCTCCAATTTGGAGCCCTCCTGACGGGCGCCATCATCGTCGAAAAGATCTTTGCTCGCCCCGGCGTCGGCACCATGCTCCTCGACGGCATTGAGCAGCGCAATTACCTCATCGTCCAGGGCTGTGTCCTCTTTATCTCGTTTACCTATGTGATCGTAAATCTCGTCACGGACCTCCTCTATGGGTTCGTGGATCCCCGTATTCGCTACGACTGACCCAAGGATCTGATCCGATGCTCGAGCGCATCGCACAATCCATCGGCGTCCGACCTCAGCAACTTCGGCGCCTGGGGCCACTGGCCTACTTCGGCATCACCTTCTTGCTATTGGTGATCCTGGTGGCCCTGTTGGGCCCCTGGATCGCCCCTTTTGATCTCAACCACATGGACGTCACCCGCCAATTGGAGGGGCCCTCCGCCGATCACTGGTTGGGCACCGACGAAAACGGCGGCGATCTATTGACCCTCATTATCTATGGCACCCGCGTCGCCGTGATGGTGGGCCTGTCTGTGGTCACCATCTGCAGTACTGTAGGCGTCGTCCTGGGCGCTATTTCTGGCTATTTTGGAAGCGTCATCGACGAGGTGATCATGCGGATCACCGACATTCTCATGGCCTTTCCCGGAATTCTATTGGCGATCCTGATCATCTTTATCACCCAAGAGCCGAGCCTGTTGGCCGTCATCCTCGCCCTCTCCGTCTCCGGTTGGGCGGGCTACGCCCGGCTGGTCCGCGGCCAGGTCCTCTCGGTGCGCGACGAGGCCTACGTGGAGGCTGCCCAGGGCCTGGGCTTGACCACTCCCCGCATCCTCGCTCGCCACGTGGTCCCCAACACTTTTGCCCCCGTCATCATTCAAGCCACCTTTGGCGTCGCTGGCGCCATCCTCGCCGAAGCGGCCCTCAGCTTTCTCGGCCTCGGCCCTCAAGATATGCCCAGTTGGGGAGCCCTCCTCGACCAGGGCGCCCACTACTTTTTATTGACCCCTCATCTGGCGATCTTTCCGGGGTTGGCGATCATGTTTACCGTTCTCTCCATTAATTTCGTCGGCGACGGCCTTCGCGACGTGCTCGACCCCCGCGGTCTTTCCCGTCACTGATCTCTACCTCTGGCTTTTCGAGGCACCATGACTGGCTTTGATTTCTCCGATCCCGATCTGTTGGCCGATGTGGGCGAACACTTTATCGTCGGCTTTCCCGACGCCACCGACCGGGCCCCGGATGCCATCGCTTCGGCCCTCCAGGCCCGCGCCATCGGCGGCGTGATCTGCTTTCGACGAAACCTCGACTCCGTCGAGCAGATCGCCTCTTTGACCGCCGACATCCACCGCCAGGTTCCCACCGACGCCCCGGCCCCCTGGATCGCCATCGATCAAGAGGGCGGGCGCGTCACCCGCATCGACGAGCCCCTGACCCCCATCCCGCCCATGGCCGCCCTTGGAGAGGCCGCCGACCTGCGCGACGTCGGCCGCATCTCCGAGGTCATGGCCACCGAGTTGGCCACCCTTGGGTTCACCCTCAACCTGGCGCCGGTACTCGACGTCCACAGCAATCCCGACAACCCCGTCATCGGCGACCGATCCTTTGGCAGCGATCCCACCCGCGTCGCCCGCTGTGGGGCCGGCTTTATGCTCGGCCACCATACCGCCGGCGTCGTTCCCTGTGGCAAACACTTTCCAGGCCATGGCGACACGGACCTCGACAGCCACCTCGATCTCCCCGTCGTCGACCACGACCGCCAACGCCTCAACCAGATCGAGCTCTACCCCTTTGAGCGCGCTATCGCCGCCGATATCCCCATGATCATGACCGCCCATCTCATGGTCCCTGCCCTCGATCCCACCTACCCGGCCACCTTCAGCCCCCGTATCCTCGACGGGTTGCTTCGCCGAGAATTGGGCTTTGATGGCCTGGTGATCACGGATTGCCTGGAGATGAAGGCCGTCAGTGACCACTACGCCATCACCGACATGATCGATCTGGGCATGGCCGCCGGCGTCGATATCTTTTTGATCTCCCACACCGAAGCAAAGTGGCGATCCGCCATCGAGCACCTCTACCAAAGTGCCGTCGACGATCCCGCCAAGCGCACCAAGATCGCCGACAATGCACGCCGTATCAGGACCACCCGCCGACAACTTCTCGGCCACTGGCCGCGCCCCTTCTCTCCTTCCTCCGACCTCCGTTCCCACCTCGGTAGCCCTCAACACCGGGCCCTTGTCGCCCCCTACCTCGACCCTCGCACCGACGGCGACGATCCCACCGCTCCATCTCACACTTGATTCATCATCGCGATCTTTCTACAGTCCTTGACTCGACTCGCACAATTTATCGGCGCCCTTCCCCTCTACGGTGAGTGACGCCGCATTACGACGTTGATCCAACCCCTCTCAAGGTATGTTATGACCTACCCAACGACCTGGCTTCGCGCGGGCACCATCGCTGCCATGGCTGGTTGCCTCTGCCTTACTCCCCTCCTCGGCTGTTCTAGCGACGACGACGCTGGCGCAAACGCAGGGCTCAACACCGAAGAGGGCCCCAATAACAATAATAACGGCGGCAGCACCAATGGAGGCGAGGGCGGTGATGAAAACTCCTCGCCCTCCAATAGCTCCAACAACGGCAATAATCAGCCCAATAATGGCGGAGGCGACGATCCCCCCACCAACGCCGCCGACGAGCTTCCCCAGGGCAGCCTGACCACCGTCACCCTCCTCGACGAATTCGATGTCCCCATGGAGGACGGTTATACCGACCACCTCACCGTCGACATCCCCGACGACGTCTACTCCGTGGCCATCACCGTCACCGAGGGCGACGAGGACGACAACTTCCTGGTCACCGACTGGAGCGACGAAGACGGGTTCTACATCGTCCCCGAGGGATGGGAAGAGACCCAGCAGATCTGCTACCAAAACTGCAATAACCGCACGATGCCTCGACCCGGCGCCTATGGGATCCTTGCCCCCAACAACCCGGACTCCAAGGTCGAACCCGGAGAACACCAATTTCGCGTCCATGCCCTGGCCATGCCCGCCATCGGCTTCCAATTTGACGAGCCCGACGTGGGCACCAGCGAGAGCGTCCGCGTCACGGTTCACGCCGAAATCGTCGATGACGAGATTCCCGACACGGGCACCATTAATCTCAACCTCTTCTTTACCGGCTCCAACGACTGGACCGCCTCCAGTGCCGCCAGCGATTCCGAATTCCAGGCCATGCTCGACGAAGTCGACGACGTTTACGACCAGGTGGGCATCAACCTCGGCGACATCAGCTACCACGACGTCAGCTCCGACTACGCAGTCCTGGAGGACATCATGAGCGGCAGCGGAGATATGGCTCAGATGATGAGGGAATCCAGCCGCGGTGACCACGTCGGTCCCAGCGTCTTTTTCGTCTCCGAGCTCAACGCCTTTGGCGGCATCTTCGGCAAAGACGATATCGCCGGCGACAATCTCCAGGCCGGCGGCGGCGTCCTCGGCATCTCTGCGGGCATCCCCGGTCCCATGATCATCGACGGCTCCCCGGCCAGCGGCGTCGCCGTCGCCGTCGACTCCTCCATGGCCGACGGATCACCCGGGCTCACCCACGTGGTGGCCCACGAACTGGGCCACTATCTGGGTCTCTTCCACACCAGCGAACAAATGGCCTTTGGTCCCACACCGGAGCACGATCCGCTCCCCGATACCGCCGAAGATGACACCTCCTTATTGATGCACGCCACCGGCGATGGCGACACCCTGAGTGAATGGCAGGGCCGTGTGATGCGTAAAAACCCATGGGTCTATCACGACTGAGACTCCTCGCTATTCTCGACCACGATTCCAAGAACCTCTGGAGTGATGATCATGCAGCAACTTTTTAATACACTTGGCTTTGCCACCCTTATTCTTTGCCTCGGCCTCATCGCCTCGCCCGCCATGGCCCACACTGCCGGCGAGCACCAGGCCGACCCCACCCACAGCGAGGTCGATGACGACGCCGACTTCGAGACCGTCGTTCGCGGCATCGACACCCTGCCCAACCTTCAGGCCTTGACCGAGCGGTGGCCCGATGCCGAACAGCGCCTCATCGATCTGGCCATCGATGAAGAGCGCTCTGAATTTATTCGCTGGCGCGCCACCTCGCTGCTCGGCAATTTCCAGAGCGACGCCGTTCAATCCACCCTCGTGGACCTGACCGGCACTGAGGAGCGCCGCGTTCGCTCCATGGCCTACACCCTGTTGGCCGGTGCCTTCCTGGAGCGAGGCGACGACGACCTCTTCGAGATCGTCGAATCCGGTCTCAGCGACAATAGCGAGCAGGTGCGCCACAACATCGTTCGCGCCCTGGGCCATAGCGACCACCCCGGCGCCCGCAGCCTCCTCGAGGAACTGGCCTCGTCTCACGACGACCCTCAGGTCCAGCGGCTGGCGACCCGCTCCCTTGAGCGCCAGTAACACCACCGACCTGCTCTGTGACCCGGCGGGGATCCCTTGTTTCAAGGGATCTCCGCTGTGGCGGTTCTTGGAATGCAGTTCATCGTTCCCGCGTTCGACAGTCCAGTGCCGCAAGAAGTGCCGCAAGACCTGCTCCATTGATATTTCTACGGTCCCCCGTCATCTCTATGAGCGACAAATCCCAAGACCCCACGCCCTCTCTATGGAAACGCCTTCGTTCGCGACGAAGCACGCGGTGGGCCATCGACATCGCCCTCGTCCTCGCCGTCGTGGCCGCCATCACCGCCTACCAGACGCGCCACCTCCTGACCGGTGACGACCCCCTTCCACCGGCCACCGTTCAAGCCCTCGACGGCAGCGAACGCGACCTCTCTCAACTCGACGCCGACCGCACCCTGATCTACTTCTGGACCACCTGGTGCGGGGTTTGCGACCTCCAAAACGGTGCCGTCCAATCCCTCCATAAGCGCGCCGACGGCGAAAGCCTCGAGGTCATGGCCATCGCCCTTCACTACGAACACCCCGACGAGATCACCAACTATATCGAAAAAGAAGAGCTCCACTTCCCCGTCTATCTCGGCACCCCCGGGTTGGCCGAACGCTTCAATATCCAGAGCTTTCCCACCATCTATATCATCGACGACCAACAGCAGATCCGCCATGGGCTCGTCGGCTACACCACAGGAATTGGCCTCCGCGCCCGCCTCTGGTGGTGATTCCTCCGTCTCTGCGCCCCCATTGACCCGCCCCAACACCCTCCTTAGGATAGCGCCGCCACATCGGTGGCCATCGCCACGCGTTCCTTCTTCAAGGCTCAGGCATGACGCAACGAAAAACCATTCGCGACCTTCATCGCCTCTATCGGGAGGGCACCCCCCTGACGATGGTAACCACTTACGATTACACCTTTGCCCGCCTGGTCGACAAAGCCGACATCGACATCATTCTCATCGGCGACAGCCTGGGCAACGTCATCCAGGGCCATGACACCACCGTTCCCGTCGAAGTCGACGATATCATCTACCACAGCCGCGCCGTAATGCGGGGCAACGCCAGCGCTCATGTCGTCGCCGACCTCCCCTTCATGAGCTACCAGGCCGACATCACCGAGGGCATGCGAAACGCCGGTCGCCTCCTCAAAGAGGGCCGCGCCCAATCGGTCAAGCTCGAGGGTGGCCAAGAGGTCGTCCCCCTCGTCAAACGCCTCACCACCGCCGGCATCCCCGTCGTCGGCCACCTCGGCTTGACCCCTCAGTCCGTGCACGCCTTCGGCGGCTTCCACGTCCAGGGCCGCGACGATGGCGCCGCTCAGCAACTCCTCGACGACGCCCTGGCCCTCCAGGACGCCGGCGCCTTCATGATCGTCTTCGAAATGGTCCCCGGCGAGCTCGCCCAACAGATCACCGACGAGCTCTCCATTCCCACCATCGGCATCGGCGCCGGCCCCCATACCAGCGGCCAGGTCCTGGTTATTCAGGACCTGCTGGGCATGAACTCCGATTTCAAACCCCGCTTCATCAAACACTACGCAAAACTGGAGGACACCATCGTCGACGCCCTCAACGCCTACGGCGATGAGGTCCGCGACCGTTCCTTTCCCGACGAGGACCACTCTTACTAATGCAAACCCACTCCTACCCACCCGAGCTGCGCAAGGCCCGGCGCCAACTCCCGGGCTCCGTGGCCTTTGTCCCCACCATGGGCTTTCTCCATGACGGCCACCTGGCCTTGATGCGCCGGGCCAATGAGCTCTGCGACCACCTCTGCGTCAGCATCTTCGTCAACCCCACCCAATTTGGTCCCGGCGAGGACCTCGACAATTACCCCCGCGACCTCCAACGGGATCGCTCCCTCTGCGAGCAACTGGGTTGCGAGCTCCTCTTTACCCCCACGGTCTCCGACATCTACGCCGACGACCACAGCACTACCGTCTCCGTGGAACGCCTCAGCGATCCTCTCTGTGGCGCTCGCCGTCCCTGTCATTTTGATGGCGTCGCCACCATCGTCTCCGCCCTCTTCCATATCGTGGAGCCCGACGTCGCCGTCTTTGGCCAAAAGGATTACCAACAGCTGGCCATTATCCGGCGCATGGTCCGAGACCTTCACTTCCCTACCCGCATCGACTCCGTTCCCATCGTCCGCGAAGACGACGGTCTCGCCCTCTCCAGCCGAAATCGCTACCTCACCTCCGGCGAGCGCGAGCAGGCCACATCCCTTAGCCGCGGCCTGGTCGCCGCCCACCGCGCCTTCCACGACCGCCAGCTTCGTGCCGTCGACGAGCTCAAGCGCCTGGCCACAGCGCCCATCGACGCCCAGCCCGACACGGCCGTCGACTACCTCCAACTCGTCGACCCCCATACCCTGGAGCCCTTCACCGACGACCAGACCATTGAGGCCTCCGGTGCCGTCCTCGCTCTCGCCGTCCATCTGGGCGACGCTCGCCTCATCGACAACCTGCGCCTCGACGAGCCTCTACCGCCGGGCCTCCACCACGTCCTCGACGATCTCCCTTGACACCCCTTCGGGGTCTCAATTTATGTTCCTGACCTTGACAGCGATGCCCCTCGAACTTAATTACTGAATGCTGATTCATCGGCCTCTCTGACGAGAACGCGACCTCCTATCGGTCCATCTCTTGGAGAGTCCCTGACTTCGGCGAAACGATCCCAGCAACGGGTGCCTTATGGCCGACTTGAAGAAAACCAAGAAGCCCAACTCCAAGCGCCAGGATATCCTTCAGGGCGCCCTGCGAGCATTTGCCAAAAATGGCTTCTACAACACCCGCGTCAGTGAGATCGCCAATGAGGCTGGCGTCGCCGACGGCACGATCTATCTCTACTTCAAAAATAAAGACGATCTCCTCATCTCTCTTTTCGAAGACCGCATGGAGTGGATCATCGATCGCCTCCGCTCGGAGCTGGAAGACGCCGACGGCGATGTTCTCCATCGCCTCCGCACCTTTATCCACCTCCACTTTCGCCTTGCCGTCGAGCGCCGCGACCTCGCCGAATTCATCACCGTCGAGCTTCGCCAGAGCGCCAAATTCGTCAAGGAATACGAAAACCCCCGTTTCGCTGATTACCTCAAGATGTTGCACTCCCTGATCGCCGAGGGCCAAAAAAAGGGCGTGCTCCGGGCCGACATCAACACCCGGCTCGCCACCCGTGCTCTCTTTGGAGCCCTCGATGAGGTCCTTCTCCAACTCGCCCTCAGCGACCAACCCCCGGAGGACGTCTCCGATGAAGCTCGGCAAATCGCCGACATGATCATCGACGGACTCCTCGTTCGACAAGATGACTCACCCTCGCCCAATGACTGAACCCCTTTTTTATGGAGGACAATCGTGAAGATTCTGACCACGGTCAAGCGGGTCACCGACCCGGATATGAAAGTCAAGATCAAGCCCGACCAAAGCGGTGTCGACACCGAGGGCGTTGAATACAAGATGAACTCCTTTGACGAATACGGCGTCGAAGAAGCCATCGTCCTCAAGGAAGAGCACGGCGGTGAAGTCGTCGCCGTCAGCGTCGGCCCCGCCGCCTCGAGCAAGGAATTGCGCACCGCCATGGCCATGGGCGCCGACCGGGCCATCCTCGTCGAGACCGACGAAGAGCTCGACAGCGACGCCGTTGCCCGCGTCCTCACCGAGGTCGTCAACCGCGAAGAGCCCGACATTGTCCTCATGGGTAAGCAGGCCGTCGACAGCGACCGTAACCAGGCCGCTCAGATGCTCGCCTCTTACCTCGGTTGGCCCCAGGCCACCTTTGCCTTTGAGCTCTCCGTCGAAGATGGCTGGGCTACCGTTGGCCGCGAAGTCGACGGTGGAACCGCCACCAAGCGCATTGAGCTCCCCGGCATCGTCACCGCTGACCTGCGTCTCAACGAGCCGCGCTACGCCAGCCTTCCCGGAATCATGAAGGCCAAGCGAAAGCCCCTTGAGACCCTGACTCCCGACGAGCTGGGCGTCGACATCGCCCCTCGCGTCGAAGTCCTCAAATACGAAGCCCCTCCAGAGCGCGAGGCCGGTGAAATCCTGGACGACGTCGACGAGCTGATCGACCGTCTCCAGAACG
>CAYQBU010000077.1:0-17012 GCA_964415785.1 uncultured Bradymonadales bacterium
TGATCCGCAACCGCGGTGAGCGCCGCCCCTGATCCGGATCGTCCGAATTAGGGCTCCTAACTCTCCATGGCCTGTTCCATCTCGGCGATCAGCGAGGCCACCGATTCCTGTTCTGAGGTGTGCGCGACCAGGGCGCGGCGAAACTCGTCGATGATCTCGGCGGTGGGACGAACGCTATCGATGCCGGCGACGCTCTTTCCAGCCTGCCAGTAGTCATCGTAGCCCCCAGATCGTCGATTGCCCCGCGCCAATTTGAAGAGCGAGCGAAGCGAATACCAGGCGCGCACCCAGTGCTTGAAGGTGGGATGCTGCAGTAGCCACTGCGCCAACGGGCCGGCCTCGGTTCCCACCTTGCGAACGAACTCGGTCTCGATGACCGACACAGGCACTCCCGAGATGCGTTTGGTGAGCACGATGTCGTCGGCGTCGGCGTCAACGATGGCCTGTTTATAGTCCGGATGGGCACTGCACTCGTCGGTGGCGATGAAGCGAGTTCCCAGTTGAACCGCCTGATAGCCCAACTCCAGGGTCTCCAGATATTGCTCCGCCGAGCCCACTCCTCCGGCAGCCACCAGGGGAACGCCCAGATCCTTGAGCTCTTCAAAGAGCACCTTGGCCGGCGTTGCGCCGGCGTGGCCTCCGGCCCGTCCGTTCACGCAGATCAAGCCGTCTACGTTTTCTGCCAACGCCTTCTCCGCCCATTTACGCTCCGTGATATCGTGATAGACCACCCCCCCGGCGGCGTGGACCTTGTCGACGACCCACCGTGGATTGCCCAGGGCGGTAATGAAAAATCGCACCCCTTCATCGAGGGCTATATCCACCCACTTCTTCATCCGGTTTTCGTAGACCTTCGAGGATTTTTCGACGAGGGCGTTAAACCCAATCGCTCCACCCTGATTGCGTTGCTGGAGGCGTCGAAGCGTGGAGCGCAGATCGCCTCCGTGGGCAAAGATGGTCGACAGCGGTTGTACGACTCCCACGGCCCCGGACTCCACGACCGCGGCGAGTAACTCTTCGTTCGAGCAGGGATACATGGCGCCGCAGATCAGCGGAACTTGAGCTCCCGTATGACTTAAAAATCGATGACTCATCTCGGTTTACCTGGTTGAATTCGCGTCCATTGATGGGCCCGAATCGTCTACCACATTCGGGCAACGATGGGCAGTCCCGCCCGCAGATGAGCCCTTGCTAAAATGGGAATTGGC
Organism: uncultured Bradymonadales bacterium; assembly: GCA_964415785.1. Taxonomy (GTDB): domain Bacteria; phylum Myxococcota_A; class Bradymonadia; order Bradymonadales; family Bradymonadaceae; genus SLJM01. Next base: position 1,209 of record CAYQBU010000077.1, read on the forward strand.
CTTGAATCCGTGTCATCGGCGCTCAACTTTAGAACCAACTGAGTCTTGCCCTAATTCGGCGAAGGAGCCGGGGTGGTGCTGGAAAGACTTGCCACGGCGAGACCGCCCCCGGTAGGCTGACCCACGTTCGCTAGAACGACCACGATTGTATTTCTGGGGCCCAGGCCGTTGGCTGAATCTCCTTTTGAATTTTTGATGAGGTATACCATGACAACCCCGCTTCGCGCCGCATTCATCCTCTCGCTGGTCGGTGTGCTCCTTGGCTCATCGGCCACCGCCATGGCCCAAGAGAACGACAACGATGAACTGGAAGAGGAACAGGCAGACGAGGAGGAGGAAACTCAGACCGAGCGACCTCCCGGCGCCTCTGCCGAGGCCATGGAGCGTCGCTCTGCACTGCTTCGCGACGATATCTACGAGTCGGGGCGCTGGACTCTGAACCTCGATGGAATCTTTAATATGACCCGGTCCTCCGTGGAGCTACTGGAGGACGATGCCGACGATGCCGTGGATTCGACGCGCTTTTTACGTATCGATCCCAGCATTATGGTCACCGTCATCGACAGATTGGCCGTGGGCATGATCGTTGGTCTCATCCAACGCCGACTCTCCCAGGAAGTGGGACAGTCTTCGACGGAAACGGCACTTAGTTTTCAACCGGCAGCGCGTTACTATATGCCCTTTACTCAGCGCCTGGCGGCCTATGCCCAGGGATCCATGGGCTACTTTCGGGGCCGAAGCGACCGCTTTGTCAACGAAGAAGACGCCGGCGGCGACACCATCGGCGATGTCGATACCAGCACCCGAGGCTTTGCCCTCGGCCTCGGACTCGGCGTCAACTACCGCCTCTCCGACGGGCTCCAGTTGCGATTTGGCCTTGCCTTTGACGGGCTCTGGGGACGGGAGAGCGTAGACGCCCTCGACGAGAGCCTCTCTATCTCCACGACCAACCTGGGTACCTCTGCCGGTATCAGCTACACCTTTTAGGAGTCGATCTCCTCTTCCGAGAGGTCCTGGGACAGCAACTCCTCGAGCTGTTCCGGGTCTTCTCCCCCGTTGCGATCGTAGATCTGACGAGCCTTACTGCGCGTGGACTCGAAAACCGATTTGGCGCGCTCCATATCTACTCCATCGATGAAATAGACTGCCGCCGCCTTACCTATGGCCTTGGTTCCCGCGAAGGCGACTCCAGCAGAGATGGCGTGGCCCAGGCCCGGCGCCAGCAATTTTGCCAGGGCACGCGCCGCTTCGCGCATCGCCACTGCTGCTCCGATATTAGCCCCTACGGCGCCCATAAATTCAGTGGCTGCCTTGACCTCCATTCGCCTCCCGGACACATAGCCGATGCCGCTGATCAGGCTGATCTGCATGGAGGTAATGGGGGCGATATCGGCCACGGGAATCGGTGTCGCAGCCAAGCCAGCGCAGAGGGTGGACACGATATTGGTCAGTCGATTGGCTATTCGGTGTTGAAGCGTCTTGACCTGGGAGAGTCGCACGAATTCCACCCGCGCCTGTTCGGGCAACTCATCCAACAAAAAATCAACGAGTTCCTCGATTCGCCAGCGCTCATCGGCCCGTCGACTGCCATCGCGGCGCCAGGACTGATAGGCGGAAATCCCATGGGCGGCGACAAATTGATCCTTGAGGCTCTTTCTCTCCGTGATCTTGGAAGCGATCATGGCCTCCAGCCTCTCGATGCGCTCCTTCTTTTCGCGCAAATCCTCGGGATGGGCCTCCTCCGGTAGATGGAGGCGGGTATTTTTCGGCTCGATGGCGTCGCAATGGGTCAATACGGCGACCACGGGCACGGCGTAGCCATGGCGCTTGTGGATGCGCTCACTGACGGCCTCCAGAGCGTCCAGGTCGGCGTCGACGGCGGCGTCGACCTCGTTAGCTTTGATCAAAAACAGCAAGGCGTCCGGGCCTTTTTCATCGATCGCCAGATTCAGGCTCTCTACGGGGTCCAATTGTTCCTCGGCTCCCTCGGGGCGACTGCCCTCCTGAATGCCCCGGGAGTCCAGAATGTCCATCGCCCCCAGATCACCGCGGTGAGTGAACCAGCGCCCCCGGGCGGTGGTCGCTTTCTCGTGGCCCACCTCGGCGACGGCGTGCCCAAAGAAGGCGTTGATCAACGATGACTTGCCAGCCCCTCGTCGCCCGATGAGCGCAAACCGGGGAGGCCGTTGCTCGAGCAACAACTCTCGCAGCTCCCCGATGCGCTCGCGAAGTTGACGCGCCATTGGCTCTGGGACCCGGTCCAGTAGCCCCTCCAGGCGCTCGGCCTGTTCTTTTAGTTCCTCGCGAAGTGTCATGGCGTCCTCGGTGACCTGAATTGCCAGGCAAAGCTCCTTTCGAGCCTCCCCGGGGTGATTAGCTTTGAGTCCTGAGCCAGTATTCCATTGTTCCCAGGAGGTCTAAGAATGGAAGATTTGATCTTCGTCGTACTTTTTGTGGCCATTCCTACCATCCTGTTGACCATGGGCTTTATCGCCGTCTTGACGCAGGATGAGGAGGCCTTTCGCCCCCCAGATGATCAACGGCGAAGCCCCCCCGGTGATCTCTAGTGCTGGCCGCCCTGTTTTTGGCCCTCAAAGAGCACCGCCCTCACGGGAGCTTCGATGGTTTCGCCGTCCCAATAGGTGTCCATGGCCTTCGAGACATGACCCAGGACCCGGTCGCGGTCTTCGGCGCGGATCGCCCCCAACCAATGGGGAAAGAAGCTCTCGCGAACCAGCGGGGAGTAGACGTATTCGCGACCTCCATCAAAGGCGACCGTCCACTCCATCTGGTGGATCTCGATGGCCTCCAATCCCATTTCCTCGCCCAACTCCTTGAGCCTCGCCGGTGTCAACAACTGTTGCTCCGTCTCCTCTAGCCTGGGGATGACCTCCTCCATGTCCTCTGAACGGAGCGCTTCCACCAGCAAATCGAAGAGTTCCGGAAAGCTTCCCAATACGGGAGCCGCCATCAAAAGTTTCGCTCCAGAGCCGATGACTCGTACCATCTCCGCCATGCCCTCATGAGCCTGGCGTGCCGTCACGATCCCGTGAATGCATGCCGCTGCATCGAAGACATCGTCGGCGTAGGACAGCGAGCGCACCTGCTGTTTCACAAAAAAGATCTGACTTGCCGCCTCGTCGCCCAGACGACCTCGCGCCTCGTCGAGCATGGGGTTGGACGAATCCAGGGCCATCAATCGAGTCTCCTCGGGCAACATGGACTGCCAGCGCTTGACCGCCGCACCGCAGCGCGACTCGGCCAACATCACCGTCGCGCCCTCCGGCGTAGGCCAATGGGTCGCGCAACCCTCTAGCACCGGGTTGGTCCATAGTCGCTCAATGACGTCCAGATGGGCTCGGACCAGCGGATTTTCAGAGGGTTGACTCATGGCGTCTCAAAAATGTTGATATCCCGCGACCGGGGTGGTTAAAGGCTCTCCGCTTCGATCCAGAATACAGTGTGCGCTGTCTTTTTCTAAGGCCCGTCCAATCCTCTGGGCCGGAACGTCCCATTGGCGTCCCAGATCGGCGATCGCCTGGCGATTGGCGGGTAGGGCCGTCAAAGCCAGCGCGAAATCCTCGCCGCCGCCTAGAAGGTGGCGTTCTTCACACTGTTTTCTACCCTCGCAATGGTGGCCTACTTCCCCCGGCAGCTCAACCCGTGCAGCGTCGACGGAGATCGATATTTCGCTCTCCCGGGCCAGATGATGGACGTCCTGCAGCAGTCCGTCGCTGACGTCGATCATCGACGTCGCAAGTCGTCGGCGCCCCAGCTCAAACCCCAATTGGGTGGCCGGTTTGGGTCGTCGATGGGCATCGATACTTCGTGGATACACAGCGTGCTGTGCATCTTCCCGAGACAGTACTTCTAGGCCAACGGAGGCCAGCCCCAACTCTCCCAATACCCATATATCGTCTCCCGGCTCCGCTCCTCCTCGCCGCGTGGGTCCTGTTTTTGGGGCCTCACCGATGGCGGTCACGGTGATCATCAACGACTCCGGTGAGCCCGTCAGATCCCCGCCGACGAGGAGCGGTTTCTGATCGTTGACGGCGCAGGACTCCGCGCAATCGAGTACTCCATCGATCACTCTCTCTAACCACCTTTGATCCGTGGCCGGGGGAGAAGCGATGGCCAGGACATAGTGCGTCGTGCGCCCTCCCATGGCAGCGATATCGCTGAGGTTGACTGCCAAAGATTTCCACCCGATATGTTCCGGCTCGCTCCATCCACGCCTGAAATGGATGTCTTCGACCACCGTATCCATGCAGACCAGTGGTCTCTGGAGCGAATGAAGTTGGGCGGCATCATCTCCAATCCCCACGGGCAGATCGTCACCGGCGCATCGGGAACGGATATAGCCGATCAGATCGAATTCAAATCCCATATTGCGCTGTCTCCAGAACAGGTCCTGATTATCCGGGCCGAACTAGAAAACATCCAGAAATAGCCAGGAGAAGAGCAAGAATATCAGGGTCCAAAAGATGAGGGCGCCGAGCATCAGGGTCGTGCGAAATTGCTTGATATCGTCATTGAACTCCTCTGATGCCACCTCTGCCTGGGTGTGGGCAACCTGGATCGTCGTATCCAGGCGATCAGCGAGCCGCTGCAGTCCCTCGAGCGCCTCATCATCATCCGGGTAGTCCACGAGGTAAAACTGTAGCTTGCGCAGCCCGAAGTCGAGGAGTCCCGCCTCAATCACGGCCTCTAAAAAGGCATCGAGCTCCTCCTGACCATCCCTCCACGCGTTCCACAGCGCGTCGGCCTCCAGCTGCGCGGACTCCAGCCCTTCCGGTGCTCTTTCCCAGGGGGCTTGCCCTGGCTCATAGTCCTCGACCGCGCTCTGACTGAGCCCACATCGGGGGCAATTGTCTTCCTCTGGCAACAGGTACGCACACTTGCGGCATCGATCGCCGGGTCCCGGTTCCGGAATCAGCGATTCCAGCGATCGGGAAAATGTCTTCGTGCTTTCATACCCCTGTTCCGACGTCGCGTCTCCTTCGCCGTCGCTGGAAGACGCAGATGTGGACGCAATATTGACGTGACCACAGGATTCACAGACCAGTCCCACGCCCCCGTCGACGGGTTTGACCTCCGCCGCCTCTCCCGTGTGGCTGCAGACTTTACACCGAATCTCCATCACAACTCCCAGAGCGTCTCAATCCATTGGGGCAAGGCATCGACTTTCACCGGTTCCGGACTAAAGGTCAGCACAAAAATGACCACGCACAGCGCTGTGATCCAATGGTTGTTGGAACCTTGCCTGGCCTCCGCTTCGTCGTCCACCATTGGCGGGTGCTTTAGGCCCAGCCAGGCGATGAGCCCTCCCAGGATAAACCAGCCCGGAAACAGGAGAATTCCAGCGACCATAAGCGCTGCAAAGGCAGTCCACGACACAAGTACGGCCTTTTCTCTCAGGTACGCATAGCTGAGATGGCCTCCATCGAGTTGACCAATGGGCAAGAGATTCAAAGCCGTCAGGAGACAACCCACCCACCCCGCAAGCCCAATGGGGTGTAGAAATAACTCCTCACTGGCGCCGAGGTCGGGATGAAATAGCTCGGTGGCCATGATCATCATCAGACTATCGCCCAGGAGCATCAGGTCTTCTCCCTCCACCACTGTGGGCTTGGAGAGATAGATGCCCAAAAAGACGGCCATCGCCGTGGGCACGAACCCCGCGATTGGGCCCCATCCGGCCACGGCGATCAGCTCGCCAGAGGTGACCTTTCGCCATCCCATCTTGATAAAAGCGCCAAAGGTCCCGAAGAATGGGATCACCCCCAGCGCTGGCAGAGGGCCCAGCCCCGGTAAAAAATAGGGCCGACTCACGGGAATCCCCACCCGTCGCCCTGTAAAATAGTGCCCCGCTTCATGGGCACCGATAATACCGACCAAAAACACCGTGTAGAGGAGCGCGCCTCGCAGCACACCGGCGTCCAGGGTCTCCCCCTTCCAGGGGTCGGCGCCTCCGGCGTAAATCCCCGCCGCCGCAATACTCACCACCGACAGAACCACCAGCCCCGCCTGCACCCAACCCGACTCTTCGACGGTTGAACTCTGATCGTTCTCGGGGTCATTCATCGAAAAAGTCTCGCACGCGGTCGACGATGCTTCGTTCCTTCTTCTTGTTGGCCCGTGTCCACGGCCCTCGACTCTTTCGCCGCTGAGAGTTGAGCTCCAGGCGGATATAGAGGTCTCCCCGCGGCTCGTCTCCGATCGGGGGCAACCCCTTTCCTCGAAGGCGAAAGAGCTTTCCGGCGTTGGTCCCCGGCGGGACCTTCATCTTGATCTTTCCATCCAGGGTTTCCACGGGGAGTTCACCGCCGAGCGACGCCAGCTCAAAGCTGATCACTTCCGACGCATAGAGGTCCTGCCCCTCTCGCTCAAAGCGTGGATGGGGTTCGACATTCACCGTGATCTGAAGATCGCCGGGGGGACGACCTCGACGACTCTGAACCCCTTTGCCCTTCCATCTCAGGGTCTGTCCATCTCGCACACCGGCTGGAATATCGACGGGGAGCAATTCTGTGCCCTGGATAAACCCCTTGCCATCGCATTGTTCGCATGGCGGATCGGGAACGCGGCCAGTGGCCGAACATTGGGGACAATCGCGCATCATCGAAAAAATCCCCTCTTCGACCCGGATCTGCCCCGATCCTCGGCAACGCTGACATCTGACCCAGGCCCCGTCATGGGCGGCCCCGGAGCCTCCACACCTGCTGCACGGGTGGCGCCGTGGCACGGTCACGTCGCGGCGCACTCCCGTTACCACCTCGTGAAGCTCCAGGCTCAGGTCCACATGAATATTTTCGGTGCGATTCTTCCTATCTGGCTTCGTCAACCCATCGAGGCCCGCCGAGATGGCGGAATTGATGGCACTAAATACTTCGCCCAGATTATCCCAGGGGCTCGGCGAGTCGCCACCACCAGAGCGTCGCCGAAGGTGGTCATAGGCCTTTCGACGCTGGGGGTCACTCAACACCTCATAGGCGTGTTTGACCTCTTTGAAGCGCTCCTCTGCCACCTCATCACCCAGATTTTGGTCGGGGTGATATTTCATGGCCAGTCGGCGATAGGCCTTTTTGATTGTCGGCCTGTCGGCGTCGCGCTCCACCTCCAGAATCTCGTATAGATCTACGCTCATAGGCGTTCTTTGGTCTCCCTCAAACAAAGAGGCCTCGGCCGCCTCAACCTCGGGCGCCGAGACCTCTTCCAACCGCCCACTTCACGGGCTGTTAATTGGCTGCCTCATCGGCCGCGTCCTCTTCTTCTTCCATCACTTCATACATCGCCTCCGCCAACCGATGGGCTGCCGTCTCCAGCGTCTGCATGATCGTATCCAACTCATCGATGGTTGCATCGTCGATGAGTCCTTTAACCGTCTGCACGGCCTCTTTTAAGTCCTGGAGTTCCTCGTCGGGCAGCTCTGAGCCATAAGCCTCCAAACTTCGCTCCGTGGAGTAAAGCAATCCTTCGGCCTGGTTCTTCTTCTCCATCAACTCCCGGACCTCTTCATCTTCGCGCTCCTTGGCCTCGGCTTCGGCAATGATCTCATCGATCGCATCATCGCTTAAGCCCCCATCGGCCACCACATTGACCGATTGCTCCTGACCGGTGGCTTCATCGCGGGCGGAGACGGTCACCATGCCATTTTCATCGATCTGGAAGGTCACCGCGATCTTGGGAACGCCTCGCGGTGCCGGTGGAATTCCAGTTAATTCAAATCGGGCCAGACTGGTATTATCCTCCGCCATTGCCCGCTCTCCCTGAAGGACATGAATCGGCACCATCGTCTGATTGTCGACCGATGTGCTGAACACCTCCGTGACACTGCAGGGCACGGTCGTATTGCGCTCGATCAACGGCGTGAATACGCCGCCCGCCGTTTCCACTCCCAGGGTCAAGGGTGTGACGTCCAACAGCAACACGTCCGTCAGCTCGCCGGAGACGATGCCTCCCTGCACGGCGGCTCCCACCGCTACCACTTCGTCGGGGTTGACCGAGGTGTCGACGTCGGTCTGGAAAAACTCCTCCATGCGTTCGCGAACTCGCGGCATGCGGGTCATACCTCCGACCAGCAGAACCTCATCAATATCGGCCCGCCGCAAGTTGGCGTCCTGGAGGGCTGTTCGACAGGGGTCGAGGGAGCGCTCAATGAGATGATCGACCAGCTCTTCGAGTTGGGCTCGTGTCAACGTCCGCTCCACATGGAGCGGCCCGTCGTCGCCGGTATGGATGAAGGGCAGATTCAGTTCCACCTCTTCGGTGGAGGACAACTCACACTTGGCCTGTTCCGCTTCTTCCTTGAGCCGTTGAAGAGCCATCGGGATTTCGCGCAGGTCGACCCCATGGGCGTCCTCAAAATCGTCGGCGATCCAGTCGATGATGGCGTTATCGAAGTCCTCTCCACCCAGGTAGGTATCGCCGGAGGTCGACAGGACACTAAAAACTCCCTCGGTCAGTTCCAAAATCGAGATGTCGAAGGTGCCACCGCCGAGGTCATAGACAGCCACCTTTTGGGGACCCGGTGACTTCTCTGCTCCCACACCATAGGCCAGTGCCGCCGCCGTGGGCTCGTTGACGATTCGCTTGACCGTCAACCCCGCAATGCGTCCTGCGTCTTTGGTGGACTGCCTTTGGGAGTCATTGAAGTAGGCAGGCACCGTAATGATGGCGTCTTCCACTTCTTCTTCCAGGTACTCCTCGGCGATATCCTTCATCTCTCGAAGGATCAGCGCCGAGACCTCGGCCGGTGACATCTTTTCGCCGCGGATTTCGACCCAGGCGTCGCCATTGGGACCTTCCACGATTTGAAACGGGGACGAACGCCGGGCCTGAGCGACATCGGGCGCCTGGAAGCGGCGACCGATAAAGCGTTTGACCGCAAAAACCGTATTTTCGGCATTGGTCTGCGCCTGGCGCTTGGCCACCTGCCCCACGAGTTGATCCCCGTCTTCCGTGAATCCAACGACCGAGGGAGTGGTTCGCCCCCCTTCGGCGTTCGGAATCACGATACGCTCTCCGTCGATAACACAACTTACGCAGCTGTTGGTCGTTCCCAGGTCAATCCCAATGGTTTGTCCCATGGACGTCGCCTCTTCGTCGCTTAAGGTTGATGTTCACTCATTCGATTCAGGTGTTTCCTCGGGGTTTTGCGTCGATTCGTCGGCTGGCGCCGAGTCGTCGCTCTCCTCTACTCCCGCCCCGGACTGTTCCGGTTCTTCGTCGGACTTCGTGTCGTCCTCTACTTCTTCCTCCGGCGCCTCGATGCGCTTGGCCACCGAGACCAGTGATGGTCGCAGCAGGCGGTCATGGAGGTAATATCCCTTTTGAAACTCCTCGACGATCGTACCCGTGTCGTGGTCCGGGGTCTCGACCTGCTGGATGGCTTCGTGGCGTTCGGGATCGAAACTCTCGTGGAGCGAGTCGAAACCACTGACGCCGTGCTTGTCGAGAGACGCCAAGATCTGCTTATACACCATTTTGACGCCATCGATAATCGACTCATCGCCGGAACCGGCGCCCTCTTCCAATTGTTTTTCCACGTGTTCAAGAGCGCGCTCGAGGTTGTCGACCGCCGGGATCAGCTCCATGACCACATCTTTGATCCCATAGCGCTTGAGCTCTTCTTCGTTGCGCTTGGCCCGTCGTTTGACGTTTTCCAGTTCCGCGGCCACGCGCAACATCTTGTCGTTGTACTTGTCGCGCTCCTCTTCAACGGATTCCTTCTCTTCCCGCACCGCTTCGAGTTCTTGACGAATATCGCGGATCTCTGAATTGAGGTCCTGGACCACCTGCTCGGACTCTTGAACCTTGTCGACGAGCTCCAAGACCCGTTCGCGAGCTTCGTGGGCCACCTCTTTCCACTGCGGGCCCACCTTCTCCTCTTCCTGGTCTTCCTCTTCCACAAGGTCTGGTTCTTCGCTTCCGTCGGGCGAGGCCTCTTCGGGCTCCTCAACCTCGGCGTCCTCCGGAGCCCCATCGGCTTGAACTTCGTCCTTTTCGCCGTCAATGGGCTCGTCATTGGACTCTTCCCTGCCCTCCTTAGCTGCCTCGGTCTCTTCGGCGGAAGCGGTCTCTTCCTCTTCGCCCATCGACTCCTCCTGGATGGAAGCTTGCTCGTCGGACTCCGGGGTCTTTGTCGCGGACTCGGGTTTCGGTGTCTCTGTCAAAACCAACTCCTCACAAGTATCGGCCTCCGCTGCAGCGCGCTTGGCCGCGCTCTGCATAACGATCGCCAGTCAGTGCTATTTTTTCAGGGGGGAGGTCATGCACGTGCGCATCACCCCTTGAGCCCCTTGTTCAGGTCAAAATTTCTAGTTCCTTGGATAACACACGGGCCACATTTTCCACCAGTGGAATCATCCGCGCATAATTCATGCGCATCGGCCCCAAGATCCCCACCCAACCGACCTGACGACCATCATAGAAATACCCACAGGCCACCAGACTCAGGTCATCGCCCCAGGGTTCTCCCAACTCCGGTCCGATCAACGCCTGCGCGTTAGGCGTATCGTAGATGCGGTTGAGAATCTGGAGAACTCGTTCATGGTCGTCAAGACGCCGCAATACATCGCGAGCGCGGTCGACATCGTCGGCCAGCTCGGTGACGTCCAGCATGTTGAGCGCCCCCTCCACAAAGAGTTCAGACCCCTTGGTAACCTCCACGACCTCGCGTCCAATCTCCAGGGCGCGTCGCATAAATTCGCGAAATTCGCTCTCCACTTCCTCGCGCTTTGACTCCACCGAGTGGCGAACCTCGGTCAAGCTCTTTCCCACCACCACCTCACTGAGGTAATTCTGCATTCGTTTCAGGGTACCCTCATCGACGTCGTCGTCGAGACGCACCGTGCGATCGAAGACCCGCCCGTCGCGGGTCACCAGCAGTACCAGAATACGGTCGCCGGCGAGCTTCGAGAAATGAACGGCCTGCAGCTTGATATCCTCTAGCTCCGGGCTGGAGACGATGCTCGTCATCTGCGATAACTGGCTAATCACGGAGCTGACCGATTGGGCTACCGTGGACGCGCTCTCGCGCTCCAATTGACCCTGATACTGGGAGACATCGAATTCGTCGGGAGATACAACCTGCCCCGTTTCCACGAGGTGATCGACGTAATTTCTCATCCCTTCCCAGGTCGGCATGCGTCCCGCCGAAGTATGGGGTTGGTGCAATAGACCGATGCGCTCCATCTCGGACATCGTATTGCGCACGGTGGCGGAACTGACATCGATCCCCTTCTGGTCTGCGATCGTCTTGCTGCCCACGGGCTGGGCCGTGCGGTTAAAATGCTCGACCACACGGATCAAGATATCGAGTTGTCGCTCTGTCTGTGGCCGCATACCGCCTCCTACAACGTAACGGAAGTCCATCGGAGGGCTTGTACCTACCGACAGGCATTAAACCAGCGCGATTGGGCCTGTGCGTGGCCCCTCAGAATAGCCACCACAGCAGCAATATGTCAATTATCCCGGGTTACGCTGCCATTCCGACATCCGTTGTAGTGTTGGTCATTCTCCGAGCTCGCGGCGGATGCGATCCTTAAGTCCTTCCAGATCGCGATCGACTTCCATCTTCCGGAAGCGATCCTCCATGCCTCGACGCCCATTGCCTTCCTCGTCGGCATCGTCGTCTTCCAGGTAGCCCGACGGATCCCCCTCGCTGGCCCCCGACCCGCGGCGGGCCGCATCCTTCAATTTCGCCTTCTGGCGACGGAGTTGGCTGAGCCGTTGCTCCAACTCATCGACCTCATCGATATAACCCTCGAGAATATCCGCCGCCTCTTCGACGAGATCATCCTCTTTCCACTCCCGTGAGAGCTCCAAGCGGTCGCGCCAGCGCCGTTGCTGCTTCTCCAGGTCCGTGAGCTGGCGTTCGATATCGCGTTCCTCCAGGATCAGCGACGCCAATTGCTCCTTGGCCTCCGCCCGCGTCAGCGAAGCCGGCACAGAGCGCTCCTCGTGCTCTGCCCTTTCCTTGGTTTGACTCTTCTCGTCACCTGAGGGCGCTCCCTCGCTGGACTTGACGCCAATGGACTCAAAGGGGGTCTCCTGTTCTTCGGCCTCTCCCTCCTCGTGGGAGGTCTTTTCATCTGTGGACGTGGGCGACTTCAGTGCCTCGCCTTGCGTCGCCACAGCCTCCAGGCTGTCGAGCAGCGCCTGCGCGGCTTGCTCTGCATCCCAGGGAGCCAGTCGTTGACCCAGGTCCTCATCGGTGGCGGAAATAAAATCGTCGAGCCTGGTCCCCAGTTGTGAGAACCCCTCACAGATTTCGGCAACCCCCAATTGCTCGATCCCCAGAGCTTGGCCCGGCCCGGCGTCGACGACCATCATTGGCGTTCCCACGCTGAGTAGTTCTGGAAGCAGCGGGTCCTGAGCCGAAGCCACGACCCGATCGGCGGCCGCCACGTAGCGCTCCAGATCCGATACGGAACCAAACATGGCCGCTTCCAGACCATATTCATCGGCGCTGCGACGAAGTGCGGCCGCTTTCGAGCGATCCCCATCATGGTGAAAGATGAATTGGCGCGCCCCATCGACCAGGGAGCATTGAAAGATCAATTTTGCAATCCGATCGGAGGCAAAGCCACTGGCTCGGACCAATACCACGGGATGCTCGCCGGCCAGACCTAGCTTTTCGGCCTCTTCACTACCTTCAATCGATTCCCTGTAGCGGGGATCGACACTGGGCCCTCCTCGAAAGATGGCATCTCCGGGGATTCCTTGCGCTCTCAACCTCTCCTCCATCGGCTCTGTGGGGACGATGAAGCAGTCCGGTGGGCTGGAAATCCATTGGTCGTCAAACCCAAACTCATCGATGAGTCCCACCTGCAGGCTCTCCACGCCGCTGACCCGGTTGACCATCGCCAGGGCTCGTGCGTAGCGGGGGTCCGTGACCACCAGTATGTCGGGGCGTTTTCTCTGAAGCGCGCCCAGAAAGTCTTCCCCCGCTCCCTGACCATCACCGGTGATGCGAAGGCTTCGAATAATCCGCTCTGCCCCTTCCGCAAGGGCGCCTCGAGCCACAGTCCCGAGGGCCTCTGAAATCGTCACCCACCGGGCGTTGATACCGCGCTCATCGAGCTCGTCGACCACCGTCGCCAGCGATGCATTGCTGGCCGTTTGATCGCTGATCAACCAGAGCGTCTTCCCGTCTTCTAACTCGTCGGTCATCGTGCTCCTCCCGGTGCGTTGGCCTGCTCCTGCCTCGCCATGGATTCAGCGATGCAGGCTGGCGGCCGCTTAATATTCGTAGAAATTATTGAGAAACTCGGCGATCTGGGTCACGTCCATCGACTTACAGAAATAGCCGTTGAGCTCTTTTTCCACACAAAACTCGTGGAGGTCGTCAGCATCCATATCGCTAAAGGCGACAACCACCATATCCTCGTAGCGTGAATCCTCGAGGCTCGCCAAGAGATCCTCGGTATTGAGTCGTTTCATCTCCACATCGATGAGCAAAATCTCCGGGTCCTCATACTCGATCTTGGAAATCGCGCCATTGGGCGAGGCCAAATGGACCACTTCATAGCCGCCCTCCTGCAGGTACTCTTCGACCTCCATGACATCCATAATATTTTCATCGAGTATTAGCACCTTTCGGCCGGTGTCCATGATCTTACCTCGTTTCACCACAGCAGCGGTTGTGCAGGCTTTCGATGGCCTAGCTTCCCAGACGCTATCGATTCCAATAAATTCCAGCTTACTCTACGGGGGGGGCGAAAGTGAATCAATCTCCCTCGTCAGGGCATCCCGTCAATAATTTGGGCGTAGACGACTGGTGGCCCATGACCCGCAATAAAAAACCCATCCTTCGGTTCGGGTCCGAGGGATGGGTCTGGCAGAGGCGGCGACCGGATTCGAACCGGTGAATCAAGGCTTTGCAGGCCCTTGCCTTACCACTTGGCTACGCCGCCGTCACGGCGGCTGAGCTAGCATGGAGCACAGGGGCTGTCAACTCTTATTTGGGGTCAACCTCCCTCCACCACGGCTCTCTCCAGGGTGGCGCTGGCCACTGCGAAACGCAGGCGTTATCCATAGGGTCCGAGCGCACCGTTGACCATCTGGCGTCACCCATCCCCCGGGCTATTCGATATGGCGTGGATCATCGCAGCATTTCTGTTGATCGTCTCCCTGTCCCTGGGGTTTGTCGTCCGGCACCAACACCGGCGACGACTCAACGAACTTCGCGCGGAGCATCGCCAGCGCATCGAGAGTAAAGAACACGAACACAACCAACGCCTGGCCCGTCTGGAGCGCGATCACGACCGTCAATTGCGCTACGCCCACCATCCCCTGGCCGAAGATCTATTGCCTGGGCTCGATGGCCTGGTGGAAGCCCAGGCCTACGTAAATGAGCAAGACCTGGATCTGGCCGACCCCATCGTCGACGGCCTGGAGGTGGCTCGACGCTCGATCACCGACGCCCTTCAGCGCCACGGCATCGATGAGATCAACCCCGAGGCCAATAGCGCGTTCGAACCTCAATTTCATGAAGCGATTTCTCGCTGCGAGGATGCCACGGCCCCTCACCAGGCGGTGATGCAATGCTTTCGTCGCGGGTACCGCGATGGGGATCGCGTCCTTCGACCGGCGATGGTGGAGGTCAATATTAACCCTCAGGACGACGGCGCAGACGCCGGCGCCTCGTCGGCCGACGACGAATCATCGTCACCGATGGACTCGTGATCGGCACTGCCGTCCGGGAAGCTCGTCCCTATTCGGCGATCATCACCATCGCGGCCCAGTACGTCGATGGCGGCCATTTCATAGGTGATGTCTGTATTCTCAGTGGTCGGTCCCACCTTCCGGGAGCGTTGGAAGTATTTGGCTGCCGCCGCCAATCCATCCTGCAGAAAACGCTCTACCTCTGCAGGTGAAACGGGAGCTTCGCGATATAGATATAGCGATCGGTCTCCAATGCGCAGACCATCACAGTCCTCGACCAATTTCATCAACCGGTCTCGCAACTCCTGATCGAAGAGCTCTTTGATCACCTCGCTCCCCTGCTCTGGTCCCCGGAGTTGAAACCGTTGATCGAAGGCCTCGTCGCCGACCTCGATCGCCGTGATCTGACCCAAAGGCTTAAGGGTCGGACGGCGCTCCGAGCGCAATGTGCACTGCTGCCGGGTGGATCGGGGAAAATAGATGGAGAGGCGAAACAGATCGCGGCTTGCCTTGTCCCAGATTTCGCAGCGGATATCGAAGTCATTGACCTCGCCGCGAACCCCGTAGACATCGACCTGAAAGAGCGGAGTTTGCCACACCGTTCCGATGCCCAGGCGTTCGACTCGCCGACGGAGTTCGGCCATCATCTCCTCGCGCTCATCGGAGCGCTTTCTCTGGCGACCAAGCCACCAGGCCGCGCCTCCCAACAGGATGGCGACACCGAATAGTGCCAGAAAAATGAGCACCGCGCTAAACGGTGAGGACTGCATCCACTGGATGATGGGCTCCATATCCTACTTCCATTGACCGGGGCGTTGAAGCCACTCCCTGGAGAGCGGCTGTGAATTGTGGTCGTTCCTTACTTTCGTTATCTTAACGGACGAACAGATCGCTTCGAACTCTTATCTGTCCAATGACGCCGGCCATACGCTTATGAAATGTACGTATTTACTGACCATCCTGACCCTGTGCCTTGTCTTGCTCGCCGGTTGCATCCCCGATGTCGACGGCGTCGAGGTACAAACCGATGGCGACGACGTCCCCTGGCTGGTTACAGACCAGGAGGGTTTTGAGCTTGAGACGGCCGACCACCGAGCCTACGTGGTCGTCCATACGGGCAACCTCAGCTCGTCG
>CAYQBU010000078.1:0-16856 GCA_964415785.1 uncultured Bradymonadales bacterium
CCCTCCCCGGCCTACTCCACACTTCATGGCGTCGCTTCACCGACGAGGGCGCCTGGCGGCGCTACGCCCTCATGGCTGTCATCGCCGGCGCCGACGCCGCCTCCTACCGGCCTTTCTTCGCCGCCATCGACGATCTCTACCGCCCCCAACACGACGCCGACCAGCTCCCCCTGGCCGCCATCATGGCCCAGACACGACAACTGACCCTCCAGCAATCCCCGCCCGACCAGCTCCGCCTGCTTCGAGACGTCGGCGACTTCGTTCGCCAAAACACCTGGCAACTCTTCCACCTCTTCGATCACCACCACGACACCGAAGGCCAGGCCCTTGCCTTCTTCGACGACCACCTCGCCCCTCTTTTTCGCTCCCCGGGCCTCGACTATCTGGCCGGAATCCTCACCTATATCACCATCTTCGCCATCCTCCCCGCCGCCGACGTCCTCACGCGCCCCTCGTCTCAATAAGCGACCCATCCTCAGCGCGGGCTCTCTCTCTGGCCCTTTCCGAAACAGACCAGCACCCCATGGGGTCTCCAATAGCTTGACCATCCCTGGCGATTCGCCCTCCGATGGCCCACTATGCTAGCCTTTGGAATATCACCCACACCCCGCTACCCAGATATGTCCGAGTCTTCCATGCCGTTGTTGTCGACGCGCCTCCCCATCATCGCCCTGCTGGCCTTGCTTTTGCTCGCTTCTTCCGCTTGCGCCCTGACCCGCATGGAGACGGCCAACCAACTTGAGGCCGAACAGACCGTCATGGGTGGCTCCATCGACAATATCGGCTACGGCCCCATCCCACGCGTGCAATTCTACGCCATGCAGGGCATCGCCGACCGTGGCGATATCAGCGGTCACGTCGGCACCAGTCTTCTCACCGCCAACGCCGGACTCGGTGGGCGTTTCTACCCCACAGAACGCATCAACCTCAGCCTCCAGGGCGACATCTCCACCGTCCTCATGGACCTCCCCATGACCGATCACGCCTTCGGTGACCCCACCCTGTTGACTGCCGTCCCCCGCCTCTCCACGGCGACGAAGGGGGACGAGTTTTTCTACGCCGGCATCCAGTCCAATATCGTCACCGAGCTCCACACCGACAGCCCTCAACTCAAGGGTGTCCTCGGCGGCCTCATCCTTGGCCTCGACTTCGGCAGCCCCGACGAAGGCGGCGGATTTCAGGGCGAGTTGGTCCTCTATCCCGCTCAATATCAGGATGGCAACTGGACTTTCTTCGCCGACCTCAACGAAGGCGAGATCATCCTCTTCCAGATCAGCGTTGGTGGCTATTGGTCGGATTGAACACACCTCACCCACTCCTCGATCAATCGTGGTCAATGACACCGCCGGCGTCATTGAGCGACCAGTCTAGTGCTCCCCACCGGAAGTACGTAGGTACTCTCAGCGAGGACTTGGCGACGAGGGCAAGGCGCGTCTACGAAGCGATGTGTCAGCATCATCGAGGAGCCGCAACACAGCCATCGCCGTTCTGCACCGCCGAGAGTGCTTGCGTTTTTGGAAGGGCAGCACTACAGCACTACTAACCAAACTCTCGAGTCAGGTAGTCGCTGATAATCGACAGATCAAACTCCTGTTCAGCATCAGGATAAAGGTGAATATGGTACAAAACCCCTCCGTCGTCACGACTCGTCGCGCCCTCTTCAATCTCAACATCTCCTTCCCAGTCGAAGTTATCCGTTAATCGCTCTTCGACTACACCACTCTTGCATTCAGCGTATAGTTCTGGCTCACTTTTATGCCATATCTGGTGGCGCCGAAGCCCCCATCGCTCGTTTTCCGCCTCGAAGACAACCGTAATATACTGTGAACTGTCGCGATAAATCGCAAGACCCGTTGTATTATCCCTAATCTCATAACCATTATCCCTCAGGCGCTCCAGAAAACAGTGGAGCCTCTGTTGAAGCGCTTCATTGGCCTCCTCGACCCTCGTCCGCTCCTCATTCATCTTCTCGATCCCAACCGAGGTGTCCCGTTCCCTGGACTGCATCTTCGGCGTTTTAGGGAGCGGAGCGTGGTTTCGCCAGATGATTCGACCTTGATAAGACTTTTCCTTCTCTTGATGGTCAGTCGAGTCACCGCCCTCATGGCTGGACACCAGGGCTCTGAGATCCATGACCAGTACATCACGGGAAGGATTATTCTGCTCCGAGTAGCTCATAAGTTTCATGAGGTTTCGGACGTGATAACCGGGAAACGCTTTCCCTGACTTTTGACCTGCGAGAATGATGATTCGAAAGATACCTCGCACCGTATTGAGGCGAAGCCGAGTCTTGAATTCCCTCTCCCATTCGTCCTGATTGATATCTTTCAGAATCTCATCGTTTTTGAGTTCATCGACTATATCATCAAAACTGTTCCAATCCCGACTATCGGTCTCTCCACACTGAATTATGTCGAAAAATTTCTCGTAAAACCCTTCTCCCTCATAGGAGGCCATGGCCGCACTTAGACTTGACGCATATTCATTCGCCTGCGCATAAGCCTTACGCTTTAAGTCACCGTTGCCGTATAATTTGCACTCCACGATAGTGACGATCCCATTGGCGTCGACATACAAGTTGTCGGCATTCCCATTACCAAGTTTAATCTCTCGTCCCAGAGACACCCACTTGGCCACGTCATCATTATACTCTGGGCTGATGTCAGGGATCCCCTTCTGGACCAGCGTTGGATCCCGATGAATTAGTTCCTGTAGCTCACTCTCCAATTGAAATCCCATCTTTCTCCCGTCATTTTCACTGATTGGTATGGTAATCGAGCTCTCGCAACCCGAAAATCTATACAAAACCGATGTTTATTTTAGGGCAGAACCAATTGCACTTCAAACCCCTGCGCAGGCACCGCCCGCCAAAAACCGGCAGTCCCAGTCTGTTACCCACCCAAACTCCAACCACGATCGCTCTCTGCGTGGCCAGAGCGAGCTCCCTCGTCTTTAGCTCAAGACTGCCTCCGCTAGTACTGCCCACCGGAAAGTATGTAGATACACTCCGGTGATGGATGGGCGGCGAGGTCGAAGCTATCGAAACGAATCGATGCCCTAGACCGGATTATTCATCACACTTGTAGAACCGAGCATACAGCAAAGATTTGGACGCCGAAAGGCTTCTTCCGATCAATGAATCTCACCCAGCCTATCAAATGTGGTCTAACAGGTGGGTTAAACGGGCTAAAATCGGTCTACGGAGGCCAAATATGACTTGTCCCCCGTGCAATCGAAGAGTTGTACACACACCGGGGCCCGTAACGCTCGATCCCCGCTGGATTTGATGGTCAGCCAGGTGCTCAGTTCATCGCTCGTGCGATATGGTGAAACACATCAGCCATCGGGAAGCTTTTCGCTCCCTGGAGATAAATTCGACGCACTGAGCGGCGGACGATAAAGGCGACCTTCAAGAGCCGAAGCCGAAGTTGGCAAAAGGTTGCCCTGGCCAGTCGCCGGCATCGTCGAGCGGTATCGACCGGGGCCTTCTTCTGGTCGGCGACGCTTTGAAGTTGAGTCTGAATAAAAAACATTAGCCGGTACGCAAGGGCAGCCAAAATCGTTCGGAAACCGTTGGCATTAAAGTCGTGGCAACTGATGCGGTCGGCGAAAAGCCCGGTCTTGTACTCCCCGATCCATCGCTCGCAACGTCCGCGTCCGCAGTAGCCGATCTCGTAGAGAATTCGCGGTGCCATCTGGTTAAAGTTGGTGACCACGAACCGCGGATTGTCGCCTTTATCGGTCACCTCAGCCTTGCCGACGATGGTTCGCGTCCGCTCCCAGCTCTTGGCCCGATAACTAAAACTGGTGAACACGCGGGCTTTTTTCTGGCCATCTTTTTTGAGTCGGCGAGCGGTCTTCATCGCCGGCTCGAGTCGTCGTTTGACCACCGCATTTTTGCCAAACCCGATCAGGTAGCCTACGTCTCCCCACAGCCGATTCTGGCGGTCCAGTCCACGGTACAGACGGGGCGTCGCAAACCCTCCATCAGCGCGCACCACCACGGCGCAGTCCCGCCGATGGAGATGCTTGACTGACGTGATCAGACAGGGGATCCAGTCTTCGATATTCGCCGAGTCGCCGACGTTACCAGCGCGAAGAACGACGGTGATCAGTTGACCGGTCTCCCCGTCAAATAGCATCAGCGGGTGCAGTTTGTGCGCCCCGAAATGCTCGCAGTAAAATAGCTGCTGCTGGCGACCGTGGCCTTCCATCGGAGTAGAGTCTATATCGATGGTGATCTGGCGGCGATCCTCGTCGAGCGCATGCAGCCATTCCATCGCCAACTTCCACTGCATCCGCAGTATATCGCGGGCCGTGCAGGCGTTTTCGAATCTAGACAACGTCGGTTGCGAAGACAGTCGCCCGTCGCTCACATCCACGTCCAGGCTCGCCTTCATAGTCGGATCATCGCGAAGTAAATTGGCGTCGTTTTGGTCGTCATAACCCAACTCCAACTGGATGACTCGCTGAAGGAGCTGCTGCTTTCGGGTGTGCTCGATCCGCGAGACTTTACGATGGTCGGGCACCACCTGAGCGATGGTGTCGCAGATGCCGAGGTGCTACTCGGCCTCCCGCAACAGAATCGCTCCGCCATCGGTGGAGATATCCTCGGCCGTAAATTCGATATCGATCGGAGATTGGGACTGGAAATCTACCCGGTTCTTGGTCTTACACTGTGTCATGGGAAAAGCGGGTGGCTGTGATGTGGAAATAGGTAGCTACATCAACAGTTTTCCCGCTTTTCTCGTTCAAGAAAAGGCCCTGTGACGAATAATCCGAGCTAGCATCATCGAGGAGTCACGACACAATCATCATTCTGCACCTTAGACTCCATATCCAAGGATAAAACCGACAAGCAATTTCTAAAACGCATTACACAAGGCAATTCGCGAAGAAGGCCAGAAGAGCGAGGCCAAATCGAATATCAGTGAGTGGCTCTTTGGCTACGACGAGCAAAGTCAACGACAATTACGCAAAACTCGCCGCCTATATCCTCACTCACCGCCGGTGTCATTGAGCGACCAGTCATAGTCCAGAGCGTTCATCCTCGGATCCCCATCGGCCTCATCGATCACCCGCTGTACCTCGGCGGAGCCGTAGGGCCGAATATAAGCTGCCAGATTTTCTCCGGCGCCCTTAAACTCATCGTCCACAAAATCCTCTTCGTACCACTCCATGACCTTCGTATAGCGAATCGTCTCTCCCTCCAGGCGTAGGAATTTCTCATCGCCCAAGGTCGCCCGCGTTCGCGCTTCCAGCTGCTCGTCGACCCGCGATCCCTCAAAGGCTTCTTCCGCCAGGTGAGGGCAGTCCTTGGCCGCGCAATTGACCCCGAAATGAATCCTCGGATCCCTGTAAAGCGGCCGAATGATCCCATGCTCAATCTGATCGAGGCTCAGCGTTGAGCCACCTACTTCGTAGCGCTCCGTTTTCCAGGGATCCGAGATGTCGCGAATCGACTCGATCTCGCCGTAATTCTCCAGAATCAATTTCACTGTATAGGCGTTATAGGCGTTGAGCAGCAGCGCCAATTGCTCGTCTCTTCCCAACTGGGTCACATCGGCCTGAGCCAACCCCTCCAAATAGGCGTCCAGGCGCTCCTCCTCTTCTTTCAGCGCACCATAGTCGACGGTTCCCGCGTCCTCATCGACGTGGCGCGCCAACAACTCCGTAAACTCGGCGTGGTCGTGGGTCCGCTCTCCATCCGCCTCCATCCCCTGCTCCAAACGCTCCACCAGTGGATCATCAATGAGCTTTGCATCTGGCGCACTGCACCCCAGCGCAAAGCCCAGGATTAGACCCAACGCGACTAATACTGCTACTTTCAGATGCCTCATCGACTTGTCTCCGCTTCGATACTGATCACAATCGTTGAGTCTCGTCCTCGACCACTACTATTGAGTACGATTGAGCGCCTCTTCGTTACAGCCAGGATTCAAAAATGGCCATGCCACCCATCAAAGCTGATTCCCCACTGCCCCTTCGTCAACAAACTTATGCCGATCTCGAGCAACGCATCCGTGCCATGCTCGACGATGAACGCGATTGGGTCAGCGCCATGGCCACCGTGGTCTGCGAGCTCCACCACGGATTTGACTACTTTCACTGGACCGGATTCTACCGCCAGGTCGAGCCCCGTCTGCTCGCCGTTGGCCCCTACCAGGGAAGCCACGGCTGCCTTCGCATCCCCTTTGAGCGCGGGGTGTGCGGCGCCTGTGCGCGTCGCCAAGAGACCATCCTCCTCGACGACGTCCACGCCTTCCCCGACCACATTGCCTGTTCGTCCTCCACCCTCTCCGAGCTCGTCGTCCCCGTCCTCACCCCCGACGACCAACTGCTCGCCGTCCTTGATATTGACTCCGACCTGCCCGCCGCCTTCACCCCCGTTGACGCTCAAGGCCTTGAGTCAATCTGCCACTGGCTGGGCGAACGCTACGCTCACGCAACCCTATAACCCGCGTTAACCCGCTCCACCGGAATCTGCGGCCTTCTCCAGCTTCTCTTCACACTC
This sequence comes from uncultured Bradymonadales bacterium, assembly GCA_964415785.1. Lineage (GTDB taxonomy): Bacteria > Myxococcota_A > Bradymonadia > Bradymonadales > Bradymonadaceae > SLJM01. Next base: position 6,515 of record CAYQBU010000078.1, read on the forward strand.
CTTGATCGCCTTTTTGACCTTCGACTTCGAGGGCGCCCGCTCCAGATAACGCAGCGCCTCCTCGTATTCCCCCATCTTCATCGTCGCGATGCCGATCAGGATCCAGACCTTCTCACCCATGCTCGACGGCATCTTTCCCACCGCCCGCATATGATGGCCCAACCGGGCCGCCTCTTTCCAATCTTTGCGATCCATCGCCTCTTGCGCCTCTTCCATCAACCCCTCATGGAAAGACGACGCCGTATTCTTAGCCCGATCGCTTTTTCGCCGCACCAGGCGCTGGCCGCTCTTTATCGTCTGCACATTATCCATCACCACAAAAAAGGCCAAAAAGGCGAGGATAAAGCTCCCCATGCCAAAGAGGCCCACAATCCCTACGGGGATCACCGCAAAAATACTCGCGTTCAGCGTCCACTGACGGGCCTTCTTTTCGTCCTTAAAACGCCTCAAAAACAGGTGAAAGAGTCGGCCCCCATCGTAGGGCCAGATGGGCAACACCAGGTTGAAGAGGCTCCACACCAGATTGGCCCACAACAGCGCCGGGATCAGCGTCGCCGTCACCGCCGAACTCTGCACCAGATCCGGGGCCAGGCTCATCAGCGCTCCCGCCGACCCGGCGGCCAGCAACCCCGCCATCGGACCGGCCAGGATCATCCGTGCTTCCTCACCATCGCTCTCCGCCTCCCGGTCCGTAATGCAAAAGCTTCCAAAGGCGTGGAGCACGATGGAGGGCCTCAAATTCTTCCGGCTCGCCGCCAGGGAGTGCACCCATTCATGCCACACCAGGGCCGTCGTAATCGCCAACGCCCACAAAATCCCGTCGGCCACCGCCATCGCCCCCATCATCGGGAACAACACGATGATGAAGGCCATCAAGATCCCGTACCACATCGATACGAAGACCTTCACGTCCCCAAGGCTCAATAAATGAACGCCCCGTCGCTGAAATAACATCGCTCTCTCTACTCGTCGGTCCCGTTCTTAGCGCGTCTACGGATTAATTCCACGCCCACCCATCGAGGCTCTCCGATGACATCGGGAGCCTTCTTTCGAACTCGAACCGTCACCGACGCCACCGACCGATGTTCATCGAGGATCTTCTCCGCGATCGCCCCGGCCATCTTCTCCACCAGAAATCGGCTCGGCCCATGGGCCACCTCCTCCACGGCTTTCGCCAGGTGGCGGTAATCCAGCGTGTCCTCAAGTTCGTCGCTTTCGGCTGACCCTTCGTCGGCCACCTCTGCCCTCACGTCCACTTCGAAGTGACGTCCGTCTCGACGCTCCTCCTCATAGACCCCGTGATACCCCTCGAAAGCTAGCCCTTCGACGAAGACCTCCATATCAGGAGGCCGCCTTTTCTTTCCTCAGGCAGCACGACTTGTACTTTTTGCCGCTTCCACAGGGGCAGGGATCGTTTCGACCCACCTTGGGAAGCTCGCGCTCGAAGGTGTCTTGGCCACCTTCGTCGCCCTCGCCTCCGCCCACGGCCGGTCGGTTGAACTCGATCTTGTCGGGCACCTGATGCTCTGGCTTCGGCTGCTGCTGCAGCGCTGCCGGCTCTTCGATCTCGACCTTGGAGACAAATTCGACCACATTGGTCTTGATGTTGGACATCAGATCCAAAAACAGGTCGTAACCCTGTTTTTTGTACTCTTGCTTCGGATCTTTTCGGGCGTAACCGCTCATGCGGATTCCGTCCCGGAGCTGCTCCATGGCCTGCAGATGCTGGCGCCAGAATCGGTCGATGGCCCGCAGGTAGCGGTTCTGGATCTGTTCTTCCAGAAGCTCCCGTCCCGTGACCTCTTCGACCTCTTCGGCTCCTTCCCAATCGCCACCGTCACTCGCCTCAGCTTCCGCCTCCGCTGCTGCCGCTTCCGCCTCGGCGCGCTCCCGTCGCCGCTCGTTGACCTTTTGAGCGATCTCGTCGAGCTCTGCTTCTTTGTCATTGACCAATTCCACGACCTGATCCCAGACCCGTCGCTCAATGGCGTTGCGGCCCGTGATATCGTCGAAATTGAACTCCAACCCGAAGAGGTGTTCCAGCGACATCTGCAACCCTTCCAGGTCCCAATCGTCGTAGCGCACCTCTCGCGAGCAGTAGCTATCGATGGTCGCCAGGGCCACGTCCTCAAAGAGGTCCATCGCCATCGCTCGCAGCCCTCGACCATCCTCGTCTTCGCCGCGAAGCACATTGCGCCGCATCTCGTAGATCGTCTTTCGCTGAACGTCCATCACATCATCGTACTCGAGCAGGTTTTTACGAATATCGAAGTTTCGCCCCTCGACCTTCGTCTGCGCCCGCTCCAGGCTCTTGGTGACCATCTTATGCTCGATGGGCACCCCTTTTTCGAAATTGACCACGTCCATGATCTTGCTGAGGCGCTCCGCTCCAAACAGGCGCAACAGATCATCTTCCAGCGATAGGAAGAAGCGGCTCGCTCCCGGATCGCCCTGACGTCCCGCACGACCTCGAAGCTGATTGTCGATTCGTCGCGATTCGTGGCGCTCCGTACCGATCATGAAGAGGCCGCCGGCCTCCAACACCTCTTCGCGCTCCTCGAGGCATTGCTCGCGGTACTTTTTGAGGGCCTGGCGGTATTCTTCGCTATAGTACTGGTCTTTTTCGTTTTCCGGCGTAAACGCCGGGATATCGGGCTCGCCAACCTCGTCATTGGCCATCTGCTCCGGGTTTCCACCCAGCACAATATCCGTTCCACGACCGGCCATATTGGTGGCGATCGTCACCGACCCCTTGCGCCCGGCCTGGGCCACAATATCGGCCTCTCGCTCGTGATGCTTGGCGTTGAGCACCTCGTGGCCGATCTTTTTGCGCTTGAGCACCTGACTGATTGCCTCTGATTTATCGACGCTCGTCGTTCCCACCAGCACCGGCTGATCGCGCTTATTGCACTCCACGATCTGTTCGACGATGGCGTCGAATTTCTCCGGATAGGTCCGGTACACCAGATCTTCGTAATCCTTTCGAATCACCGGCTTATTCGTCGGCACCACGGTCACTTCCAGATCGTAGATCTCGTGGAATTCCTCGGCTTCTGTCTCTGCCGTACCGGTCATCCCCGACAACTTATCGTACATTCGAAAGTAATTCTGAAAGGTCACCGTCGCCAGCGTCTGGTTTTCGTCTTTGATATTGACGCCTTCTTTAGCCTCCACCGCCTGGTGAAGCCCGTCAGACCAGCGCCGACCGGGCATCGGTCGCCCCGTAAACTGGTCCACGATCACCACCTCTCCACTTTTGACGATATACTCCTCGCCTTTTCGGTACAGAGTATGCGCCTGCAGCGCCTTATTGACGTGGTGAACCGTCTCGATGTGCTTGGTGTCGTAGAGATTATCCATCCCCATCCGGCTCTCCACCTTCTCCACACCGCCATCGGTCAACGTCGCCGTTCGTTTTTCCTCGTCCACCAGATAATCCTCATCCTTTCTCAGATAGGGGATGATCTGGTTGATCTCGAAATAAAGCTCCGTCGACATCTCCGCTTTACCACTGATGATCAGCGGCGTCCTCGCCTCGTCGATCAGGATCGAGTCCACCTCATCCACAATCGCGAAGTTCTGCTCTCGCTGGACGTAATCCTCCAGCTTATACTTCATATTATCGCGCAGATAATCGAAGCCAAACTCATTATTCGTGCCGTAGGTGATATCGGCGCCGTAGGCTTCCTTGCGGGCCTCTTTGGACTTGCCGCCAACGATCGTGCCCACGCTCATGCCCATAAACTTATAGAGCTTGCCCATCCAATTGGCGTCACGCTGGGCCAGATAATCATTGACCGTCACCAGGTGCGCCCCTTTGCCCTCCAGGGCATTGAGATACATGGGCAGCGTGGCCACCAGGGTTTTACCCTCACCGGTTTTCATCTCCGCGATCATGCCCTCGTGCATGACCATTCCACCGATCAACTGCACATCGTAGTGGCGCATGCCCACCGAGCGTTTACCCGCCTCCCGGACCACGGCGAACACTTCGATGAGCAGATCATCGAGGGTCGCCCCGTTGTCGAGGCGCTGGCGAAACTCTCCGGTCATCGACCGCAATTCGTCATCCGACAAATCGACGTAGCGATCTTCGAGTGCATTGATCTTGGCTACTTTCGCCCGCGCATCCTTGAGATAACGCTCGTTAGCCGATCCGAATAAGGTTTTGATAAATTTGAACATGGATGGGTTCTTTAGGGGCTCTCGGCGCCGAAATTTCTTCAATGTCTGGCATGGCATACCAGAAGACGGGGCAACACGCCAACATCGCCTCCTTTTGCCTTGCTCATCGCTCCAAGAACAGACCGAGACCACCTCGCTATTCCAGCCGCCCGGCACCATCGAAACCTCTACGGCCCCGCTGGCGATAATAGACCTGCTCCTAGCCCCTTGCCCCTCACCGCCCTAGCGAGGACAGCGTGGCCTCTCCCCAACTGCCGCCCATCTTCTGGATGGCCCTGCCCATCGCCGGACTCGCGATGATGGCCGAGGCACTTCCCCTTCTGCCTTCCACGGCCTGGGCGGTGGCCCTCTTGCTCGCCATCGCCTCTACCGCAGCTGCCCTTCGATCACTTCCCCAACACCGCTATCTCCTGACCCTTACCGGCTTCGCCACCGCCGCGATGCTCCTCTCCATCGCCATCGACGCCCACCGCCAGTCGGAGCTCCATCCCCTGGCCCACTGGCTCGACGAAGATCGCATCCAGGCCGGGGTGACGGGAACTATCATCGACGGCCCCATCGACCACGGGCGCGGTTATGCCTTCGATCTCCAATTGGAAGCCATTGACATCGATCCCGATCGCCGGTGGACGACGCCTACTCCCCGACTTCGCCTCTTTTTTCCCTCCGATCTCGCCTCGCCCTGCGATCCCCTCCCCCTGCCCGGAGACCGCATTCGCACCTGGGCGACCCTGGAGCGCTTTCCTCCGGCCTATGCCCCCCATCAGCATTCGGCCCGACGCCACATGGAATCCCGGGGATACGCCGCCCGAGCGACGGCCCGCGAGGCCCTCGTCGCTCTTCCCATCGACGAGCCCCCATCGCTCAACCTTCGCCTGCGCCGCCACCTCAACCTCCAGCGCATCGCCCTGGAGCGCCGCGTCGAATCCCTCCTCGACGATCCCGACGCCATCGCCCTCGCCCACGCCATGCTCACCGGCAGCCGAGGCCGACTCAGCGCCGAGTTTCGCGCCCCCTTCGACATCACCAGCACGGGCCATATCCTGGCGATCTCCGGACTCCACTTCGCCATCATCGCCGGCGGCGTCGCCCTCTTTCTCAAGCTCCTCCTCGATCGCTTTCCCCACCTCTATCGCCGGTGGCCCCGGCGAAGCCTCGTCGGCCTCCTCACCCTCTTCTTTCTGACCCTCTACCTGCTCACCATCGGCGCCCCCATCTCCGCCCAGCGCGCCTTCGCCATGACCGCCCTGGCGATCCTTTTCTACTGCTTTTCGCCCTGGCGTCTCCGTCCCCTTTCGGCACTGATGGCCACCGCGGCTGCGATGCTCCTCTTTCGCCCATCCATCATCGCAAGCGTGGGATTCCAACTCAGCGTCACCGCCACCGCCAGTATCTTGCTCTTTCTTCGTTTTCGTCCCCCGTCTCTGCGACCTCCTCAGCGCCTGGATGCTCATCAACCGAGACCAGAACCCCGCCTGCTGCGCTGGTGCCGCCAGACAGCGCTCTTTGTCGGCATTTCCCTGTCCGCCACCGTCGGCACCTGGCCCATCCTCGTGAAAATGACCGGCGAGCTCCCCATCGCCGGCCTCTGGGCAAACCTCATCGTCGTCCCCCTCGTCAGCAGCCTGCTCTTCCCCTTGCTCGTCGTCGGCGCTCTCTGCAGCGTCATCTCCACCACCCTCGCCGCCCCTCTCCTCCTCATCTCAACCCAAGGCCTCCTGCTTCTCCACCGACTCGTGGACATCCTCGCCTTTGCCCCGGGCGCCGTTTGGCGCCTGGGCACCCCTTCGGCCCTGGAGTTCTCATCCCTCCTGATCGCCTGCTTTCTGGCCCTCTCTTCTTCCTTTCGCCCCCGAGCTATACTCCTCGCCTCCGCCATCGCCCTTCTGGGCTACGCGCCGGCGTTTGTCCAACATCAGCTCACCGACCCCGCCCTCGAGATTCACTTCATCGACGTCGATCAGGGCGACGCCACCCTCATCGAAGCCCCCGATGGCACGACCATCCTCGTCGACGGCGGCGGCCGCCCCATCGGCTCCGACCCCGGCCTCACCAGGGTCGCCCCCTACCTGCGTCACCGCGGCATCCGCCGCCTGGACGCCGTCATCCTCACCCACGCCGATTACGACCACTATGGCGGACTCTTCGCCTTGACCCGCCCCTTTCGCCCCCGCCAATTCATCTTCGACGCCGATGAGGACCACCACCGCCTCGCCGACCTCCAGGCCGCCATGGAAGACGCCGGCACTAGCCTGCTTGCCCTCCAAGACCATCACCAGATCCGAACCCCGGACCTCAGCTTCGCCATCCTCAGACCATCGCTGGCCGGGGCCTCCCACAACGATCGCAGCCTCTCTGTGGACTTCTCCTACGGCGGCGCCGGCGTCCTCCTCGCCGGCGACCTGGAGGCCCGCGGCGAGGCCTGGATCGCAGAGCGCATCACCGGCCGCCGCGCCCTCCTCAAAATGCCCCATCATGGCTCCAACACATCGTCTACCCCCAATCTCCTCGACGCCATTACCCCCGCCCTGGCGATCAGCTCCTCCGGCCGCCACAGCCCCTTTAATCACCCCCACCCCGACGTCATCGACCGCTACCACCGCCGCGGCATCGACACCTACGGTACCCACCTCCATGGCACGGTCATCGCCTCCATCGATCGCGACGGACGAATCGCCCTCCGCACCACCCGCAGCGCTGAACATTGAAGTTGGGTATCGACGCCATGGGGTAGAAGAACCATCGCCTATTCAGCCAGATTATTCATGAGACGTCGTTACGCGCCCTGAGCAAAGCGAAGAAGTACCCTCGGGGTGAGGCAAAATCAGAGCCGATAGGCCAAAATCGCACCCGATGCCGGGCATTGAAAAGCCTCGCAGTCGATGCGCTGGGAGCGCAGCGACCGAATACTCTTGGGGTGCAGAGGCATCGTCGAGAAGTGAGATGAAGGCATTTCGGTTCTGATGAGCCGCAGTAGACGTATCATGCCTGACCCGGGCGTACTTAAGGCAAACTCCACCAGCCGAATCCGTCGGCGAGCATCATGATGCCCAGCACCACCAAGACGACGATCAACACCTTCTTGATCGTGTGCTCCGGGACCCTTGTCCCCATCTTGGAGCCCATCTGAGAGCCCACCAGGATCCCCGCCATCGCTGGCACGGTCACTGCCACATCCACCAGTCCAGCACCGGTGTAGATCAAGGCGCTCACCAGGGCGGTCATGCCCACCATAAATGTACTCGTCGCCACGGCCGCCCGCATGGGCACCCGCATCAACTTATTCATGATCGGCACCTGCACCGCACCGCCTCCGATGCCCAGCATCCCCGCCGTCAACCCGGCGACGCTATTAAGGCCCACCCCGGAGCGCACGCGCTTGGGGATATAGTGCTTATGGCCCGGCTTCGTCGGCCGATCATAACTGGCCTGAAGCCCATAGGGATCGGGCCCCTTCTTGGTGCTCTTTGAGCCCTTGGGCTCCGTGATCAAGGCGATCGCCGTCAATCCCAGTACCAGCCCAAAGATCACCTTCAGCGCCGCCACGGGCGCAAAGATCACCACCATCGCCCCCACCACGGCGGCGACGATCGTCGAGATCTCGAGCACCATGGCCAACTTCATGTTGACCATGCCCTCCTTGAGGTAAACCGAGCTTCCCTTGAGCGATGTCAGCACCACGCAGATGGCGCCCGCTGCAATCGCTGCCCGAATATCGATGCCCATGGCCACCACGAGGATGGGGACCACGAAGGTCCCACCTCCCATGCCCACCATCGCCCCCAGTGCAGCGGCGAAAAATCCTGTCAGGGCGATTCCGATCAACAACAGGGTGCTCATAAGCTCCCCTCGATCCAGGCCATGACCGGAACGGCCATCGCGATAATGGTCAGGACCACCGCCGCCAGCCCCACGGCCGGCCACGATCGTCGACGGACGCCGCTGATCAACATCGATACCAATGCCAATCCCGGCCCCGCCAATAAGATCCAGATGCCCAGCGTGGTCCACGCCGATGGATCGCCCATCGTGATCGCCGACCACAACTGCTCAGGAGGCACCAGGCCCTGCTGGGTCTCTCCGTTGAGATAGACCTCAGCGCCAACTCCGCCAATGGCCACCATAAACCCCACCAGACTGATCGCCCGGTAGAGCCAACCCACCACCCCTGCATTATATGCAGCTACGGGAAGATCGGGAGGAGAGCCCGAATCCGGAGGTTCCTCCGGCGCCGACTCGACTTGCGAGTCCGGCGTCTTTTGGTCCGACGCTTGTTTGCCATCACTCATTTGCTGCCTCCAGAGTCGCTCTCGCGAAACCCGACACGACCATCGTAGAAAGTAACCTGTGCCAAAGTCAAATATTTCAATAAATCTATAATTTTTCAGCACTTCGCACGTCGTGCGCTCGGCCACTCTCTACGACTTCATCCTACTCCACCTCTATCCCGGCGCCAAAACTGGGGCTCAAAGACGAGATGGCCGGCGACCGCCCCACGGGGGGCGACGCCGGCACGTATAGCGGTTCTCGTCCTCAGGTCAACTTCCCTATCCCACTTTCTTTTCAACTCCATCTCTTCCCCCCTGAGCCCTGACCTCCTCTATCTAAAGTTAATCCCCACGGTCTTCACGGCGAGCCCGGTGCCCGATTGTCTGCCAGACTCCTAGCCCGACATCGCTCCATAGCCCATCGAGGCCGGTTGCGCTTCCTCGCCTCGACGCCCATCTCTCAGCTCATTTCCCAGCGTCGATAGAAATGACGACGCCCAATCGTAGACATCGCTGGTATGGATCACCTCCCTTGCCAGATCCATTCGCCGCCGCCGATCCTCTTCGGCCAGACCAAGGGCATCGACGATCGCCTCGGCCACCCCCTCCGTATCGTAGGGGTTGATCATCGTCGCCGCCTCTCGCAATTGTTCGGCGGCCCCGGCAAATTCGCTCAAGATCAACACCCCCGGATCGTCGACCTGGGAGATACAATACTCCTTGGACACCAAATTCATGCCGTCGCAGATCGGGGTCACCAGCGCCACCTCCGCCATTCGATAGAGCGCTGACAACTCCTCGCTATCGACCCCGCTGTAGCGATAGTGAATGGGTTGCCAGACGCTCGTTCCAAACCGCCCATTGATCCGGCCCACCAGTTGGTCAAAGCGCTCCTTGAGCAGGCGGTACTCCTCCACATTCTCGCGGCTCGGCACCAAGAGTTGGAAAAAGACGGCTTCCTCTCGAAGCAAGGGCTCCTGCTCCAGGGCTCGCTCCCAGGCCTCCAGGCGCTGGATCAACCCCTTGGAGTAGTCCAAGCGATCCACCCCCAGGAGCACGGCCCGATCGCCGAGCTCGCGCTTTAACTCCTGAGCCCGCCGCGCCACCTCGGGGCGCCGGGCGCGGGTTTCAAACTCCTCGGCGTCGATGCCGATCGGATAGGCCCCACAGCGCATCCGGCGACCCTGCACCTCGAAGACCGTCGTCGGCCCCCGCTCCACCGTCGCCGCCGCTGCCCGCTGCTCCACGCAGGCCTCGAAGTGCCTTCGATCCCGATCGGTCTGAAATCCAAGCTGATCGTAGGCCAGCAAGTCGTCGATCAGACCGTCTCCACCCGGCAACCGTGCGAACACCTCCGGGGTGGGAAAGGGGATATGGAGAAAGAACGCCAATTGGCCAGCCTGCCCCTGCGCTCGCAACGCTCGCCCCAGCGCCATCAAATGGTAGTCGTGCACCCAGATCAACCCCTGACCGGACACCTCCTCGAAGACCTCCCGGGCAAACCTCTGATTGACCTCCTCGTAGACACGCGAATAGGTCGGATCAAAATCGCAGCGCGACGAAAACCCGTGAAATAGGGGCCACACCACGGAGTTAGAAAACCCCTCATAATAGCCCTCGTACTCCGCCTGGCTGAGGACCACGGGCAGCATTTCGTAGCCCTTGCTCCGGCTGACTTTGGCCAGGCTCGATGTCCAGCCCTCGCCCTCTTCCTGGGTCACCCCAGGCCATCCCACCCAACGCCCGCCATGCCTTTCCAGCAATGGCTCCATTGCCTGGACCAGCCCGCCAGATCCAGCCTCTATCTGCCATCGTTCCTGTTCTCGATTCAGCACCACTGGCAATCGGTTTGACACGATCGTCAGCTCTTGATTCGGTCCATCTCCCAT
>CAYQBU010000079.1:0-16544 GCA_964415785.1 uncultured Bradymonadales bacterium
AATCCGGGCTAGAGGTTGGACAATTCCTCGGGGAGAACCTCGATGAGATGGCGAAGAAGATAGGATTGAATGACGAAGGCCGTGCTCAGCACCAGAAATTGGAGGGTGCGGTCGTGAAGGGCCGGGTTATGGGGGATCAAGTCGCCAGAGTTGGCGGGGTTGAGCAGTCGCTTGAGAAGTTTGACGGGGGCCGATGAACGGTTGGGGGCCTGGCGAAGAAAACGGCCCTGGGTCATGGGCCCCAGGGTTTTGAAGCGGTCCGGGATGTCGGCCTCCTCCAGATAGTCGAGGTGGTCGTCGACGGACATGGTGTCCGCTGGGCTGTCGGGGTGATGGTGAGCGGCCAGATCGGTGAGAAGTTCGAGGAGGTGCTCCGCGGCGGTGTCTTTGAAGTGCTGAACCTCGTCGGGATCAAAGGCTCCAGCGTCGGTGGCCGTGCGAGGGTCGAGCCAGGTGCTCATCTCCAGCAAGGCCGTTAAAAACCGGCCATGGTTGACCAGGGAAGAACTCAGCAGAATGGAGGCCGTGGTCTGGCGGCCGTGGCGCTGGTCGTGCCAGTCGACGAAGTCAAAGAGGAGCCTGGCGTTGGGATCGCGCTCAAAGATGCGTGTCATGCTCCAGTTGGCCAGCGGGACCAGGTGACGTTGAAGGTTGGCGAGATGCTCCGGGTCTCGGAGGTGCTCAACTGCCTTATGGCGCAGCCGGTGGGCGAGGGCGTCGGCGCTCGTGGACAAAAGCGACTTCAGTCGCCGCACGGTACGGGTGGTGGTAGGGAGGGGGACCGGGGATTGGTCGGAGTCCTGCGACATTTACACCTCGTGGGGCCAGGGGAGTGCAGAGGGCGAGGGAGGGCCAATCGATAGGGAGCGCAAGGCTTGTCGAGGCGGAGTTGGTGACTAGAGTTGGGCTTTGACAAAGAGTTCACCACCGGTCGGTGCGTCGGCGGTTGACGTCGGCGTGGTCAGCGGCCACAACGGTGGGCACGATTACTGGCGCAAGGAGCGATGTCAACGCGGTCATAAGGACGGCGTGAGTGCTCTCTCGCACATGCTTTGAGGATATTGGATCAAATGGCCGATACAGAGAATGATGCTATGACAGATAATAGTTCTGGAACCCGCCAAGAGTTAGCGCTCTTGCCGCTTCGAAATACGGTGCTCTTTCCAAAGGTCGTGGTCCCACTGGCTGTGGGGCGGCCCAAGAGCGTGAAATTGATCGAAGAGGCCGTCCAGGAAGAGACGCCGATCGCGGTGTTGACCCAAAAAGAGGCCGACACCGACGACCCGACCACCGAGGATCTGTATCGGGTGGGAACGGTGGCGCGGATTCTGAAGGTCGTCAAGATTGCCGACGACAACTACAGCGTGATCATCCAGGGGCAGAGTCGGATTCGCCTCAACGAGATGGTTCAGGAAGAGCCCTATTTCGTGGGTGATTTTGAGGTGTTGGAGACCCCCGAGGCGCCAGCGGGTGAGGAGCAGGTCGAGATCGAGGCCCTGTTTCGCAACTTGAAGAGCACGGCCAAACAGGTCGTCAAATTCATTCCCGAGATGCCCAAAGAGGCCTCTCAGATGGTGGAAGGCGTCGATGAACCGGGGCAGCTATGCGATTTTGTGGCTGCCAATATGGATATTGACCCCAAGGAAAAACAGGAAATTCTGGAGACCGTAGACCTCGAAGAGCGATTGACGAAGGTCGTCACGCTGTTGTCGAGGCAGTTGGAAGTCCTGCGGGTCAGCGACAAGATTCAGAGTCAGATCAAAGAAGAGATCGACAAAAACCAGCGCGAATACTACCTGCGCCAGCAGCTCAAGGCGATCAAAGAGCAGCTCGGTGAGATGGATGGTGAAGGCGGCGATCTCGATGATCTCGCCGACAAGATCGAGGCCAAAGAGTTGCCCGAAGAGGTCGATGAGACCTGCAAGAAGCAACTCAACCGGTTGCGCAGAATGCAACCGGCGTCGAGCGAATACGGCGTGACCCGAAATTATGTGGAGACGCTGCTCGACGTGCCGTGGAACGAGCAGACCCAAGACAAGCTCGACATCCAGGAGGCGCGCAAGATTCTGGATGAAGATCACTACGATCTGGACAAGGTCAAAAAGCGGATCGTGGAGTATCTGGCGGTGCGCAAACTCAAAAACGATATGAAGGGCCCGATCCTATGCCTGGTGGGGCCACCCGGGGTTGGCAAGACGAGCCTCGGCCGAAGCGTGGCACGGGCGCTGGGCAGAAAATTCGTGCGGATTAGTCTCGGCGGAATTACCGATGAGTCCGAGATCCGCGGACATCGTCGAACGTATGTGGGTGCGCTACCGGGACGTATCGTCCAGGGGTTGCGCAAGGCGGAGACCAATAACCCCGTCTTCATGCTCGACGAGATCGACAAGATTGGGCGCGACTTCAGAGGCGATCCCTCGGCGGCCCTGCTTGAGGTATTGGACCCAGAACAAAATAGTGAATTCTCGGACCACTACCTGGAAATCCCCGTCGATTTGTCGAATGTGCTCTTTGTGGCTACGGCCAATATGCTCGACCCCATCTCGGCACCGCTGAGGGACCGGATGGATGTTATCGAGATCCCAGGATATACGGCCCATGACAAACGCCACATTGCCCGCCAGTACCTGATTCCGAAGTCTCTGGAGTCCCACGGGCTGACGGAGGAACATCTGGAGCTGGACGACGAGGCGCTGGAGAAGATCGTGCGCAACTATACCCGGGAAGCCGGGGTCCGAAATCTGGAACGGCGCATCGATGAGATTGCTCGTGGCGTGGCCGTGAAGGTGGCGGAGTCGGTGGAACAAGCCGAAAAGGGCGAAGATGTCGACGAGATCCACATGGAGGTCGACGCCGACAAAGTGTCGGACTTCCTGGGCCCCGAAAAGTACCAATATGAGGTGGCGCAGCGAACGACTCACCCCGGCGTGGCGACGGGACTGGCGTGGACGGCGGCCGGCGGAGACATTCTCTTTATTGAATCGACGAAGATGCCAGGCAAAGGCGAGTTGGTCCTCACCGGTCAACTCGGCGATGTGATGAAGGAGTCCGTGCGGGCGGCGCTTAGCTATATTCGGAGTCGCGCCGAGGAGTTTAATATCGACAAGACGTTCATGAGCAATCATGACTTGCATATCCACGTGCCAGCAGGGGCGATCCCGAAAGACGGGCCCTCAGCAGGGATCACGATGTATATCTCACTGCTGAGTCTGCTGACGAATATCAAGATTCGCTCCGACGTGGCCATGAGTGGCGAGATCACGCTGCGGGGCAATATTCTTCCCGTGGGAGGCATCAAAGAAAAAGTGCTGGCCGCTCATCGATCAGAGATCAAGCGGGTCGTGCTTCCGGCGCGAAACGAAAAGGATATGGTCGACGTCTCCGATGAGATCAAAGAAGATCTGGAGTTCTACTTTGTGGAACACGTCAGTGAGCTTCCGGAACTCGTGCTCGAGGAAGGGGATTGGGAGTTCGACGAGGCCGTGTCGTCGTCGGGCAAAGAAGAAGCCACGGACGAGAAATAGCCCGGAATAAGAAAGCGAAGGGGCCCTGAGAGTTAGGGCCAACGACAAAACCCCCGCCAGCATTTGAGCTGGCGGGGGTTTGTTGATCCGGTTCAGGGTGGAGGGCTTAGAAAAACTCCACGTCCATGACTTCGATTAGCCGGTCGCCCTGAGGGGCTTTGATGGTGGTCTCCTCACCGACGGTCTTGCCGATAAGGGCGCGAGCGATGGGACTCTTATAGGAGATTTTATTGTCTTTGATATCGCTCTCGTCGTCGCCCACGATCTGGTAGGTGAATTCCTCGTCCTGGTCGATATCAAAGAGGGTGACGGTGGCGCCGAAGACGACGCGCTCGCCGCTTAGCGAGCTGGGGTCGATGATCTCTGCTTGAGCGAGTTTGCCCTGGAGCTCGCGGATGCGGCCCTCAACAAAGCCCTGACGGTCCTTGGCGGCGTCGTATTCCGCGTTTTCACTGAGGTCACCGTGGGCGCGGGCCTCCTCGATATCGGCGACGACCTTGGGTCGCTCCTTGGTCTTGAGGCGGTCGAGCTCAGCCTTGAGTTGCTTATGACCTACTTTCGTCATGGGGATGGACGGCATAGGGGGACTCCCTGAAAGAAAAATTGGATGAATACAAAAGAAGGCCCCCGCCATCAGATGGCAAGGGGCTAGTGCGAAGTAGTGCCGGCGGGCGGCAGCAGTTAGGTAAAGCAGAGAAAAAGGGGGGTTATTCCACGAAATCCCCTCCTCCCCTGGTCGAGGGGAGTATGGGCGAGGACGGGCAAAAATGCAATCCGGCTCAATCGAAGTCCCCGGCATGGAGGCGATCCCAGTAGGAGACCAGTGCCGAGCGAATCTTGCCCGAGAGCAGGACGACGCCGATGATATTGGGGAAGGCCATGGACAGAAGCATGAGGTCCGAAAAGTCGAGGACGTTGCTGAGGCTGGAGATGGAGCCGAGGAAGATGAAGCCCAAGAAGATGATACGGTAGGTCATGGACTCGCGGACTCCGAAGAGGAAAGACCAACAGCGCTCGCCGTAGTAGGACCAGGAGATCATGGTGCTGAAGGCGAAGAGGACGACAGCGATGGAGAGCAGGTAGGGAAACCAGCCAATGACGGTGCCGAAGGCCGCCGAGGTCAAGGCGATGTCGTCGAGTCCGGCGGTGGCCGGGTCGGCGTAGACGCCGGTGATGACGATGACGCTACCGGTCATGAAGCAGACCAGGAGGGTATCGATGGCCGGTTCCAGAAGGGCGACAAACCCCTCGCGAACCGGTTCCTTGGTCTTGGCCGCGGAGTGAGCGATGGCCGCAGAACCGATGCCGGCCTCACTGGAAAAGACGGCGCGCTGGATGCCGACGATGAGTACGCCCACCAGGCCGCCCATTCCGGCCTGGGGATCGAAGGCTTCGCTGATGATGGTCCAGGTGGCCATAGGGATCTGGTCGTAATGTGTAAGCAGGATATAGAGCGCCGCGAGCACGTAGAGCAGGCACATGGCGGGCACGATCTTGGAGGCCACCTTGCCGATGCGCTTGATGCCGCCGATGATCACGAACGCGACGACGATGACCATCAGGATACCGAATAGCCAGCTTCGAGGTTGGACGCCGCCCTCAATGGGAGCGGCGTTATAGACCTGGATGTCTTCGGAGACCGACCAATCGAGTTCTCTGTCGGCCACGGCGCCGAACTCAACGGCGTCGAGGGCATCGGCGCCGACGTCGAAGCGAGGCCCGGTTTCCCGGGCCTGAATGGGAAAGGCGACGGCGTAGGTGCCGTCACCGCGGGGGCTCCAGTCGGCCTCGTCGAGGCGCAGATGGCCCAGGTCGTCGGAGATCGCTGTGGGCAGCGGGTGGTAGTAAAAGGTGCGATCGTCGTCGGCGAAGGAGGCGCCAAAGCGAACGCGATGGGTGGGTTCGTCGATAGAGATGGGGTCGTCGACGACGAGGTTGGCGGTGCCGGTGGCCCGTTCGCCTTCAAGCCAGGGCACGAGGTCGGTCATCGCGGAGTAGCTCTGATTGGCCTGAAACATATTGCCGCCGCCAAAGGAGGCGCCGATGCAGAGGATGGCGAAGATCACGGCCAGGTATTTACCCAGGGTCGGTCGGCCAATTTCGGCGAGTCCGTCGCGCAGATAGACCATCGGTCCACCCTGAACCATGCCGTCTTCGTCGACCTTGCGATACATCTGGCCCAGGGTGCATTCGGCGAATTTACTGGCCATTCCGAAGACGGCGGCGGCCATCATCCAAAAGACAGCGCCGGGGCCGCCGATGCTGACGGCGATGGCGACGCCGGCGATATTGCCGAGGCCGACGGTGGCGCTAAGGGCGGTACTTAAGGCTTGAAAGTGGCTGACCTCGCCGGGGTCGTTGGGGTCGTCGTACTTGCCGCGCAGCACGTTGATGGAGTGGCGAACGCCCCGCACGTTGATGAAGTCAAAGCGGAAGGTGAAGTAGATGGCCCCGGAGATCAGCACCAGCACCACCAGGGGCATTTGCTGGAGGAAGTCCCAGAAGCCGGCCAGGAGTTCGGGAACGCTACCGAAGGCCACGGCGTACATGGCGGCGACGATATGTCCGAAGTAATCGTCGATCTGACCGAGGTCGCCATCGCTGGTGATGGCTACGAGGGCAGCAAAGACGATCAGGACGGCGACGACGAGGGCGCTGCGCTGCTTGGCGCTGAGAAAGGGCTTCATCGACGAGACTCCGCAGGGGCAAGAACACCGCTGACGATCCCGGCACGCGGGATCGGGATGTGCCAATTCTTTATGGAGTCGTCATTATCTACGGAGACTGCGAACATGCAACCAGTCGGTCTTGCGCCTGGAGACTAAAAGCGTCGGAAATGGAAGCCGATGTGGGCGCGGACGGAGGCAAAATGGGGGAAGTCGGCGGGGCGAGTCAGAGGGGCGTGGCCCTCGATGGCGGCGCCGATGGAGGTGCGCCGGCTGGCCCTATAATCGACTCCCAGGGTGGCCCGGAGGCTGAAGGGGTCGCCGCTGATATTGACCGACGAGGGGGGAGACAGGGGATGGGCGACCAGGGAGAGACCGAGATAGGGCACGTAGATCAAGACATCGAAGGCGTAGCGAAGGCCCAGGGCGGTGGACCAGACCGTCTCTGCTGGCAGTGAGCCCTCATCGAGGGTGCGCTCCGGGTGGTAGCTCAGGCTGGTGTCGGCGGTGACGCGCCAGAAGTCATCGAGGACGAATACCCCACCCAAAGAGAGCGAGGGGCCCCACCAGCCAAAACTTGAGGGGGCGGTCTCATAGATGCTGGAGGCTCCGACGCCGCCCCATACCTGTCCCTCGGAACCAAACGCCTGGGCCGGGAGAGGGATGGCCACGAGCAGGATGGCGAGCACGATGCTACCGAACGCACCACGCAGCCATGAAGGGAAGTTATCGACGTTAACGGTGTTGATCATGGGAAGACCGGGGTGGGGTAATTGGTTGACACCCCAAAGGGCGCCTCATATAGTCCGCTCCCACTCAATTATGGGTGCGCCAGAAATTCCGTGAAGGCGAGCGGGCTCAGGTTAAGGAGAGCATGCATGTCAATCAAGATTAAGAATCGAGACGACGAGCCACAGGACGAGCCGACGGCTCCAGAGGGAGCTGCGGTTCCTCCTGGAGGCGCACCGGGAAGTAACCTCGATGGGTTTGAGCGGGTCACCTTTATGGCCGCTGCCTGGATCGAGAATAACCGTCCTCTATTCTTTGCTATGATCGGGCTGACTGTGTTGGCCGGTATCGGCATCGCCCTGGGCCTGGTTTACGTCCAGGGTCAGCAGCAAGAGGCCTCGGATCGCCTCAGTCAAGGCCTGGCGGCCTATGAGGTGCCCGTGGAGGGATCGCCGGAGCTGGAGGCCATTCGTCAGCAACCGGACTTTCCCGAGCCCTCGCGCATTTTTGAATCAGAAGAGGAGCGGTGGAATGCGGTCTACCGGGCTGCAGAGTCAACGCTCCAGGATTTTGACGGTGGGCCGATTGCGGTGAGTGCGCGATTGAGCAAGGCCTCGGCGGCGCTGAACCTCGGTGAGTATAGCGAGGCTCAGTCGCTTTATGAGCGGGTCGTTGCCACAGATGCGACGTCCGTGGAGTTTAAGGCCACGGCCCATATGGGATTGGCCAATGCACTGTCGAGCCAGGGCGATATTGATGGCGCCGTGGAGGCCTGGGAGGCCTTTGCGGACTTGATGCCGGAGCGGACTCACTACGCCGATTTTGAATCGGCGAGAATGGTGGAGCGCCACGCCCGCGGCGAAGATGATGAGGCGATGGTCGAACAGGCTCGCGATCGCTACGATGCATTTATGGAAGAGCATTCCGATAGCCCCTATGCCGGTGAAGTGGAGCGTCGAAAGGCGTTGCTCTGATCGGCGCATCTGGCGCGGCACCATCACAACCTGATCTTATGGCGGAATAACACTGTGAACGAAGAGTTACCGACCAGTATTCGACGAGCGTGGCCCAGTGTCGCGCTCGTTTTCTTTGTGGGGCTTGCGGGCTGTTCGACGGCCGGACCGGGAGCGTCGAGCCAACCGGCGGATCAGCCCGAACTAAGGGTGGACGTCAAGTGGCGGCTGGACCTGGCCTCCGATCGGCTCTGGGAGCTCAATCCCCGGGAGCTCGGTGAGCCCGTTCTGTCGCCGGGCGGAGATATGGCCGTGGGCACCAGCCATGGCTGGGTCTATCGCCTTCAGCCCGACTCCGGAGATATGCGCTGGGAAACCCCCGTCGATGGAAGCGTCGACGCCGGGGTGCGCCTGGCCTCGGGGATGGCATTTGTGGGGACTGAGAATGCGGAGGTCGTGGCGCTGGATTGGCGAGACGGCAGTGAGCGATGGCGCTTCGAAACGCGGGACTCCGTGGAGATGAAGCCTACCTTTGAGGGCGGACGGCTCTTCGTGACCGATAGCGCCGATCGGCTCTATGCCCTGGACGCAACCAGCGGCGAGCTGATCTGGGAGACCAGTCGCGACCGACCGGAGTTCTTTACCGTTAAAGGTGGCGGCCAGCCCCTGGTGAGCGATGGGGTGGTGTACACCGGGTTCTCCGATGGAATGCTGATGGCTTTTCACGTCGATAGTGGCGATGAGATCTGGAGCGTGAACCTGGGAGATGACAGCGGCGAATTCGGCGATATTGATCTGCCGCTAATCGAGTGGAATGACCAGCTGATCGCCATTTCGCACTCCGGCGGGGTCTATGCCCTGGAGCCCGACAGCGGGGCGGTGATCTGGCATGAGGAGATCAGTGATATTGCGGGGATGGATTTCTATGGCGGTTGGCTGTTCGTGGCCACGGCCACGGGGGAGGCGATAGCCATCGATCTGCGCGAGGGCGACCCTTATTGGAGTTTTGAGCTTCCAGAAAACGCGTCGGCCATGGACATCAGCCTGGCTGGAGGCCATGTGGCGGTGACGGCCCAAAACGGGCCCATGTACTGGCTGCGCGTCACCAACGGAGGGTTGGTGAGCAAGTGGGCACCGGGGCGCGGATTCCAAAGGGCCCCCATCTTCGATGAGCAATATGGCTACGCGATGTCCGATCAGGGCTATCTGTACGGATTTACGATCGCCTACTGAAGAAAGGCATCAAAACTGGAAGCAGAGGCCATCGCTGGCAACGACGGTATTGGGGAAGTATTCGCTGGCCAGATGGCCCACATCGTCGAGGACGGCGTCGGTGCTCGCCGGGTCGTGGTGAAAGAGGCAGAGTTGATCGACGTCGGCCATGGCGGCCAAGTTCGTTGCGATCTTGACGGTGGAATGACCATATCCCTGGGTGGGCACGGGCATCGCGGTATAGTGTTCCTCGGTGTACATGGCATCGTGGATCAAGAGGTCAGCGCCCTGGGCGAAGTCCGCCAGGCGCTGGTCGCCATGGACGTAGCCCTCGGTGTCGGTGGCGTAGACGATGGACGTTTCTCCGGCATTGAGGCGGTAGATATTGACTCCGGACTTGGGGTGATTGTAGCCGCGCAGGCAGTCAATACGGATCTCCACCTCGCTTTCGTCGGGAATGGCGTCGGCGTCGCCGGGAGCCAGGGGACGGAGCTTGAGAGGGGAGTTTCGGCCGCGGAGATAAAAGAGGGAGTCCGACTCCGCAAAATCGAGGTATTCTTTTTTCGCCCCCATGTCGTGAAGGGCGACCGGATAGAATGGCGAGCGGATCAGGTGCTCGATGGTGGCCTGGAAGCTGGGAAAGCGTCCGGTGCGGGGACCGGCGAGGTGAATCGTGGAGGAGGGATGAAAGATCGGCGGGAAATAGGGCAGGCCGATGAGGTGGTCAAAATGGGAATGGGAAAAGAGAATCGAAGTGTGGACAGGGTCGTCATTGGCCAGAGCCCGTCCCAACAATTTCTTTCCATAGGCGATGATCCCACTGCCGGCGTCGAAGATGATCTGTCGATTCTGTGTCTCCACGACCACGCAGGATGTGGCGCCTCCATATTGCGAAAACTCCTCCCCACTAACGGGGTAGCTGCCACGGGCGCCGTAGATCGTCACTGTCAGTTCGGAGGACATAAAGTTAGGCCTCACCGCGGTTCGGCGGTTTGTATTGGGGAGTCAATTCAGGACGTTTCGCCATCGGCGAAATGATGTGAAATTATAGCAAGGGCTTAAAAAAAGCGTCAAGTTGAGCGCTGAATGCTCCCCGCCGGTGGCGCCAGTAAAATAGGGCAGGGAAAGCGCTTTGGAAGCGGAGTAGATAAGGGTTGAAGCAATGATGGACGCAGCGGCGATCGGAGTTGAGGGGTCGGCGGGACCACTGGCGCTGGGAGTTGGAGTTTGGCTCTCGGCGATGGTGGCCTGGTGGGTGGGCGATGGGCAGCGGCGTTGGGATCGGTTGATGATCTGGGGGTGGGTGGTGGCTGCGGCCTTCGGGGGCGGGGTGGCGATGACCTGGTTGATGGGAGGGGTGGGACTTTCCTCGCGCGGTGGGGCCGTGGTGGTGTTTGGGGTGTTGGTAGGGGCGCTTGGAATCGCGTGGAGGCAGGGGCCTGGGAGCGTCGAGCGAGTGTGGAGGGAGTGCGACTGGATGGCGCCATCGCTATTGACGGGGCTCTCTGTGGCTCGGTTGGGATGTCTATGGGAGGGCTGCGATATTGGCCGACCCACGGAGTCATCGCTGGCGGTGGTGCATCCGCCGGGGACACGGGGGTTCGAGGCACAGGTATTGGCCTATGATGTATCGCCGTTGGCATCTGCGGGCATGGAGGTTCACCCCTTTGCGCTATACCTCGGTGGCTGGGGCTTGATGTGTGCGGTGATCGGGGGAGTGTGGAGGCGGCGTGCCCGCCGACGCGGTGAGGCAGCGGTGGTGACGCTGATGACCTTTGGTGCCGGAGGGGCGCTTATCGAAGGGCTCCGGGAGCCGGCCCTGGCGTGGACGGTCTCTGGTGTATTGCTCTATCCCGCGATGTACATATCGGGAGCCCTCGCGGTAAGTCTTTTGTGGTGGTTGAGTTGGCGGTGAAGTCCGGAGGACTAGCGGTGTCGAAACTGGAAGGGCAAGCATTTATCGGGACCTGTGGGTGGTCCTACGATGACTGGGAAGGCGTCTTCTATCCCACAGGACTACCCAAGCGGGATCGGTTGCAGTGCTATGGGGAGCGCTTCGAGACGGTGGAGATCGACTCCACGTTTTATGCGATTCCCGCCCAAACCACGGTACAGGGGTGGCGAATGAGGAGTCCCGATGGATTTCGCTTCAGCGCCAAGTTCCCCCGTCAAATCACTCACCAGAGAAGACTTCGAAATTGCGGTGAAATGGCCGTCAAGTTTGTGGAGGTGATGTCGGAGTTGGGCGATAAGATGGGCCCTCTGTTGATTCAACTTCCACCGTCGATGACGGTCCGCGACTTGCCCCAGTTGGGTGCGTTTTTTGAAGGCCTTCCCGATGGCTTTAGCTATGCCGTGGAGGTGCGCCACCCCTCCTGGCTGGTGGAGGAATTTGCGACGATGCTCAAGCGCTGGCGGGTGTCGCTGGTGCTCAGCGATGGCGCCCATCTGGAGCGATTTTGGCGGGTCACATCTCGGGTGGTGTACATTCGCTGGCTGGGTCGGTGGAATGCATTTGAGCGCTACGACCGAGTTCAGGGGGCCTATCAAGAGGCGCTGGAGTGGTGGATTCCGCGAATCGAGCACGCCATGGATCATGGGGCCATCGTGATGGGGTACGTCAATAATAATTTTGCCGGATATTCACCGGCCGTGGCGGAGGCCATTAGCGACCGGTTGGAGTAGCTCGGCAGCCTCTGGGAATTGACATTGGGGCCGATCATGCGGCATAAGACCGGCAGAATGTGGTTCTAACTCAAGACCAACGGGTGCTTCGATGTACGCCAATATTTTCGAGCTCAATAAGTGTTTAAAGGACTGTCTCGCCTACTGCGAAGAGCATCCCGACCGAGAGCACTCGGGGTTCTACGAGCCACTGCTGCGCGATGCGCAGCGACAGTTGAATAAGAGTACGGAGAAGGCCAATAAGGAGTTCGCGGAGTGGCGCCACGAAAACCGCGACGACATGTTGGCCTGGAAGCACTTGAGCAAAGAGTTGGCCGCCACCCAGCGCGAGCTAAATCGCGTCAACGCGATTGGCTATTTCGATCAGAAGGTCAACTATTGGGATCGGGGACAATTGCTGTCCGCCATCGACCAGATGCTTACCTATCTCGAGAAGCGACGCGATGATCTCTCCTTTGCGGAAGAGCGCATCGACAAGTTGGAGCGCCAGCGCTCCAAGGCGCTTTCCGAGGGCACAGAAGCCGACAACGCCCTCGACGAGTACGTGCGCTTTTCGAAGATGCGCTCCGAAGCCCTGATGACCACCAAGGATACGATCGCCAATTTCCGCAAGACGTTGAGGAGGGAGTTGAAGAAGACCAACGACGAATACCAGGGCATTCGCTGGCCCCAACAAGTCTCCCCAGACAACCAAATTCTATCGTAGTCTTCTGCGTTTCATGAGATATCTGGGCTATTTGAACGTTTATCAGAGGAACAGCGATGGATGATCGGGTGGTCGTGGTCACCGGTGGTTCGAGAGGCATCGGACGGGCGGTGGCAGAGGCATTGGCAAAGCAAGGGGCGTCGGTCGAGATCTGTGGCCGCGACGCGGAAGCGCTGGACGAGGTCAGTAAGGATTGGGACAAGATCAACGCCTCGGTGGTCGACCTCTGCGATGAGCAGGTCGTTGAGTCCTGGGTGGAAGCGATTGGCCAACGCCATGGTCGCATCGATGGTCTGGTCAATAATGCGGGCACCCTGGGACCCCGTGCGGCGCTGGATGAGACGGACGTCGAGGCGTTTCGACGGACTCTGGAGATCAACGCGACGGGGAGTTTTATGGTGCTGCGCGAGGCCTACCGTTGGCTGAGGGCGAGCGCCCAACCCGTGGTGATCAATATGTCGTCGAGTGTGGGACGCCGGGGAAGAGGGCAATGGGGTGCTTACTCGATCTCGAAATTTGCAGTAGAGGGGCTGGCGGAAGTGGCGGCCGATGAGTTGGCCGACGACGGGGGATGCGTGGTGACGCTGAACCCCGGTGGAACGGCGACAGGCATGCGCGCCGAGGCCTATCCCGACGAAGATCCGGCGACGCTTCCAACGCCGGCGAAGGTCGCCGACACGGTCGTTCTGCTGCTGACGGGCCTCGGACCCGACGAAAACGGGCAGAAGTACAGCAGTCGAAGCCTTTTCAACGTGCTGGAGCAGTGGCCCTCGGGAGCGGCGATTCCCAGCGACTAGTGCTGGCTGAGACCATCTCGACAACCCACGGGGACGAGCGCGGGAGCCGATTCTTCATTGACTTGCTGGCGAACTTGTTTAGGCTTGCCTAAAGAATTGTCATGGCCTCTCAAAATATGGTGTTAGGTGCAGCGTTGTTTTGGGGGCATTGAAGCGTGGACAGAAAGCAAGGAACGAGCATGAGAATCCAGTGGTGGCCGAGGCTAATTGTCATTTTTGCGATCGGCCTGATGGGGGTGTCGGTAGGGTGCGACGGCGAGTCTGACGATGAGTCCGTCGCCGGCGACGACGAGGGCCTGTACGAGGTGGTTACGACGACGACGATGCTCGCCGATCTGGTCTCAGTGTTAGGAGGGGAGCATGTGGAGGTCTATAGTCTGGTGGGAATTGGGGCCGATCCGCACGTCTACCAGCCACGACCGTCGGATGCGCGCCGGATCGCCAGCAGCGATGCCGTGGTGATCAACGGGTTGATGCTCGAGGGCTGGATCGAGGATCTGGTGCGCAATGCCGGTGGTGAAAGGCCGGTGATCGTCGGTGGCGAGGCGATCGACGAGGAGAACCTGTTGCGCGTCGAAGGGGCAATCGATCCGCACGTGTGGTTTGACGTCGAGAAGTGGCGCGCCGTCAGCGCCCACGTGGCAGAGGAGCTCCAGGCGTTGATGGAAGACCGGGGCGATGAGGGGGCTGGAATATATCGCCGCCCAGCAGGAGGCCTACGACGAGGAGCTGGAGCGGCTGCATGCCTGGGTCGAGGCGATGGTGGCCTCAATCCCGGAGTCACAGCGCGTTTTGGTGACGAGCCACGACGCCTTCAATTATTTTGGAGAGGCCTACAATATCGAGGTCACGGCGATTCAGGGGTTGAGTACCGAGCAGGAGGCCAGTCAGCGCGATGTGGCCAATCTCGTGGATGTGGTGCGCGACCGGGGAGCATCCGCGGTGTTTACGGAGACGTCGGTCAACCCTCGGCTCATCGAGCAGGTTGCGCGAGAGGCGGGTGTGGAGGTCGACGGACCGCTGTATTCCGATAGCGTGGGGCCCCGGGATTCGGGAGCCCATAGCTACGTGGGGATGGTGGAGTCCAATGTGAGGATGATCGTCGAGGGACTCAGCGGAGATTTTCGGGAGTTTGCCGATGAGTGAAGCAGCGATTCGGGCCGATGGAGTCACCATGGGCTACGATGGGGAGACGGTGGTTCAGAACCTGAGCTTTGCGCTTCCGCATGGGTCACTTGTGGGCGTCATTGGTCCCAACGGGGCCGGAAAATCGACGTTGATCAAGGGCATCGTGGGGGCCAAAGATTATGATGAAGGGTCGATCGAGGTTCTGGGGAAGCCGGCTCGAGAGGGGCGCCGCGATATCACGTACGTGCCGCAACGGGGAGAGGTGGATTGGGATTTTCCGATCACAGCGAGGTCGGTGGTCCGCCAGGGGCGCTACGGGTCGACGGGACTCCTGGGACGTTTCAAGGAACGGGACCGAGAGGCCGTGGCCGGTGCCATGAGGGCAGTGGGGGTTGAAGATCTCGGCGATCGCCAGATCGGGGCGTTGTCCGGCGGTCAGAGACAACGCGTCTTTCTGGCTCGAGCCCTCGCTCAGGGAGGAGAGATCTTCGTGCTCGATGAGCCCTTTGCAGGGGTCGATGTGGCCACGGAAACAGCGATCATCGAGGTGTTAAAAGGGCTTCGCGACCAGGGCAAGACGGTGATCGTAGTCCACCACGATCTGGCGACGGTGCGCGACTATTTTGATCATTTGATGCTGTTGAACCGACGATTGGTGGCCGTGGGGTCGACGGAGGAGGTCTTCGTCAAGGAGAGCCTGCGAGAGACCTATGGGGGCCGGGTGGCAATCATCGATGGCTCCAGCGGAGATGGACGTCCATGAGCCAATGGGAGTTATATTGGCAGCGGGGCCGGGAGTTTTTCCTATTTCAATACGATTTCGTCGCCTATGCCCTTGGGGCCTCCGTATTGGTGGGGTTGGTCTGTGGGCTGGTGGGAACTTTCCTCGTGCTTCGGGGCTTTTCTCTGCTCGGCGATGCAGCGGGCCACGCGACACTTCCGGGGGTGGCGGGAGCGTTTTTGGTGGTGGGGCATCAAAACCCGGTAGCGCTGCTCGTAGGAGCCCTTCTGGGAGGTGGAGCAGGGGCGTTGACGGTGGGGGCGATCAGCCGCGGCCCGAGGGTTCGCGCCGATGCGGCCATCGGCATCGTGCTGTCTGTATTCTTCGGGTTGGGCATCGTAATGATGGCCTATATTCAGGCGATGGAGACCGGGAGGCAGGCCGGATTGGAGGATTTTCTATTTGGGAACGCGGCGGCGATCACGGCCTCTCAATTCTGGATGTTGGCGGCCATCGGTGGCGCCCTATGCCTGGTGGTGGTGGTCTATTTTCGGCCCCTGGCGCTGATGGTGTTCGATGAGGAATATGCCCGGACGGTGGGGATCCGCACGGGGAGGTTGGAGATGCTGTTGTTGGGGGCGCTGTCGGTGGCGGTGGTGGTCTCCATCCAGGCGGTGGGCGTCATTTTGGTGGCGGCGATGCTGATCATTCCCCCGTCAGCGGCGCGCTATCTCTCGCAGACGTTTAAGGGCGTGGTTCTGTGGTCCATGGCGCTGGGAGCGGTCAGCGGGGCGCTGGGGGCGTTGATCTCCTATGTCTTTGAGGGCGTGGCCACGGGGCCGGCGATGGTGCTGGTGGCGACGCTTTGGTTTGGACTGGCGCTGGGGTTTGGGCCCCACAAAGGGCTTTGGCGCCGCCTGGGACCGGGGAGGAGGCGATGACGATAGCCATGATGAGCTGGTTGATCGAGCCCTGGGGGTGGGGAGATTGGATGTGGCGGGGGATGCTTACGGTGCACCTGGTGGCGATCACCTGCGCTGTTCTGGGGGTCTTTCTCTATCTGCGGCGAATGTCGTTGCTCGCCGATGCCCTGGCGCACGTGGCATTACCGGGGATCGTGTTGGCCTTTATGCTCAGTGGCTCGCTCAATGCCTTCGTGATGCTCGCCGGGGCGGCGGTGGTGGGGTTGGGATCGGCGATGGCCATCCAGGGGTTGGCCAATCAGCCCAATATGCGTTCTGACGCCGCGATCGGAGTGGTCTTTACGTCCCTGTTTGCGCTGGGAGTAATTCTGTTGTCGACGGTGGTGCGAGATGCCCATATCGACACGCACTGCATGCTGTTTGGGGATTTGCTGGGAGTCAGTGATCGGGCCTTGCTGCTGGTGGGGATCGTGGCCCCCGTGGCGCTGGGAGGGGTGGTG
>CAYQBU010000080.1:0-16382 GCA_964415785.1 uncultured Bradymonadales bacterium
CGGCCTCGGCGTCGAGGAGGAGATCGACGAAGGTATCCGTGCCCTGCTGGTCGCCCAGCTCCAGCAATTGCGGGGCCGCTTCGGCGCGGACAGCGTCATCGCTGTGCTCGCTGGCCGTGGTGAGCGTCGAGACCAGGTCGTCTCGCAGATCGTCTCGACCAACCAGCGCGTCCGTGATCGTGAGGGCCCGCCTGGCGGTTTGAGCATCGCTGCCCCGGAGGAAGCCCTGGACGCGCTCCAGCGAGTCGGCATCGGCGGCGCGGGCGACGGCGGTAAAGGCCTTCGATTGAAGATCTTCATCTCCGGAGGTGAGTCGGTTGTGGGCCAACCCACTGTCCTGCCCGGGATAAAGGGCCATCTGCAGGGCATCTTCTTTGGCCCGATTGCCGGCGTCCGGCAAATCGATCACCCCGTCGATGATGGGGGTTACGCCGGAGACGCCCAGATAGTTCGTCATGCGGTGGAGGGCGTCGAAAGTACTGGAGGCCCCGGCGACCTTCTCGATGGCGAAGCTCTCACCCTCGGCGTCACCAGCAGCGATCAGTGCTCCCGCAGCACCCAGGAGTTCTTCGTCGTCATCTTCGTGGCGAAAGGGCTCCCAGGCCTCGCGGTGCTCGTCGTCACCGGCGTACCCCAGAATCACGGCGGCCGCCGCCCTCAGATCGGGGTCTCGATCCTGGAGATGGACCTTCGCTTCGTCCAATAACGTCGCCATGAGTTCGTCGCCGTCGTCGGCGACGGCCGGGCTTGCGACCCCGGTCAATACTAAAAAGGCTGCCGGAACAGCGAGGTGGGTCCATTTCATAAGTACTTCCTCGTTAAAATGAAGCCGATTGGCTCACGGTCAGCCAATCGGCAAAAGCTGCCTGCCCTCCCGAAGGAGGATGCCCGAATCAGGCAAAATACTCGTCCATGCGGGCAGTGATGCGATCTTCGACCTTGCCCTTGAAGGGGCGTGCGAAGAGCTTGAGGTTGATGTCGATACTCACCGCCTTGTCGTTGACGGAAAACTCGCCGGAAAAACCCTTGCCCTTCACGTCGGCTTTGGTTTGGTCGCCGTTCCACTTGATGTCATCGACCAGCGAGGAAAACTCCTCCTCCACATCGGCGACGATGGATTGAACCTTCGATTTTGCTTCTTCCTTGGTCATTCCATGATCTCGGCGAACTGAAATGTCAGCCATCATATCCTCCAGACGAAATAAAATAGGGATCTATTCAGTGGGGGTTAGAGTACTTCTCCGAAGACGGTGCCCCACCGCGCCGTCTCAGCGATCAATCCAGACGGTATCAACCGCCAAATTTGGGTGTCAACTGCGCCCCATATAGGGGAGCAAAACTTGTGGCCTCATCGCCTGCCTGCTAACCTTAACGCATCGAGGCACCAATATTAATGCTGAACCTATCTCGAAGGGCCAAAGGATATGAAGAAGTATTCGACTCGAATCATCGCCGCATGCACGGCCGTGGGTCTGGTGAGTTTGCTGGCCGTCGATGCCGAAGCTCAGCGGGTTCGCACCTTCGACGACCAGGCTGAAAGTGGAGAGAGTTCAGGCAGCCAGGTCGCCATTCCCGGTGCCCCGGCCCCGGAGCCTCAGGAACAAGAGGTGGAGGTCCAGGAGGCTCAGCCGCAGGAGGCGGAGGAATCCGGAGAAAGCGACCGGCCCGTGGGCTCCTATCAGATCCGGGTCCATGGTGGAGCAACCCCCGGCGCTGCTGGCGGTGATGTTCAGCGTCTCTCAGCGGCCCATACGGAACTCTATCGTGGGATCATCCCCGGTGAGCGCGACGCCGTAGCTCATCTCAGCGGTGATGACGACCTCAACCGCCTGACCTGGATTGGCTTCCAGCCCGATGCCGACAAGACGCGGGTCTTTTTCCAGGCCCCCGACACCATCTCCTATCAGATTCAGGAGGCGTTTGATGAACAGAGCGAGCTGGTGGTCGTCTTTAGCGACGCCGAGATCGCGGCGCGAAACTTCTCGCGCTTTATCGACGCCAGCCACTTTGGGCGCGTCATCGAGCGAATCGAGACCCATGAGGAAGGCCGCGACATCCACGTGACCCTGAAGATGAATCAGGCCGTAGAGCCCGAGGTGAGCACCGACGAGGGCTACCTCTATTTTGATTTCCCGCACCAGAGCGAAGACCCCGATAGTGAGGACGAGGATCCGCGGGCCGATGCCCAGTGAAGATGGTCCCTTTTGAACTCGGCATTTGGACGGCAGCGCTGACGGCGCTTGCCGTCTGCTGCTTTCCTGCCCTGGCGTTCACGAAGGGCCCGGCTCCTCTGCCGGATCGCGATTACCTTGCGGAGGTCAAACATGGCCTCTGGGTAGTTGTGGACGAAACCCTGCTGCTACGGGATTGCCCCGGCGGTGGCGACGACACTTGTGACCTGACATTGGATGGGGAAGATCACCAAATCGCGCTCCAGGGCTTCCATAAATCGAGCCCGCAAGAGGCGACGGCAGAGGCGATCCACATTCGCTCCCACCACCGAGATGGCGAGCAATTATCGCTCGAGGAACTGCAACTCAAGGTGGGCTCTGCCGGCCAGGTAGAGCTACGCGCCGACGTGTTCCGATGGACCCAGGGGGACTCAGGGATGGAGGCCGCCCAACTCCAATGGGAGCTCAGCTCCACCGAGGTCCGCGGGCCCTCGTTGGGAAGGTTGAGCATGAGAGATATACGGTGGGACCCGCCCTCGGAATTGGAGGCCGCCGCGCTGAGCTACGATGGTCGATGGCAGGCCGATGAGCTTCGATCCCGCGGACTTCCCATCGTCGAGCGTCGGGGTCTCCTTCCCCCAACGCTGAGCGTCGATGACCAGGGCTTTCGGTTGCGAGGCGACGCTCTCCTCACCGAGAGGTCGTTGGGGGCCTCTGCGGCCATCGAAAATGGAGATGCCCTGGGACTTGGCCTGAGGCTCAACTCCTCTCCTGAACTGATCGATAGGCGAGAGGGATCTACAGAGGCCATGGATCTCAGCACATGGCTGAGCCGCGATGGCGATGCGGACCTCACTTTGCAAGGCCGGCTGGCCATCGGCTCACCTCAACATCAGATATCTGCTGACGTGGATGGAATCGCGCTGGGCGATGTGATCGAGCCCGGTCCCGCCCTCAGGCGCGGCCGGCTCTCCCGGTGGGCGTCGCCCCATTCGATCGACCAGGTGGGCGTGTCCTCCCAGGGCGACGACTATGCGCTGGGCGTCGGGGCGGCCACGGCCACTGACGATGGATGGGCGATCGAGCAAGGTCGGCCCGACGAGAGTCGACTCTGGGCGCAAAGCATATTTCGGATTCCTCTGGGAGCTGGACTTCAAGCCCAATGGCAAACCCGGTGGAGAGCTCAAGACTTGTCCGGCGATTCACTTCAACGCCAGGGCGAGCAATCCCTCTGGGTGGACCGCCTCTTCGGTCATATTCAGAAACTCTATTTGCGCCCCGCCCTGTCCTACCATCAACGCATCGGCGGACCCGATGAAGACGCCGAGAGCCCCGTCAACGTGGCAGTGGGCGCGGAGACCGGTGCCGCCTTTGAGGGGCTCTGGGGGAGCTGGCGACACGGCCTGCGCCCTCGCCTGATCGCCACCTATGGCGTCGACGATATCCTGGAGGATTCAGCGCAGGACGCCGAGGGATCGGTGAGTGCCCACCTTCACCAGCACTGGACGACCGTCGGCGGACGTCGCTTAAGCGTTCCGATGGGAGCGGTGTGGATTCGACGCTCCGGCGATGGCGACCAGCGATTGTCCAGAGCGGCCGTCCAATGGCAATCGGGTGGCACCCACTCCTGGTTTCGCTTCGGGCTCGAGGGCCGGTGCATCGACGAATGCGGCGAGGAGTTGGGGTTGAGGGCCCATCTGGTGGCGGCACCGGGGTTGGGAAGTCGTCTGGTGGCCTCATGGACCACCAACCCCGGGGTCTATACCGGTGCTCTTCAGCGCTTTGTCGAGGGAAGACTGCATCGAGCCCTGTCGCCACAGATCGATCTGCAGCGGATGATGGCCGATGGCGACTCCATGTGGATGGTGGGCGCGCGCGGAGAGTGGAGAAAATGGGGCCTGGAATGGCTCACCGGGGGCTCTTCAGATCGCTCTGAGACCGTCTACAGCGCCGCCTCCATCTCTCGTCAATTCTCGGATATGGGTTGGGGAGTGGGCTTGAGCGGTGGCGCCGACATGCGGCGCGAAGCCTGGCAGGCCTCTATCGGTCTTCGTAATGGGCGCGTTTTTTGAGGCGCGCCAATTGCGGGTGGCTGGGATCGAGGGCTTCCATGCGTTTGATGGCGGAGTGGGCCAACTCGTTGTCGCGGTCATTGATGCCAAAGCGGGCGAGCAGCGCGAAGACCTCCACATTATTGGGAGCCAGATCAGCGGCCATTCGGAGCTGACGCCCCGCTCGCTTGACCGTCTCTTCGTGGGTGGGGTTTCGCTTAAACTCGGTATAGGCCAGATGAGCGCGAATGATTCCGCGCGATGGGTCGTAATCGCAGGCGCGCTGAAAGTATTCACAGGCGCTGCTCAAATCGCCGATGGAGAGGTATGAGAGCGCATCGCGAAAATAGATGTCGCCCATCGCCGCCGCATCGGGATCGACCGACGGCAGATCGGTATCGGCGCCGGGGCGTTTCGTCGGTTTAGATGCCGGTTCTGGTTGGGAGCTCTGCTCGGCCTGAATGCGGACCATGGCGCGGCCGATGGAGCGGCGCACATCCAGTGCTTTTCGCGTCAGATCCATATTGCCCAGGCGTTGGAAATTTTCGGCGCGATAAAAGCGCTCATAGCGCTCGTAGCGATCCTTGACCTGCTCTGGCGAGGCATGATCGGGAAGGTTGAGGATCTGGTAGGGGTTATCCGTCGCCTGAATGCGATGGAAATCCTCTTCCACGATCGATTTGATGCGTTCAATCCGATCGCCCCTGCTGGTCTGGGAATCACTGCTGGTCATGTGGGCTGTATTTCCATTACACCGGGGTGTGGTTTTTCCCTCTAGCTATCCAATCAAAAGTGTATGTCAGAGTCGATGGGCTCACAACCTTCAAAGGCGCCCATTCAGGTAGCCATCGACGTCTCAGGATCACCGGAAGGCCGTATGACCCAGACAGGACCAGAGAAAAATTCGATTTGGGCCGATGCCATCGAAGAGGTGTCCGCTGATCGCATCGAGGCCTATGATTATGACCTCGACGACAGCCTTATCGCCGCCACGCCTGCAGATCAGCGCGATCGGTCCAAATTGATGGTCTACCGCCGCGCTGAGGGTATTGAATGCACCCGGTTTGGTGCGATCGGCGATTATCTAAAGGCCGGCGATCTGCTGGTCTTTAACGCCACCAGAGTTATTCCAGCGCGCTTGCGGGTCTTTAAAGAGACCGGTGGAAAGGTGGAACTCTTCGTGGTGAGTAGCGATACGGACTGGCACGATGACAGCACCGATGTGTGCCGTTTCGAGTGCATGGCGCGCTCCAATCGACCGCTGAGAGAGGGAATGACTCTCGGAGATCCGGATCGCCAGGGGTTTCCACCCATCGAGGTGGGTCAGCGGGTGGGCCGCCATGTGCGCGTCACCGTCGCCTGGGAGGGGTCTCCCCTGGCCTTCTTGGAGGCCTTCGGCGAAATCCCCCTTCCCCCTTATATCCTCAAGCAACGGCGTCGACGGGGGCTGCCCGAGGTCACCGCGCGCGATCAAAGGCGCTACCAGACGGTCTACGCCGAACGCCCGGGAGCGGTGGCCGCCCCCACGGCGGGTCTCCACTTCACGGACGCCGTGCTCGATGAACTCGGCGAAAATGGTGTGGCGATGACGACCCTCGATCTCACGGTGGGGCCGGGGACCTTTCGACCCGTCGACGAAGAAGAGCTCGACGACCATGAGATGCACGCCGAAACCTACCGCATTCCCCAGGGGCTGGGGACCGAGATTGAGCGCTGTCGAGACGACGGCGGGCGCATCATCGCCGTCGGCACGACCTCTATGCGCGCCCTGGAATCGGAGGCCCGCCGACCGACTCCCTTTGAGCCCGGCGAGCGGAGCACAGATATCTTTCTTCGGCCCGGCACCGATTATGGCGTCTGCGATGGCTTGATCACCAATTTTCACCTCCCACGCTCTACCCTCCTTGCCCTGGTGGCGGGGTTTGTGGGTATGAGCACTATGCGCTCCATTTACCAGAGAGCGGTGGACGAGGATTTTCGATTTTATAGCTACGGAGACTCAAGCCTTTTGTTGCCTTGAGATTTCCGATGAGGAATGCGCGATGAAGACCGGCGATTTGACGAGCTGCACAACCTTTGGCTTTGAGCTGGAAGCCACCGATGGCATGGCGCGGGCGGGCCGGGTGGAGACGACCCACGGCACTATCGAGACACCGATCTTTATGCCCGTGGGCACCCTGGGGACGGTCAAAGCGATGCGCCCCGACCAGTTGGTCAATGAAGTGCGCGCCCAGATCGTGTTGGGCAATACCTATCATCTCTATCTGCGCCCCGGCCTGGAGGTGGTGGAGCTCCACGGCGGTCTCCACGAGATGATGCAATGGGACCGGCCCATCCTGACCGACTCCGGCGGCTATCAGGTCTTTAGCCTCAAGGAACTTCGCACCATCAAAGAAGATGGCGTCGAATTCCAGGACCACCTATCGGGGGCTCGTCACTTCTTTACGCCCGAGAAAGTGATCGCCATTCAGGAGACGCTGGGAAGCGATATCATGATGGCCTTTGATGAATGCCCTCCCTCGGAGGCCTCCCGCGACTATATGCGAAAGAGCATGGCTCGGACGACGCGCTGGGAAAAGCGCTGCCTGGAGGCGCGCACGCGCCACGACTGCGCCCTTTTTGGCATTCTTCAGGGCGGTATTGACCACACCTTGCGCGACGAGCACCTCGAAGAGCTCTGCGCCCTGCCCTTCGACGGGTTTGCCATCGGGGGGCTTAGCGTCGGCGAAGCCTCCGAGGATATGTACAATACGGTGGAGCATACAGCGCCGCAGATGCCCGACGACAAACCCCGCTACCTCATGGGGGTCGGCAAACCGGAGGACCTCATGGAGTGCATCTACCGCGGGGTCGACATGTTTGACTGCGTCATTCCCACCCGTAACGCCCGCAACGGCCATTGCTTCACCAGCCAGGGCACGGTCAAGATTCGAAACGCTCCCTATAAAAAGGATATGGGCCCCCTGGATCCCAATTGCGATTGCTATACCTGCCAAAACTTTACGCGGGCCTACCTTCGCCATCTGTACAAGAGCCGAGAGATCCTGGCGAGCCAATTGTGCACCCTGCACAACCTTCGCTACTTTCTTCAATTCGTGGAGGGAGCGCGCCAGGCGATCAAGGACGGAGAGCTCGATACCTACCGACGGAAATTCTATGCTCAACGCAATGAAGCGATGCCCGCTTGACCAGAGGCATTGCCATTGCTAATTGACACCGACCTTTGCGAGCCCCTTTGCATCCCAATGACGGCGATGAGAAATAAAACGCGTCGTTTGTCCTTTGTGATGTAGGCCACCCACGGCGGGGTTTGCTTTTGCCACCGATTGAGGAGAACCCAAGCATCATGTCAGTTTCTGCAATGATTATTTTGGCCCAGCAGGGAGAAGGCGGCGGTCTGATCCCGACGCTGATCATGTTCGGCGTCATCTTTTTGATCTTTTATTTCCTGCTGATTCGTCCGCAGAAAAAAGAGATGGAACGCCACCAGGGCTTGATCAATGGCCTCAAGGCCGGCGACCGCGTCGTTACGGCCGGTGGCCTCTTCGGCACCATCAAGTCCGTGGACGACACCACGGTGGAGCTTGAATTGGGCCGCGACAATAAGATCACGATCGCGCGCCAAAAGATTCAATCCAAGCAAGAAGACCTAGAAGACGACAATAGCGACGACAAGAATTGAGAATTGGCCCTGCGAGGACGGTCCTTGGAGCCCAAGACCTCCTTTGTTAGGGTTCAGCGCCGCTTCAATGACCGGTCGCGACCCAACGAGGCGGCCAACGACGAATCATTACCACGACGTCAGCTTCAGGCTGGAAGCCGACTGACGCCAACGGAGTTTCAGGTTTATGAAACACTTATTGTATCGATGGGGAATTGTACTGATCGCGGTGATTGCCGCCCTTTTTGTACTTTTCCCAACTATGGTGGACTGGAGTACGGGGCAACTCGATGGAACCCCCTCAACGACTGAGGGGTTTGTCGAAAACTTCATGGAATACTCGGATACCGAGTTGGCCCTGCGTCAAGAGCTTCGCGGCATTGACGGCTACTTGCGCGTCGACCACGTCCACAACCAGCGACGCCTGTACAGTGCGCACTACGAGCGCGAGGTCAGCGACGACGAGTTGCTCAGCGCTGTGAGCGCCGCCGGGATCGATACGAGCAACGTCGCCGTTCGACTCATCCCCGATGGGTTGCCCATCTCGATGCTTACCTTCGAGCGCTGGGAAGAGATCATCGACGGCTTCGAAGCAGACGCCGACTACGCCACGGAGACCGAGGGGTATCGCTACCTGATCGTCTTTCGCGATACTTATCTCCCGAATCCGGAGTGGTCCTATTTTGAGCCATTGACCCTGGGTCTCGACCTTCAGGGTGGGCTCCTCCTTCAGTACCACGTCTACGTGGAGCGAGCCGTTCAGGACCGTCTGGAGCGGATGCAGGATGATGTGCGCGACCGAATTCTGGGCGTCGACGAGACGGCCGGCGTGGAGGTCAACCACCCTCGCGGCGAGTACTACCTGGACGTGCAATTCGACAGCAGTGACTCCATGGGGCTCATCGACGATGAGTTCATGGAGTTCTTCCCGAACTTCGAACGGGCTGATATCGGCGGCAATCGCATTCGATTGACGATGAGCGAAGATTATATTGAGGAGACTCAGGATTTCGCCATCCAGCAGGCCATCGAGACCATTCGCTCCCGCGTTGACGCCCTGGGCGTCGCCGAGCCCACGATCGCTCGAAGCGGCGCCAACGATATTGTGGTTCAGTTGCCCGGTATCGGTGAGGAACAGGTCGACCGCGCTCGAGACCTGATCGGTCAGACCGCTCAGCTTCGATTCCAGATGGTCGACGACGACGGGACCAACGATTTCTTCGAGTCCTTCCGTGATGAGTTGCCCCAGGGCTTTCAGCTGCGCTCGGCGCACGGCGGCTATCGCACCATCACCCACCGGAGCAAAGAAGCGCTCCAGCAATTCTTCGAGACCCGCGTCCCCGACGACCGGGTCATCGGCTACCAGCACAACCCGATCTATATCGATGAAGAGGAAGGCATCATCGATGAGGCGCGCTCCTACTGGCTCACCTTCCTGGTCTACCAGGAGACGGAAGTCACCGGTGATTATATCCAGGACGCTCGCGTCGCCATCGACCAGCAATTCAATAATCCCTATGTGGCGCTCAACTTTGATGCCACCGGGGCCGACCTCTTCGCCCAGACGACGACCGAAAATGTGGGTCAGCGCTTTGCGATCATGCTCGACGACGAGGTGCAGAGCGCCCCGGTGATCAACGAGCCCATCACTCAGGGGCGCGCCCAGATCACGATGGGCGACATGCAGTCCTATACCGAGATTCAGCAGGAAGCTCAGGACCTGGTGATCATCCTCCGCCACGGTGCCCTACCGGCACCGATTGAGCAGCAATTCGAGACCATGGTGGGTCCCACGCTGGGACAGGAGTCGATCGATTCCAGCATCCGCGCCCTCTTCGTGGGCAGCTTGCTGGTGATTCTGTTCATGCTCTTTTACTACCGTCGAAGCGGTGGCATCTCCACCATTGCTCTGGTGCTCAACCTGACCTTTATCATGGCCTTTTTGGCCGGCCTCAACGCCGTGTTGACGCTGCCAGGAATTGCCGGAATCATCCTGACCGTCGGTATGGCGGTGGACGCCAACGTCATTATCTACGAGCGGATCCGCGAGGAGTGGGTGCTCGGCCAGGGCTTTAGAGAGTCGATCAACGAGGGCTTTAATAAGGCCTACTCGGCGGTCTTTGATGCCAATATCACCACCGGTATCGCCGGGCTCGTGCTGCTGCAATACGGCACAGGGCCTATCCGAGGATTCGCCGTGACTCTGCTCATTGGAATCCTCTGCACCCTCTTTACAGCGGTGTACGTCACCCGTCTGCTCTTCGTGGAATGGATGGATCGCTCCAAGAAAGACGAGTTGAGCATCTAAGCCCGATCAGGCGACCCGAACGCTCAGAAGCGACAATCGCCGTCGTCCGCGACGGCGCCTCTGACAGAAAGAGAACTTTATGAAGATGTTCCAAATATACCCCTATGATGCCAATAACGACATCATCGGGAAGCGTAAGTACACCAAGTGGATTTCGGTCTTCTTACTCCTGTTCAGCATTGGCATGCTGATCTTTGTGGGGCCCCGCTGGGGCATCGACTTTCAGGGAGGTACGGAGGTCCTCGTCAAATTCAATGACACCGTCAGCGACGAGGAAGTTCGCGAAGCGGCCGAGGAGCTGGGGCTGAGTTCACCGCTGATTCAGCAATTCGGCAGCGCCGACGAGAATCGGTTCATGATCCAAACCCAGGACGTGGCCGTCGTCGATGACGAGGGCTACGATCAGATCATGGCCGAATTAGAGGCCCTCGGCGACCACCAGATGACCGATCCCATTGAAGAACAGCCAGATCGGATGGAGGTTCGCTATGATGTCGCCAAAGACGAGGCCGACCTGCGCACAGCCCTGGAAAACGTGGGGTTGACGGAAGTCGATATCCAGGAGGCCGGTCAGCGCGATGAGCATCGCTACGTCCTTCGCTTCCAGGATATCACGGGGACCATCGAGTCCGGATTTGCCGAGATCTTTGAGGATCGCTTCGAGGCCTTGGAGCGATCGGAGTCCGTGGGGCCTCGAGCAGGTGAGCAGCTGCGAAATGACGGAATGATCGCCATGGTGATCGCCCTGGTGGCCATTCTCATCTACATCTGGTTCCGCTTCGATGAGCGCTATTCACCGGGTGCTGTCGCCGCCCTGGCCCACGATATTACGATTGCCCTGGGCCTCTTCATCCTATTGGATATTGAGTTCAGTTTGCCGATTGTGGCCGCCCTGTTGACGATCATCGGGTATTCGCTCAATGACACGATTGTTGTCTTCGACCGGATACGCGAGAACCTGGACCTGGCGGGCGAGAAGTCTGTCGCCGAAGTGGCCAACGAGGCGATCAATCAGACCATGAGTCGTACGCTGGTCACTTCGTTGACCACGTTGATGGCAGTCACTGCGATTGCCGTAATTGCCACCGGGTTGATCGAGGACTTCGCCCTGGCGCTGATTGTGGGCATCATCATCGGTACCTATTCATCGGTCTTCGTCGCCTCGCCGGTGATGCTGTTGATGGACGGCTACCTCAAAGAGCGTCGCGAGATGAAGGCGATGGTCGATCTCGATGACGATAGCTTTGACGAAGAGGGAGAGCCCGGAAAGGCCTTCTGATCGCCGAGCTTTACGGTGCCCCCTGGGCACCGACGACTCCCCTGCCCGGGTCAGGCCTACGCCTGCCCGGGCCTTTTTTTGAGGTGATGGTCCCTGCATCACCGGTGACGCATCCCTCAAATTTTGTTAGGGTTTGAGGCCGCCAAAACCCCGTTGTTATTAGAAATACTTTGAAGCTGGGCTTTTCGTCGAATCAAAGTCCAGATCAGGATTCCGATGTCCAAACGCCAGAAAGAATGGGTGGTTTATCAGGGCGAAGAAGAACGCGCCCACGAGTTGGCGAAAGCCCTCGATATCCATCCGTTGACCGCCCGCATCTTGTTGCGCAGGGGTCACGCCGAGTTCGAGGATGCGGAGCGCTTTCTCAATCCGCGCCTCGACGATATGGACGACCCCTTTTTGATGAAGGATATGGAGGCCGCGGTTCGAGAGATTTTAACGGCCATCGACCTGGGCCAGCGGATCTTGATCTTTGGCGACTACGACGTCGATGGGGTCAGCAGCGTCGCCCTGCTCTATCAATTTTTGCGCCAGTTGGGCGCGCAGGTCGATTACCGGATTCCCCTGAGGGACCAGGATGGATACGGGCTCAATGAAAGTGTGGTGCGCCAGGCGGCGAGCGAAGAATACTCGCTGGTGGTGACCACCGATTGCGGCATCTCGAATGTCAAAGAGGTGGCATTGGCTCAGGAGTTGGGACTGAAAGTGGTGATCGTCGATCATCACACGGTCCCAGATCAGGTCCCCCAGGCAGAAGCGGTGCTCAACCCGCTGCAAAAGGACTGTGCCTTCCCCTTTAAAGAATTGGCCGCCGTGGGGGTTACCTTTCATCTCCTGGTCGCTCTGCGGGCCACCTTGAGAAGCCACGGGGTCTTCGAGCATATCCCGGAGCCCGATCTGCGGGGATTTCTGGATCTAGTAGCCCTGGGGACGGTGGCCGACGTCGTTCCCCTGGTCAACGTCAATCGCACCTTTGTGCGCCACGGGCTGCATGTTCTGGGGAGTCGCCGACGAGCGGGGATTTCGGCGTTGATGGAGCGCGCTCAAGTAACGGAAAAGCGGGTCACACCGCAGACGATCAGCTTTCGCCTCGCCCCCCGTCTCAACGCCGCCGGACGCATGGGCGATGCCTCCGTATGCGTCCAATTATTGACCACCGAGAGCTACGGCGAAGCGCTCCGATTGGCCAAGGAGTTGGAGTCGCTCAACGACGCCCGCCAGGACTGCGAAAAGGAAATCCTGGAAAAGGTCTTGCTAAAGGCCCAGGAACAGGTCGACGAGGGCTACGATATGCTGGTCGTCGATGGACGCGAGTGGCATCAGGGCGTGCTGGGCATCGTGGCCAGCCGTCTGGTCGATCGCTTCCACCGCCCGGCGGTGTTGATCGGCATTGACGACCAAGAGATGGGTAAGGGCAGCGTGAGAAGCATCGATGGCATCAACGTCATCGAGTTGCTGCGCGAGTGCGAAGACCTGCTGGAGACCTATGGTGGCCATGTGGCAGCGGCGGGATTGACGGTCAAAGCAGAGAATATCGCCAGCCTTCGCGAGCGGCTCAATCACGCCCTTGATCAGCGATTGACCACCCAGGGGTTGCCGAAGCCTCGGCTTCGCATCGATTGCGAGGTGGAATTAGACGAATTGGATACGCGTTTTGGAAAGGAACTGCGGCGCCTTGGCCCCTTCGGAACGGGAAACCGGGAACCGATACTGTTGTGCCGAGGAAGCGAGGCCAGTCGCGTTCGAATCGTGGGCAAAGACCACTTGAAGGCCAAATTTCGCCAGGGGTCGACGACCATGGATGGCATCGGCTTTTCAATGGCTGGTCAGAGACCCCTTTTGAGAGGAGACGTCGCCGTGGCCTTTGCTCCCCGGTTTTCGACGTTCCGGGGTCGCACTCGGTTGGAGATGCATATCCGTGGATTGCGCGACCGCGAGGACTACTGCCCTGATCATATCGAAGAGATCTAAGCCGCACAGGTATCCCCATGGCTCGTCGTCGAAGTCGAAGCACCCGAAGGAAAATGACCAGCCCCTGGGTCATCGCTGCCCAGATCTTGGTGCTCCTGGGCCTTCTGGTGGCCCTGCTCAACGTCCAGGGCAGCATTGGGTCCGGAACCAGCGCCATCGTGGAGTCCCTGGCCTCCGAGGATATCAATGTCCAAAGCCAGGAGGAGACGATGGAGGCCGGCCAGACCGACGATGGCGCCTCGGACGATGACCCGGACGGCTCCAATGGCGACGACTGAACAGGGGCGTTTGCTCTGCTCTCCTTGACAACATGGGGCGGTTTTGACGATCTTCCCGCCGCGAGCACAACTCTATGCCCGCTCTCTTTTGTTATTCGCAAATCGCGTCACCGCTTAGCCCGTATCAGTGGGGGAAAGACGCCAATTAGCCCGGATTATTCATGAGACGTCGTGTTGAGGCAAAATCACAGTTCAGAGGCCAAAATCGAGCCCCACAGGCGATGCAGAACATCGTCGCGGAGTGAGATGAAGGAATCTGGGCTCTGATGAGCCGCAATGGACGAGTCGTGAATAATCAGGGGTAGAACTATTGAGGGACGATTATGAACGAGCAGTCATTGCCTCCCATCAAGGAATTTGCCTTCCTTCCGGAGTTCTCTCAACACCTGGAAGAGTTGGAATTGATGGCCGAGCCCGAGGATTGGGAATATCGCT
Source organism: uncultured Bradymonadales bacterium (assembly GCA_964415785.1). Taxonomy (GTDB): domain Bacteria; phylum Myxococcota_A; class Bradymonadia; order Bradymonadales; family Bradymonadaceae; genus SLJM01. The sequence goes on from CAYQBU010000080.1 coordinate 14,155, forward strand.
ACACGACCAGTGATTTTCCACGCCCCATCCTCTACGCCTATATCATTCACACCTTCAACCGCATCGAAGAAGAAGAAAAGATCGCCTACTCCACCGATGAACGGGCCGCCTGTTTCAATACGGGCCTGGTCACCGAGGAACAGCAGGAGCCGATCTACGCCCTTTTCGACGAAAACAAGATCCCCGATCGCCAGCCCTGGTACTTCCAGGGATTTATTCGCTACGGCGACGTGCGGATGAGCCGTTTTCAGCAATTGCCGGAGATGGCCAATTATATCGAATTCCCCGAAGAGTTCGTCTTCGACCCCGCGCTCACGCTGAGGCCGAATACAGAGAATATTGTCGCCGAAAACCGCGATCGTTTCCCCGTGGATTTTGACGGCCTCCCAGACTTTCAATTGCAGAATATGCTCGCCGGAGCATTCGAGAAAGCTCAGCAGCGTGTGCGGCGAAATTTTCGTATCGCCGTGCCCCAATACCACCGCGGACGGGTCCAACTTCTGCTCCCGCTATGCCTTCGCGACCCCTCGGAACCGGATCTGGCGGCCGTCATCGAGCGCATGGAGGGCTACTATCGAGTGGCCACCTGTCTGACCCTCGATCAGGCCTATAGCAATGCCCGTCTATTGGGACGAGTTGGCGAGGTATGGTTGGACTGATGGATTGAAATGGCGGCGCCAGTCGTTTGATGCACTAGGCGTGACCTTTTTACCGTACCCCGGAGCTACTATGACCCTACTTCGCATTCTACTCTGCCTCTTGCTTCCCCCACTGGCCGTCTTCTTGACGGTGGGCATCAAGTTGCATTTCTGGCTCAATATCGTGCTCACCCTTCTGGGAGGAGTGCCGGGCATGGTCCATGCCCTGTGGGTGGTGGCCAAGAATAGCGATTGACCCTCGCCCCCGATGTTGTGGAAAGTCCGTCCCCCGCGAAAGCGGGGGACTTTTTTATTTCAAAAGGAGGAGACCGAAGCGCTGATACCATCGGGGCCATCGCCAGCGTCGCCGGCGCCTTCACCACCGGCGCCGCCGATGCCAATGCTGAAGTTCATGGAGTCGTCGTCGATGTCCAGGTCCGAGCTAAAGGGCAAGATGCCGATGGAGGGACCGCCCTCACCGCCGGTGCCGCCTCCGCCCTGGCCACCCTCGGCGCCGTCGCCACCGTCTGCGCCATCGTGATCATCGGAATTGACGCCCACGATACTGTCGAAGTCAAAACCCTGGAGGGGGGTATTGTCGGCTCCACTACCGCCCTGACCGCCCTCCCCACCTTCTCCGCCCTCACCGCCATCGCCACCATCGCCGCCGACGCTGGTGGAAATGGAGCTATTCTCGATGCTCATTGAGGCGATATGAACGATGATCCCGATGGATCCACCGCCAAACTCACCGCCCTTGCCGCCCTCTCCTCCACAACCGCCGAGCCCGCCGGCGCCGCCGCCGCCACCGGTGGCCGACCAATTGCACGATGAGGCCCCCTGCCGATAGACGCCACCGGCACCACCACCGCCGGTTCCGCCGTCACCCGTGGCCCCGTGGGTGCCCGAGACGCCATCGGCGCCCTTGTACATGGAGCGGGGATTGGCTCCCGTCAACGCGATCAAGCGAGCATTGGAATCGGTGCCCGAGGTGTCGCTGCTGCCCGCATTGCCAGCGTCGCGCTCAATTCCATCGCCGGGGACGACCACGCTCTGCGGTCCGGCACCACATCCACTGTCGAGCCAGGCTTCGCCCCCGTTTCCACCCTGGGCCAGCGGACCATCGCCATCGGTGCCGTCCGTATTATTTGGACTATTTCCTCCGCTTCCGCCGGCATAGGAGGCCGGGGAGTCGCTAAAGTCACACTGGAAGTCCTGTCCATCTCCGCCGCTGCTACCCTCGCCGTCGTTTCCGTCGGGGCCATCGGCCCCGGTTTCTCCTTCGTCTCCATCGGCGCCATGAGCTCCCCGGCCGGCTTCGATCTCTACATGGGAGATATGGGCGTTGGCGTTATTGTTAAAGTTATACATCATGATCCCCACCGAGGATCCGGCGATGGCATCAGGTCCGTCGAAGTCAGAGGCCGCGTTGGCGGCCTCAATGGTCAACAATTGAATCTCGATATCTTCGTTGATCCCTACGATCTCGAGCGGACGGGCGCCGGTGATCGAATCATCGCCGCGCAAAATGGTGGGCTCTTCGTCGCTTCGCGACCATTCGCCAGCGGCGCTTTCTTCAATATAGCCCCC
>CAYQBU010000081.1:0-10492 GCA_964415785.1 uncultured Bradymonadales bacterium
CCACGCAGGTGATCTCTGACGGCGCTCCCAGGCGCATCGGCGGCCCCCAGTAGCCGGTGCCCCGGCTGACGTAGATCCAGGTGTCGTCCTGGCGTCCAAGGCCCACCGAAAAGGGGTGCACCATCCCCACCACATAGATCCAGGGCCAGAATTGGCCACCATGGGTATGCCCCGACAATTGAAGGTCGTAGCCCGCCTCCGCCGCCTCGTGAATACTCGGCGGTTGGTGCGCCAATAGGATGCTCACATCGTGCTCCGGGGCGCCCTCTTTGGCCCCGATGGGATCCGTGGCGTGCTCCTCGACGTAGCGTCCCGCCGTATAGTCCGTGCACCCCGCCACCAACAGCCGTCCCCCCTCCTGCTCCACCAGCCGATGCTCGTTGTGCAGGACATTGACCCCATTTTCCTCCAGCCAATCAAACCACTTGAGGGGATCCCAATAATATTCGTGATTCCCGGAGCAATAATACGTCCCGTAGCGCGACTTCAGATCCAGGAGCGGCTCCGCATCCTTTTTGCGAAACCTGAAATACCCATCGACCAGGTCGCCCGTGATCACCACCATATCGGCGTCCAACTTGTTGACCCGCTCCACGATCCGCTCCACCTTCGGCCGCCGAATCGTCGGCCCCACGTGGATATCCGACAGTTGAACGATCCGAAAGCCCTCCAAACCCTCAGGTAAGTCCTCAAAGGGCACCTTCACGTCCACCACATCGGGCACCCGCCGGGCCTCGCGAAACCCCCACCCACTGGCGGTGGCCGTCGCTCCCAGGGCCCCAGCATTGAGCCCCACGCTCATAAATCGACGCCGCTCCGGATCGATGAGCGCCTCCTCCGACCTTTCACCGCCCCGCAACTTCTCAAATCCCAGATAGCCCAATACCCCCAGATCCTTGAGCACCATCAGCACAAATAAAAATGTAAACGCCCCCATCCCGATATAGGTCGCCCATTGCCAGATGTGTAAAAACACTCCCGACTGGGTAAACTCGCGCACCGTCCATGCCACCAACACCAGACTGAAATGGCCTCCCAGCAAGGCGTAGAGCGCTCGCCTCCTCGACGGCGGTTGGTGTCTCCCCAGACGATAACCCATATAAATATGTGCCCCGCCCCAGACGATGACAATCATGGCAATAAAGCCGAGAATACGAAGCATGGCTACGACCCTGGTGTGAAATACTTAGAGGTTTTTCAAAACCCGCTAACCCTCCCCACCGAAGCGATGAACGAGTCCAGCGCTGAATTATCCACGCATCTGTGTAAATTTCCAGCACATCCCGCCAATTATCTCACATCCGACATTTTCTCGAGCCCATCGCCGCTCTAAAAATCGACGCCCTCATCGGCCTCTTCCAACTCGATCTCCAGATCGCTTCGGCCGAGAGACGTCCCCACGGCCACCGCCGACTGCACCATCGGCGAGTCCACGGGAACATAACGCGTCTTATTGGCCACCTTCGCCAGGGAAATGCTCCCCAACTGACCTTGTTGCATGGCCACCATCTCGCCAAATCGACCGGCCGCCACCAGCGAGGCAGCGTGTATCCCAAACTTGGTCGACAAGATCCGGTCAAAAGCCGTGGGCGTCCCGCCCCGTTGAATATGGCCAAGCACCGTCGTCCGCACCTCGCTGTCCAGGCGCGGTTTGATTTGGTCCGCCAACCAGTAGCCAATCCCACCCAGACGCACCGGATCGGGGCTATCCTCGACCCGCTCCCGAACCACCTGACTCTCTCCCCGAGCTTTCGCCCCTTCACCGACCACAATGATGGTGAATTTCTGCTTCGGCTCTCGCTCCCGGCATACGCGAACCACTTCATCGACCTCAAAGGGGATCTCCGGAATTAAGATAATGTCGGCCCCTCCGGCGACCCCGGCGTGAAGGGCGATCCACCCCGCGTAGCGCCCCATCGTCTCCAGGATCATCACTCGCCCGTGGCTCTGAGCGGTCGTCGACAGCCGATCCACGGCGTCCGTCGCAATCGACACCGCCGTGTCGAAGCCAAAAGTGCGATCCGTGTGCATCAGATCATTGTCGATGGTCTTCGGTACCCCCACAAAGGGTATCCCCTTTTTTTGCAGCCGATGGGCCAGTGTCATCGTTCCATCTCCACCGATGGCCACCACACCATCCAGGCCCAATTCCTCCACATTGGCCACCACCTGATCGGAGACATCGGCCCCGTCGGCGCCAAAATACTCGAAGGGATTGGCCTTATTGTGGGTCCCCAGGATCGTCCCTCCCGTGGTTAAAATCCCACTGACCGCCTCATGACTCAGTGATCGATAGCGCTTTTCGATCATCCCCAGAAACCCGTCATAAAAGCCGATGACCTCTGCACCACTTTGCAAGATCAGGCTCTTGGCCACCGCTCGAATCACGGCATTGAGGCCCGGGCAATCACCACCGCCAGTCAAAATCCCAATTTTCATGCCTGCTACTCCCTTGATTGATCACTATGATTTGCACTCATTCGGACTCCCCATCATGGCCGCTCCAGGCCTGTGGAGCAATCCCCAGTCGCCGGGCCAACTCACCCAACCAGCGCCGAACGGCCTCCGGGTCATCGAGCCTCCACCGCGCACGGGACGGTCGTTCTTCCCAGGCCACCAGGATCGCCACCCCGCGATCACCGACCACCTCAAAGGCATCCTCGTCTGTTCGATCGTCACCAATATAGATCGGCCGGCGTTCCCTATCGGCATCGATGGCCTCCCAGATCGCCGTCAGGGCCGTGCCCTTATCCCGGTCGACCTGGGGTTGAATCTCGCGCACCATCTTGCCTTCATGGACGCCCAGTTCCCATGGCCCATTGCTAAACTCGCGGGCCAATTTCTGAACCACTTGAATCACCTCGTCGCTTCCCTCGGGGGCCCGTCGGTAATGAACGGCGATGGAGGCCTTTTTTCGCTCCAACTCCACCCCTTCCGTGGCCCCAAACCTGCGCTTGAGCGCCATCTCCACCTCATCGATCACCTTCAGCACACTGTCGTCGACCAATAGCTCTCGCTCTCCATCGGCACTTTGCAATTCCAGCCCATGGCTCCCGGCATAGGTGATCCCCCGAGCGCCCAGGCGCTCTGACACATCATCGAGTCCCCGGCCGCTGATCACGGCCACGGGGATCACCTCTGCCAGTGCCTCCACCAACTCCGTGACCCCCTCCAGCGCTCGCGCTTCACCGGGCCGATCCACGATCGGCGCCAGCGTCCCGTCGAAATCTAAAAAGCAGATCACGTCGTCCACGCTATCTTGCTCTTCCAACCACTCCATGGCTTGTCGCATTGTTGCCTCCCCGCTCTCGCGTCCTGAGTTGCCCTGATTTTGCCCCGCTCAGCTTCCCACTGAACGCCGCTCCCTGTCTTCTGGGACCCCATCGCTGGCCGTCCAATCCAACTGCTCCTCGTCGATCAGCGTCTCCTGCAGGGGCTGTTCCTCCGTGGCGACGCCTTTGACCTTGGCTGGCTCCACGATAATTCGAGATCCTCGCTTCATCCCCAGATAGGCATAGAACCACTCCATGATCACAAAGACCCGATTTCGAAACCCGATCAAAAACAACACGTGAATAAAGAGCCACATAAACCAGGCCAGCACCCCCGCAAACGATCGTCCTCCCACCTCGGCGACCGCCCTCGCTCGTCCAATCGTCGCCATCTGACCGCGATCCACATACCTGTAGGGCTTTCGCTCCTTGTCTTTGAGCTGCCGCTCAATATCGCGGGCCGCAAACTTGCCCATCTGGATCGCCACCGGGGCAAGACCGGGGACCGCTTCGCCCTCATGTTCATAATGAGCCATATCGCCCAACACCTTCACCCGCCGATCGCCGGGCAACTCCAGATAATCGTTGACCACCACCCGACCCATCCGATCGCGCTCACTATCCAACTCCACGGCCAATGGCGATGGCGCCACCCCGGCAGCCCAGATCACCGTCTCCGAGGGGATTAACTCCCCATCGATCGTCACCCCCGACTCACTGATATCTTCCACCAACTCCCCCAACACCACCTCCACGCCCATATCCTCAAGCTGCTCCTCGGCGGCCTCGGAGCTTTTCTCATCATAGGCCGTGAGCACCCGTCGATCCCCATCGACCAGAAGTACCCGCGCTTTGGACACATCGATATTTTTGAACTCGTGAACCATCACCTGATAGGCGATGTCGCGAATCGCCCCCGCCATCTCCACTCCCGTCGGCCCCGCCCCCACCACCACAAAGGTCAGCAGCGCCTCCAGGCGCCGCTCGTCTTCGCACCACTCCGCCTCCTCAAAGGCCTTGAGGATCCGCCGACGGCATTCCAGGGCGTCATCCAGCGTCTTCAGCCCCGGCGCCAGCTCCTCCCACTCGTCTTCTTGACCGAAATAATTATTCTCCATCCCCGCCGCCACCAACAGATAGTCGTAGTCCAGCGCCCCACCGTCGAAATAGACTCGCCGGGCCTCGCGGTCGATGACTTGCACCTCCCCCATGATCACCCGTGAGTTATCACTGCGCCGAAGCACCGAGCGCAGGGGTGCCGCGATATCGGCGGTGCTCAACCCCGCCGTCGCCACCTGATATAATAGGGGCTGAAATAGATGATGGTTTTGGCGATCGATGAGCACTACATCGACATCCACACCGCGTAGACCCTTGGCAGCGTTGAGGCCTGCAAATCCCCCGCCGATGATCACCACGCACTCTCTGTGCTTCTCATCGCTCATTTCGCCGTCCTTTGCTCGATGACTTCTCACTCTTGCATATCACTCAACGATAGGGGCAACCTAAACGCCATTGGTCTTGCGTAAACCTCGACCCCTGAATGGATTTGCCTATGAAGCGCTTCTCCAAAGCCTGCGAACGCAACGAAGAGCCCATCGCCAACCACCTGAACACGTGGCTCGCCGACGCCCATGTGGTTCTGGAAGTGGGCAGTGGCACCGGCCAACACGCCGTCGCCTTCGCCCGCCGTTTCCCTCACCTGGATTGGCAACCCACCAACCGCCCCGATGCCCTCCAGAGCATCGAGGCCTGGCGCCGCGACGCCGACCTCCCCAACGTCCTCCCCCCACTGGCCTTCGATCTCTTCGACGACGCCCCGCCCATCGACGCCTGCGACGCCGTCGTCGCCATCAACGTCATCCACATCGCCCCCGAAAACGCTCTGCCCCATCTCTTTGAACACGCCGCCCACCTCCTCGACGCCGGCTCACCCCTCATCCTCTACGGCCCCTATCGCTACGGCGACCGCCCCCTGGAACCCTCCAATGAGCGCTTCGACGTCCACCTCCAGCAGCGCGATCCCGCCATGGGACTAAGAACCTTTGAGGAGGTCGACGCCCTCGCCGACGACGCCGGGTTTGAGCACCGCGACACCCATCGCCTGCCCGCCAACAATGACCTCCATCGCTGGATCCGACGCTCCGACTGAGCATTCTTCACAGCCGGTCGCACCCCCACTCATCGCCCTCTTCACATCCCTGTTCCAATAGTCGGCGCCCCTCGTCACGGCGCTCCTCGTCCTCCAACAATAAGCGCCCTCGCCGGCTGCACCCGTGCTCTTCTCCCAGGGTGCAGGCCCGGGCGTAGAGCTCGCTGGCTCGACTCCGATCCACGCTCACTCCCTTTCCCTGTTCGTGGATATAGCCCAGCCACAGACAGCCCCGAGCGTCGTTGCCATCGCATCCCGCCTCCAATAGCCGCCTCGCCCTCACCGGGCTCTCCGGGAGCCTGGGATCGTCGATCAGTGCCTCTCCCGCCCGAGCACAGGAACGGGGCCGCTCTCCCCCATCGCAGGCCTTTTCCAGCGCCACGACCGCCTCGCGCACCTCTCGTCCTGTCGTCGCCTCCTGCAGCGCTCGCACCCCCTGATTATTGCATCCCCGCTGATAGCCCGCCTCGCAGGCTCGCCCGTAATACCGGATCGCCTCTGCCCGATCCTCTTCGACCCCCTCTCCCAGATCGTAGGCCCGTCCCAGATTAAAGCATCCCTTGCCATAACCCCGATCGCAGGAGGCCTCAAAGCTCGCGTACTGGCGCTCCTCATCGACCTCCGTGCCCATCCCCTCCTCGTACATAAAGGCCAGGCTATTGCAGGAGGGCCCATAGCCCTGCTCGCAGCCGATGCGGTGGTAGCGATAGGCCTTGTCGCCATCGGCCTCAATGGATTCTCCGCCCTCGTACATCAGCCCCAGATTAAAGCACCCGCGCCCGTGCCCCCGCTCGCAGGAGGCCTCGAAATAGCGCACCGCCTCCGTGGCCGACTGCTCGCCGGCCTCTCCTCGTAAAAACATCACCCCCAGTGAATTACAGGCCACGCGCTCATCGGCCTCACAGGCCTGAGCAAAGCGCTCGCGAGCTTCCCAGCCCCGCCGGCTCACCTCTCCGCCCCCGCGTTGGCGAAGCATCCCCTCAAGCGTACACCCAAACACCTCGCCAACGTCACAGCTCTCGCCGTACAGGCTCAGTGCCCGCGACGCCTGTGTGGAGCGCCCCTGGCCCTCCTCAAATAGAGCTCCCAGAACCACGCACGCCGCCTCTGCCCCTGCATCGCAGGCCGCCTCCACCCGATCGGCGATCGCCTCGTGATCGCCGTCGGCATCCAACCCAAAATAGGACTCCAACTCCTGGCAGGCCTCCTCGTCGGCCGCCAGACACCCCCGGGAAAAATAGGTCGCCGATAGCTCGGGCTTCACGTCCACACCTCGCCCGTAATAGTAGAGCCCGCCCAGTTGACGACAGGCTCCGCCATTGCCCAACTCGCAGCCTCGACGCCAGATCAAATTGGCCTCCAGGGCGTTCTCCTCGCCACCCTGGCCGTGATAGACCATCCATCCATGGGCCTGACACGACGCCGCTACCCCCAGATCACAGCCCCGCTCATAGCGTGTGCGCGCCCGCTCCAAATCGCGACCACCTCGACGCTCCAACACATATTCCGTCCCCGCCAGATAACAGCCATGGCCCCGCCCCTCGTCGCAGGCTCCCTCCAAAAAGCCCAACACCTCTTGTGGCTCCTCGGGCAACGCCTCGCCACTCCACAAAAACCCCACCTCTTCCGGGCACTCCTGCTCCTCGCATAACTCGTCCTCCGTCCCCATCTCTCGGGCCGAGGCCTCATCCCAGGGCTCCCCACCCAGATCCTGGGTCTCAGGACCGCTTATGCATCCGGCGATCCCCATCGCCATCGCCACCGCGATCGCGACCCTCCCTCGTAAGCTATGGGGTTCATTACTCACAGCGACTATGATAATTTTTTCCCCACTCTCGAGGCAAGGACCAAAACGCTGGGACAGCATGCCTTCTCTACCCCTCAACCAGGGCGACATCGTCGCCGACAAATACGCGATCGAAGTCCCCATTGGCAGCGGTGGTTTTAGCCACGTCTTTCGCGCCCGCCACCAGGCCATGGAGCGCACCGTCGCCCTCAAAGTCTTTGACCCCCAGAGCCACGGCGCCGACGATCCCACCCGCACCGCCGGCCGCGCCCAGCGCTTCGAGCGCGAGGCTCGCCTGGTCAGCCAACTTCAACATCCCAATACAGTCACCATCTTCGACTTCGGGATTGAAAACCACCGCGCCTACCTGGTCATGGAGTTCATCGAGGGCCAGACCCTCAAAAGGTATATCGGCGAACAGGGGCCCCTCGATCCCGACGAAGCCGTCACCATCACCCTCCAGATCTTGGCCAGCCTGGAGGAAGCCCACCACCGCCAGATCCTCCACCGCGATCTCAAGCCCGCCAACATCATGCTCACCTCCAACTTCAAGGGCGATCAGATCGTCAAAGTTCTCGACTTTGGCATCGCCCGCATCCTGGAGTCCGGTAAGCACGACGGCGACAACGACGATGAGCGCCTCTTCCTGGGCACCCCTCGCTACGCGGCCCCGGAACAGATCTTCATGCGCGACTTGACCTACGCCACCGACATCTACGGCGTCGGTGCCCTGCTCTGGCTCTGCCTCACCGGCGAGCCCATGGTCCCCACCTCGGACATCAAACGCTGTGCAAATATCGCCAAACTCGATCCCCCCTGGCGACTGCCCGACGACCTGGACATCGGTCACGGCCTGCGCCGGGTGGTCGAAAAGGCGGTCGCCAAGGATCCCTCCCGCCGCTATCAAAGCACACCGCAACTGGCCCAGGCCCTCCAAAAGGCGACCTCCATCGACTTTGGCGACCTCCCCGAATTCGAGGACGACGCCCCGCTTGGTGACCAGGCCACCCTCGTCGACCCCAATGTCGTGGACCCCGACGGCGACGAGGACAATATCTTTCTCAACCCCGACGCCTCTTCTCCCCCACCGACCCCCTACGCCGCCCTTCGCCAATCCGACCCCTCTCGCCTTCCGCCCACCCACCGAAAATCCGGCGCTGGTCCATCCAAGCGACCTTCCCGAGAGCCCACGCCCATTCCCCTCGACAGCCCCAATCCGCCCAGGCCATCCCCGGAGCCAGCGCCCGCCCCCATGGCCTCATCCGGGCCTTCCTCATCGCCGGCCAGGGCCCCGGAGGATCGGGGCAACACCGCGGCCTCCTCATCGCCTCCCTTGCTCTTTTTCGGCCTCGCTGTCGTGGCTGTCCTGTCCATCGCCGGCCTCTCGCTGTGGTGGTTTAGCGGCGACGACGCTCCTCCGGCCGACGAGCAGGCGCAACATGCCGACGTCCCCGATACTGACGCCGATGAAGACGCTTCGCCGTCTCTGGCCGACACCTCCCGCTTTAGCGTCGACGGCCTCCTGGTCGCCCTGCGCAGCACCGGATGGCGCGTGCGCTCTCCCGGCGACCCCCGTCAACTTCCCAACTACGACCACCGCGCCACGGTCGCCGAATTCCAGGGCGAGCGCATCGACCTCAATATCTACGAGGTCCACGACGAGGAAACCCACCAATCCCTTCGCCAAAATATCGAATTCCCCGAGCGCTACCTGATCTTCGACCACATCTTTCTCCACATCCACCCCCGCAACTCGGACGCCCAATTCCAGACTCGAGAGCTCTACAACACCCTTCGCGACTTCCGCGACGAGGTGGAGTCCTCCTCATCCCCCTGAACATTTGCTGCTTTTCCTTTCCCTCTCCCCGTTCAGTGTCTAAACTCTTTGATCTACCCTGCCTTGAGCGAGTGATGAGGACCATGAATCAATTGCCCCGAATTCTGCTGATCCAGGCCCGCAGCGCCGACGACCCCATGGCGCAACACGAATTGCGGGCCTTCGCCGACCGCTGTGAGCTGCCCGCCGAGGCCTTCCGGATCTTCAATATCGCCACCGACGACCCCCATGAGCTCTCCTTTGAGGGGCTCGACGCCACCATGATCGGCGGCAGCGGCGACTTCTCCCTCGTCGAGGGCGGCTTTGATTGGCACCAGGATTTCCTCGACCTCATGGCCCGCCTCATGGACACCGCCATGCCCACCTTCGCCTCCTGCTTTGGCTTCCAGGCCATCGTCCAAACCGTGGGCGGCGCCCTGGCCAAGCGCGAAGAACTGGCCCAACTGGGCACCTTCGAGATCCGACTGACCGACGCCGCCGCCGACGACCCCCTCTTTGGCGACCTCCCCACCACCTTCGACGCCCAACTGGGCCACAACGACAGCGCCGTCGAACTCGGCGACGCCCTCATCCACCTCGCTGAAAGCGACGCCTGCCCCTACCAGGCCGTCCGCGTCAAAGGCCGCCCCATCGTGGCCACCCAATTCCACCCCGAATTGACCCGGTCCGACAATATCGACCGTTTTAAAAACTACCTCAAAAACTACCGCAAGCCGGGCCAGAACTTCGAAGAGGCCATGGCCTACGCCGAAGAGATCCATCGCCCCAGCCCCCACGCCTGTGGGCTTCTTCACTCCTTCGTCAATGACCTCAAGGCCCGTAAGGCAGCCGCCACCCCCCCCTCGGTGCCCGCCGAATAAGTCCCTATTCCAGGGTCGGCCAGATCGCCAGATAGATATCGCGATCGACCTCCGATTGCGACCCATGGGGCTCGGACTGCCGAGCCTCGTGGGTGATCATCTCTCCCTCGGCCGTCGTCAATCCCATGGCCACCACCCCGTCGCGGACCACCAGATCGCTGAAGTCACTCCCGCTCCGCCCTCCCGTCGCATTCCAGGGCGTCCAGGACAGGCGGGTCCTCATATCGGGCGTCACCACCAGGGTCGCCAGATCTCCGGCGTAGGTGCTCACCCTCTGGCCGGCGATATGATTGGCGGAGCGATTCTCGATATGGGCCGCCGAGGGGCCGCCGACGTAGATATTTCCCGAGCCGTCGGCGTCGATCCCACGCGGTCGAAAGGTGTTGCCGTCCCCATTTCGAAGTCGAGGAATCACCCACTGACCGCTCTCAATCGCTCCATCCGAGGGGTCGAGCCGTCCATAATAGCCGATATGGTTGGCCGCCGTCTGGTAGGCCTCCGTATAGGGGTCATAGCCCACGAGCGCCGCGGCGGGGGGCCCCGCCGGGGCGGCGGGGGCCTCCGGGTGGGGGGGGGAGCGGAGGG
>CAYQBU010000081.1:10502-16138 GCA_964415785.1 uncultured Bradymonadales bacterium
TAGCGAAAGATCGAATTCCCGCCGGCGCTCTCTCCCCCGAAATAGAGCATCCCGTCATCTCCCAGGGCGATTCGGTAGCCCCGCGTATCGGCCTCGTTGCCCGCCAGTTGATGGCCGTGATAATCCCAATTGGTCCACTGATTCTCCATCTCCCTTGAATAGGCGCGCAGGTAGGCGACCTGCACCGGATTGCCCCCGGGCAGCCCCTGATTCTTGAACCCCGTGATATAGACGTGGCCATGCTCGTCGCTGACCGCCACGTCCTCCACGTAGCGATCGTCGAAGGTTCGCGACGATAATTCCTGGCCCTGACCATCCAGGATATGGAGGGTCTCCCCCGCCAGATAGCCCACCGTGCCATCGGCGCCGATGGCGATCCGCGCCTCCGAGGTGCCCACCAGCGGGTCAAAGGACCACCGCAGCTCTGCGGCGTCGCTGCTCAACAATCGGGCTCCCCGATCGGTGGCCACCGCGATCTCTCCCGTCTCGGGGTGCACCGCCAGATCCTCAACCACATCGCCGATGCGGGTGACGCTGCGCACCTCGCCGTGGCGACTCACGCGGATCACCACCCCATATCGACCCTGATCGAGCCACAGTGGGGTCTCGCCCAGGTGGTGCTCCTTATCCTCGATGCGCCCGCCCACCACCACCGTTCGGTCCGGGGCAATATCGATGCCGCCGATCAGGTCGTTTCCCTGACTCCCCAGATAGGTCGCCGTATACACCTCCAGATCCGTGCTCGTGCCTCGCTGATGCGGATCGTGGCGCATCCAATAGGCGTTGGTCTGCGCCGTCTCGACCTCTCGCTCATCGCTGGTCTCGCCGGTGCCGCCAAAGACCATCACCCCGGAGGCGTCCTCCCAGGCCTCCACCGTCCTCGCCCGCGGCCGATCCACCCGCTCGTGATCGTAGCGACAGATCCGGGGCAGACTCTCGTAACCCAATTCGATCAACTCTCGGTCCCGAACCTCATAGACCCCGCCGTGACCGCTTCCCCAGACGCGACCGGCCCGGCTGATCAGGGTCTCGATGCGCGGCGGGCTGTGAAGCTTTTCGTGATGATCAGAGCTCGGGTCGTAGAGCCGAAGCCCCCCGGAGTGAAAGAGGATACGCCCCCCTTCATCGGCCACCAGCGCCCGCCCCCGCGGACGATCCTCGTCTTCGCCTCGCTCCGGCTCCACCAGATAATCCAGGCTCTCCCACTCCCCCTCGTCGCCCTCGCGATAGAGATGACCATTGCTCATCAACGCATAGAGTCGCCCGTCGTTTCCGACGTCCAAGCCGTTGATCTGCCCTGTCGTATTGGGATGACCGCGATAGACCACATCACCGACCCGCTCCCACTGCCCATCGACGCGCCGCACCACCTGAGCCCCCGGCTCCTCGTCGCGATTCGAGGAGTCGATCGACCCATAGAGATGCCCATCGTGATAGGTCAGATTCTTGATGCGAAGCCGCCCATGGGCCAGCTCCACCTCTTCTCGCTCCCACTGCTCGCCGTCTTCGCTCAGGGCCACTTCCCCCCGGTCCAGAGCCGCCGCATATAACCCCTCAGCCTCCACATAGAGCATCGATCGGATCACCCGACCGTATTCATGGACGACCTCCCAGGGGGCCTCCCCATCGGCCAGGGGCCGGCGATAGATCCCCTCCGCTCCGTCGCTCCCCACATAGAGATACTCCCCGTCGACCATTGACGAATGAAGCTCCTCATAGCCCTCTGACGAGCTCCCCGTCGCCGGCAGCTCTCGCCAATAGCCCGGGTCTTCACGTTCTCGGGGTGGCTCCTCGGCGACCTCGCAAACCCAGGGCTCCTCGTCCTCCTCCTCCTGGGCTTCATCGCCGCCACATCCCATCACCTGAGCGGTCGCCAAAGCAAACACCAGGGGCCAATATCGACTCCATCTAAATCGCTTATCCATCACAGACCTCCCGTAGACATCACTTCCACCCCGGCGCTCGCCTCGATCTCTGGCCAATCGACCAATACCGCTTCCACCGTCGTCTCTCCCGGGGACCGGCCCTCCAGATGACCGTCGGACCCCACGCGGGCTACTTCCTCGTCGCCGACGCTCCACTGAACGCTCACGTCGTCGGCGAACCTCGCGGAGTCGAAAAACCGACGCCACTCCACCTGGGCCTTGAGCTGGAGCCCATCGCCCTCCATCAGCTCGACGGGCGCCGGATCGATATGAAGGGCCACCGGCTCCGGCGGGTCATCCACCACCGCGATGGATAGCTCGTCGTAGACCTCCAGATCCCCCCGGGCTCGCGCCCTGATCGTCGCCTCTCCCGGCGCTATCGCATCGATCCGCCCCCGCCGATCCACCCTGGCCACCCGGGTATCGGAGCTGATCCAATGCAGGCCCTGATCGACCCGCCCATCGGACCACTCCACCTCTCCCCTCAGCGGAAGCTCTCTGCCCACCTTCAATATATCGTAGGGAGGAGTCTTGATGACCACGGTCTCCGCCGTCGCCGCCTCCGCCTCGTCACCAAAGAAATAGGGCGGCGACTTGATGACATCGAAGTAGATCTCTTCATTGCTATCCAGGGGATTTCTCCCCGACATCGCGGCGTACATCCGCCCCTCGGGACCGGCCGCCCGTCGACTCACCGACCCCTCGAAACCACTCATCGGCGGCCCATACTCCTTCCATTCTCCATCCTCGTGGCGCCAGGCCTGTCCCACCCGCTCCACCACCCAGTGGCTGCCGTCATAATGGGAAAAATGACTCCCCATCGACACCTCGGCGAGCCCGGCGTCCACCCACTCTCCGTCTTCGAATCGCTGCATGTGGTCGTCGAGCACGGCATAGACCCCGCCATCGGGCCCCTCCGTGACCGACTCCGCATCGCCCAGGCCCTCCAGGTTGCCCCCGGCGTCAAATCGCACCAGCTCCGGGCCGTGGTTTCTGACGTAGACGTGCTCGCCGACGGTGCTCATCGACCGCGTCCGATGCCCGATGGACACGAAGGGCTCCCACTCTCCATCCTCGCCGAAGCGATAGATAGAGTCGTCGTCGCCTCGCCGGGCCCCATAGACCTCGGTCCCCAGCGTGGCCATCCCATAGGGGTGGTTGCCAATGCCCAGATTCTCAAAGCTTTCGCTCCCCGGGGGGCGCCGATAGATGTCACGCACCTCCGCCAGGAGCGCTCCCTCGCCATCGACGGCCAGACTGGCCACCCCCGGCTGAGGTAACCCGCCCCGCGTATCACGGATCCGTTCCCAGGCCCGGGTCACCTCGGAGAGCACGTAGATCCCATCGCTGGTCGGAATATAGAGCCGCTCCTCCTGGGGATGCTCCACCAATTCCTGAATCCGGGCCCCTGGATCGCGCTCCTCATTGGGGATGGGCACCCAGAATTGAATCGACACCTCCGCTGTGGCCTCGTCGCCGGCGGCGCTGGCCCGGATCACGTCCACCGCCCCGCCCTCGTCATCCCAGACATCGACCTCCGGGGCCACGTAGAGGCCGTCGTCTACAAATTCCCCCAACTCAGCGCTCCAGCTGATCTCCTCGTCGCCGCTCCCCACCACCTCAAAGACGCGCTCTCCGCCGGGGTGCATCGCCGCCTCTTCCGGCCGAACGCACAACCCCTCCTCACAGCGATCCTCGACAAAAACCTCGAGCACCGCCTCTGCACTATCGTCATCCTCGTGCCCGGCGATGATCCGCGTATACCCCTCGCGAAGCGCCTCCACCGTCTCCTCCCCATCGAAACGCGCCACCGTCCGCCGCTCATTTTGCCACTCCAACCCCTCTTCATCGGCCCCCTCCACCCTTACCTCCAGGGTCAGGACCTCCCCCACATCGAGATGCACCGGCCCCTCCGGCCTGATCTCGATATCCACCTCCACCGAAGCGTCTTCGTCGTCACCGCCGCAACCGGCGAATATCGCCACCGCAAAACACGCCAGCACCAGCCCACCGCTCTTCTTCATCGCCACTCCAAAAAGGCCAGAGTCTCCACCATTGCCCGGTGCCTTGATGCTAATGCTGTCCTTCGAAAAAACGCAAGCGCTATCGGCGGTACTGCATGCCGATAGCGGTGTTGCCACTCCTCGACGGGAGTCCCCGCATACTTCCGGCGGGCAGCACTCGCAGAGGAGGCGACGCCGCGAACTACTCAGCCTTCTCACCATCAGATTTCTGAGGCGCTCTGCCCTTGACGCCTCAAAATTCTGGCTCCCTTGCCCTTAAATCAGCCCTCTCCCCCATTTTTTCCTACCGGCACGATATATGCTTATATAGTAGATCGACATTCTTTGACGCCCGGCCCCCGTGCAGAGCCTTTGATTTGCTCCACGGACCCAACTGACTGCGGAGATACCCATGAAGAAGCTATCTATCTTTGTCGCCACCGCCCTCCTCCTCGCCTGTGGATCCTCGGACGACCCCGATCCCGGCCAGCCCGACGACAGCCCCGGCGAGGCCCTCCAGAGCAGTCTGGAGCGCGATCAATCCCCCTCGGTCTCTGAGGAAGCCAAGGCCCAGTTAAGCGCCGACAACCGCGACTTTGCCTTCGATCTTCTCCATCAGATCCTGGACGACGAAGACACCACAAACGTCTTCTACTCCCCCCACTCCATCTCCATCGCCCTGGCCATGACCTACGCCGGCGCCACCGGCGCAACCCACGAACAGATGGGTCAGACCCTTCGCTTTATGCTCGACGAAGAGGAACTCCACCCCGCCTTCAACGCCCTGGACCTCGACCTCGACACCCGAAGTGACGTCGACGTAGAAGACGGCGACCCGCCGGTCCTCAATGTCGTCAACGCCACCTGGGGCCAATACGACTTTCCCTTCCTCGACGACTACCTCGACACCCTGGCCGTCCACTACGGTGCCGGCCTCCGCGGCGTCGACTTTATCGGCGATGCTGAACAAGTCCGACAGCGCATCAACCAGTGGGTTGAGGACCAGACCGAGGAGCGCATCAAAGACCTCCTTCCCGAGGGTTCCGTCAACTCCGGTACCTCCCTGGTCTTGACCAACGCCATCTACTTTCTCGCCGGCTGGCACCATGAATTCAGCGAAAGCGCCACCGTCGAGCAGCCCTTTAGCCGCCGCGACGGCACGGAGGTCACCGTCGACATGATGCACCAAAATGAAAACTTCCGATATCACCTGGGCGATGACACCCACGCCATCTCGCTTCCCTACGTGGGGCGCGACCTCTCCTTTATCGCCCTGAAACCGGCCGACGCCGACAGCTACGACGACTGGGAAGCCAACCTCGACGCCGACGCCTTCGACGAGGTCGTCGCCAACCTTCAATCCGGCATCGGTGATGTGGCCCTTCCCAGCTTTCGCTTCGAGGGCGACTACCCGCTCAAGGCGCTCTTCCAGCAGATGGGATGGACCAATATGCACGAATTGGGACGCCTCGCCGACGGCGGCGGCCTCGAGATCACCGACATCCTCCACACGAGCTTCATCGACCTCGACGAAGAGGGCACCGAAGCGGCGGCCGCCACGGCCGTCATCATCGGCGAGGGCTCCGCTCCTGCCACCGACGACTTCGACCTGCGCTTTGACCGCACCTTCGCCTACGCCATCTACGACCACCCCACGGATACCATCCTGTTCATGGGCCGCGTCGACGACCCCACCCAGGAGGACTGA
>CAYQBU010000082.1:0-15884 GCA_964415785.1 uncultured Bradymonadales bacterium
CCACCGTTATCGCTCTCCTGGGTTTCTTCCATATCATCATCGCCGTCATCGCCGTTGTCGTCGGAATCGCCGTCATCGCCGTCATCGCCGTCATCGCCGTTGTCGTCGGAATCGCCGTCATCGCCGTTGTCGTCGTTGTCGTCGTTGTCGTCGGTGAGCACCGTGACAGTCACCGAGGCGCTGGCACTGAGGCCAGAATCGATGTCCTCGAGGGTGTAGTCGAAGTGATCTTCACCGGCGAACCCCTCCTCCGGAGCGTAAGTGATCTCGTGGTCTTCAAACGTGGTCGAGCCGTTGGAGGGGTCGGTGGCGTCGACGACGATGAGAGGGCCTACGTCATCGATGGGGATCACAGCCGGGGTGTCTTTCTCGGTGGTGATCTCTAAATCGTCGATGGGGATGGGCGGTGTTACGGAGACAGTGATCGTGGCGGTGGCGGTCTGGTCGTTGTCGTTGATCAGTGTGTATTCGAATTGATCCTCGCCTTCGAAGTCTGGATCCGGGGAGTAAGTCACCTCATCGTCGGTGTGCGAAGCCGAGCCCTCCTCCGGATCGGTGGTCGATTCGATGGAGACGTCGGGATCGCTGTCGGCGATGGAGATGGTGAGGTCTTCGTCGATCTCTGTGGCGAGGGATAGATGCTCGGCCTCCGGTGGTAGGAGGGTATGATAGAAATAGATCTCACCGCTGTTATAATAAGTGTTAACATGGGTGCGGGGAGCAGCGACGGCGGCCGTGGCGTCATCATTGGCGTCGGAGGTGGTTAAGCCAACGGCCGTCCCGAATTGTTGCCTATCCGCATCGTCGGGGAAGTCACGGCGTTCCACCCTGCCCCACTCATGGGGACCACCTTCATGCCTTGAGAAGAAATAGGCAGCCCCTTGTCGGGTACCATCACCGGGAGGCTCGTTCGACTCAGGAGCGCCAACGATCAGGTTGTCATCGACCAGATCGAGGCTGCTTCCCAGGTGGGCGCCCCCGTAATCCTCGTCGACCTGCAGGCGCGTGCGATAGCCCCAGGCGTCATCGCCGCCGAGGTCCCGTTCAAAAATATAGACCGCACCGGAAAAATAGCTGGGCTCGCCGTAGCCGATGGAGCCAATGGCCACCGTATCTCCATCAAGGCTTGCCGAGGTCCCGAAGTAGGCGCCCTCGTGAAGCGAGGAGTGGCTGAGTTCCTCGACCAACTCCCATTGGTCTAGATCTCCATCCTCAGCCTGATAGACAAAGGCTTTGCCTATTTCGTCGCCAAGGACGCTATCGGGAGCGGTGACCACAGCCGTGTTGCCATCGATGGCGACGGAGAGGCCAAAGTGCCAATCCGTTGAGTCTGAGTAGGGACTGGGGGCATCCAGGGATGCCACTTCATTGAGGCTGAGATCGCCGTCGGAGTCCTCTTCGGTGTCGAAAATATGGGCACCGCCGACATTGTCACTTGCCGACGCCATGACACCGGCGATGAGGTGATCGCCGTCGATATCGATGGAGTGGAACATGACGCCGTAGTCATAGTCATCGCTGAGGTCGCCGGTGTGAATCACTTTCGTAATATCCCATCCGTCGGTCGCGGAGCTGTCTTCTTCCAGAAGAAAGATATGATGTCTGGATGTTGCAGCGATACGGCCATCGTCAATGGCCAAGGAAGTCCCCAGTTCGTAGGTGCTAAGGTCGTCCTCGTAGAAGACTGCCTGAGAAGAAGGCCATTGGGTGCGATCCTGGGAATCACGCTCGTAGACCACGAGGCTGCGATCTGGTCCCGATAGGATTCCCGTGGCGGCGACCATGACGTCGTTGTCCAGGGCCATCTGGCGGCCCATTTGGTTCTGATTCCCCATCAAAGCGACGTCGTCGGTCCGGGACCAATCGGAGAGGACCAATGCTGAGATGCCGCCAGTGGTGAAGTTCTGCGCATCCACGTACTCACCGGCCTCTGTGGCGTCCAGGCCACAGGCGGTCATCAAGAATAAAGATGCCAGGAGGGGTGTGACACTTAAATAATTAGTGGTGGAGAGGGTTTTAAACATATCAGGTGTTGTTTTTAGGCAGTCAGGAGTAGTCGGGACGGTGGGTCTCTCACTGGCAGTGTGAGGTATTGGGCCTGGCTTTCAAGGGGTAACCCGGATTATTCACGACGTGGCTAATAACTCCACCGCTCTTCCGGCTTATCATCGGGGTTTTTCCGGGGGCGGCCCACGAGTTCGGCGGCGTGGCGGAGCAAGAGGAGTAGTAGCAGGGCCAGGAGGGTGGTCATATCTGTGCGATCCGTGTCCGTCTGGGCACAGCCCCCGGAGGCCTCTTGGTCGGCTGGCGACGACTCCTCTGGTGGGTCTTGCGGTGGGTCCACGGGGGTGGAGCCCGGAGGAGGGGGGTTGGGTTCCTCGGGCTCGCCTGGTTCTTCGGGGTCTTCCGGTTCGTCGGGTTGTTCTTCGTCGGGTTCCCAGGCCGGAATGGTGGCCTCTGTGAGCGTCCAGTGGTCGGGGCAGATCTGGGCGACCTCGCTGTCGGGGGGACAGTCGTCGCGGGGTCCGTCGAGGTAGGCCAGGCGATAGATGGGGTTGAGCGACGGTGGGTCGTCGCCGGTGGTCAGGCGCCACAGCTCGTAGGCCTCGACGGCGCCGCTGCTGCAGAGCCAGAAGTCGTCGCCGTCGGCGACGATGCAGCGCGTATCGTGGCCATCGAGGTCGGGCATCGCCTGGAGTTCATGTTGGGCGTCGGAGTGCCAAAGCCCGGTCCAGTCCTCGGTGATGGGGCCGATGCGAAGGGAGCCATCGGCGTCGATCTGGGCGTGGAGCGGCCAGGTGTTGAGGTCGTCGATATAGCGGCCCGGATCGTCTGGTGGGCCCCAGGCGGCCATGGGACTGATATTGTCGCGAAGGGCGACGGCCACCTGCCCGTGGTCGGCGGCAAAGAGATAGGGGTAGCGAAGGCCCGAGGCGTAGGAGTGGGTCTCCACGGTGGGCGTGGTGTCGAGATTCGTGACCACCACCAGGCGGGCCTGGCCGCGGGGGTCGGCGTCGTCGTCAAAGGCGGTGGCCACCAGGTGGTCGGAGTCGCTAAAGCCGACGCCCGTGAGGCGAAGACCGGCGTCGACGTCGACGGGATCGGCCAGGGTCAGGCCGCCGTCGAGGCTGTAGTAGATGCGGTCCTGACCGATGTCGCTGGCGGCGACGGCGATGAGATCCGAACCCTGGGAGGCGACGTCGACCTGTCGGCCATCGATGGGGTGAAAGGCGTCGACGTAGCAGCCGTCGAAGGTGATCGCCAACCCCTCGTTGGCGGCGACGGCGAAGTGGGTGTCGCCCAGAACGGCGGCGTAGAGATTGCCCGTGGCCCCAAAGGCCTCCTTGCAGATCAGGGCCGGGCTATCGCTGCCCCGAATGAGCCCGGGAGTGGCCGTCATCACCCAGCCGTCGCCCTGGTCGGCGTCATCGACGGTGTCCAGGGCGATAGGCGCCGGATAGCCCGGGTGGTGGGCCATCAACAGCGGCACGAGCAAAAGCACAGCGAATAGCCATAGTTTTTGTGCACACGCCATGGGGCTCCCCCGTGCTCCGATTTCGACCAGATGGGGTTAAATCTGATCACCCGTGGTTGAGAGTCGAGTGATCGCGGGGGTATAACCAGGGGGCGACGCAATGGCATTGGATTGCACCGAGGATCACGGCGTGTCGGAGACTCAAACGCTGCAGACATTTAGCGAGCATCTCGAGACCATGGGGATGGCCCCCACGCTGTTGAATTCCGTGGGCGAGCGGACGGTGAGCCTGCGCAGCCGGGCAGGGGAAGAGGTTCCCATCGAGAGCGGCGACCACCTGCATCGGTTGCCGGAGCTATTGGTGGAAGACGAGGAGGCCCAGTCGCTGCGATCCGATCTGGTGGCCAAGACCACCCTCGGCGAGGGCGGCATGGGGCTGGTGCGCCTGGCCAATCAGGTGTCGCTGGATCGGGAGGTGGCCCTGAAGACGGTGCGCGACGATCGCGAAGAGAGCGTCGCTCAATCCCTTCTCCAGGAGGCCCTGATCACGGGATATCTGGAGCACCCCAATATTATTCCCATCTATACGGTGGGCCGCACCGGCGAGGGGGCGCCCCTGATCGTGATGAAGCGCGTGGAGGGGATCTCCTGGCATGAGCACCTCAAGGAGCAGCGGGCCAGCGATGAGGGGTTGGACCTGGAGGACGAAGTGGAGGTGTTGATCCAGGTCTGTCGGGCCGTGGAGTTCGCCCACAGCAAGGGCGTGTTGCACCGCGATATCAAGACCGACAACATCATGCTCGGCCACTTCGGCGAGGTCTATCTCCTGGATTGGGGCCTGGCGGTGACGACCGAAAAAGAGCGGCCCCTATTGCCGTCGTTGGCGAGCTGCTCGAACCTCTGCGGGACGCCCTGCTATATGGCGCCGGAGATGGCCCATCAGGACCTGGAGGCCACCGATGAGCGAACCGACGTCTACCTTCTGGGGGCGACGCTCCACGAGGTGATCGTGGGCCGGCCGCGCCACGATGGCGAAAAGATCATCCACATGCTCTTTAAGGCCGCCCAATCGGAGCCCGTCGATTATGACGAGGCGATCCCCGAGGAGCTGGCGCGCATCGCCAATCAAGCCTGCCACCTCGATCCAAAGCAGCGCTTTGGGTCGGCCGCCGAGTTGCGCCAGGCGCTGGAGGCCTTTTTGGAGCACCGTCAGTCCGTGGCCATTAGCGACGAAGCCGACCGAGTCAGTCAGGATCTTCAGACCCTGGTCGATGAAGAGCCCGATGAGGAGCGCCTTCGCGATCTTTTGACGGAGTGTCGCTTCGGTTATCGCCAGGCGTTGAAGTTATGGCCCGAAAACCCCCACGCCCGGCGGGGATTGCAGGGCGTGCTGGAGACGATGGCGGCCCATTATTTGGAGCGCGACAAGGTGGAGGCCGCCCGGGCATGTCTGGTCGACATGCCCCAACCCGACGAGGCCCTGGCACAGCGGTTGGAGGCCTTGGAAAAGCGTCTGGGCGAGGAGGAAGAAGAGCTCAAGCGGCTACAGCGGCTGGAGGACGACCTCGATCTCAACACTTCTCGGCGGGCGCGGGCGGTGCTGATCTTGACCTTTGGCGTGATCTGGTCGCTGACCAGTCTCTATGCCGCGTTTCAGCTCGGCGATGCCGACGCCAGCTCCGACGAGACGATGCGGAGTTATATGATAGCCGGTCTTCGCAATGTGGTGATCGTATTGGTCGGCATCGGGGTGGGGGGCAAAAAGCTCAACGCAAATACGGTCAATCGCCAGTTGGCGATGTCCGTGATCGCCCTGTTTGGACTCACTGCCATTTATCGCTGGGGGGTCTGGGAGCTCGGCGGGGATATGACCCTATGACCCTGGGGTCGATGGGAGAGGCACTGCTGATCGTGTTATTTCTATTCTTCATCGGCCTGCTCTCCGATCTGCGCATCTGCCTGGTAGGGATCCCCTTTTTGGCGATGGGCGTGGTCACGATCTTGGCGCCGGCGCTCTATCTGTGGATCTATCCGCTGGCCGTGCTACTCACCGCCCTGGGCCTCGCCTGGTTTTGGAGTCCCGGACAAATAGAGAACAAGATAACCCTGTGACCTGGAGAAATCCGGGATGAGTTGGTTATATTTGTGAGAGGGCAAGCCATCGACGGCGACAACCGATCATCAAGTCATCAAGAGGGTGTGGCAATGAAGGACGATAGACCCATATATCTCGATCATAATGCTACGACCCCGGTGGCACCGCCGGTGCTGGAGGCGATGCAGCCCTATCTGACCCAGCACTATGGCAATCCCTCCAGTGGTCATATCTATGGGCGCAGCGCTCGACGCGGCATGGATCGGGCGCGAAAACAGGTGGCCGATCTGATCGGGACGACGCCGGGACGCATCATCTTTAGTTCCGGGGGCACCGAGGCCAATAATCTGGCGATCCTGGGCGCCCTCGATGCCATGGGCAACGGCGCAAGCCCCGGTGATGGGCCCGGCAAGGTGGTCACCACGGCGATTGAGCACCCGGCGGTCCACGAGCCCTGCGCCTATCTGGCCTCTCAGGGCTGGGAGGTGGAGCAGGTGGGCGTCGACGCCGGCGGTCGTCTGGATCTCCAGGCTATGGAGGCGGCCCTCGACGAGCGGACCTGTCTGGTCAGCGTGATGCACGCCAATAACGAAACGGGCGTCATCCAGCCCCTGAAAGAGGTGGTGGAGATGGCCCATAAGGTGGGCGCCCTGGTCCACAGTGACGCCGCCCAATCGGTGGGCAAGGTGCCCATCGACGTCAGCGACTTGGGCGTCGACCTGCTGAGCATGGCGGGCCATAAACTCTATGCCCCCAAGGGCGTGGGAGCTCTCTTTGTCGCCGAAGGCGTGGAGCTGAGCCCGGTGATCCACGGCTCGTCCCACGAGTCGGGACTGCGCCCGGGCACCGAAAACGTCGCCTCCATCGTGGGCCTCGGCGAGGCCTGCCGCTGGGCTAAGGAGACCCAACAAGAGGAAGGTCGCCGCCAGGCCGCGCTGCGCGACCGATTGTGGCAAAAGCTCCAGGACGGCATCGAGGACCTCCACCTCAACGGCGCCCGCGAGCATCTGCTGCCCAATACCCTCAATGTGCGATTTCCCGGCACCACCGCCGGCGATCTGCTCTTCCAGGTCCCCGAGATCGCCGCCTCCGGAGGCTCGGCCTGCCACAGCGGCGACGCCCAACCCTCGTCGGTGATCACCGCCATGGGGGTCGATCCCCAGGAGGCCCTGGGCTCGGTGCGCCTATCGCTGGGCCGCTGCACCAGCAGAGCCCAGATCGACAAGGTGGCCAGACTGTTGGTGGAGGCTGCGAATCACTGAGCACACCTCAGCTGCTCTGGCGGCTCGTGAGTTTGGCCTCCCTGTCGCATCGTTGCCCTATCGGCATCATGCGAAATGAGGTGTTCTTGAATGAGTACGAGGGCGGAAAACGCCTTGTTGTACGAGCGAATGGCGGCGATCGAGTTCGCCATCAAAGTGGTCACCAACAAATAGCTCGATCACCCTGCGCTGGCCATGAAAATGGCGTCCAGCCCGTCAGTGAGCGGCTCGTGAATGCTCTTCCAGGTCCCCGAGATCACCGCCTCCGGGGGTTCGGGCTGCCACAGCGGAGGACGCCCAACCCTCGTCGATGATCACGGCCATGGGGGTCGATCCCCATCGGTGTGGCTTTCGCTGGGCCACCGACCTCCTCGCGCCCGACCAGTTCCCGGACAGCCTGGAGGAATAGTTCAACGGGGATCTTAAAGCTGACCGAGTCGCGAGGGGTTAGTGCCGCCATTCCCCCGTCAAAGGGTCTCGATGAGACTGGCCGAAAGCTCTTCGACGTGAATGCATTCCATGGCATCACGGGTGGCCTGAGAGGGCTCCTCGTCACTAAAGCTGCTATCGGTTTCGCACTCCCAATCTTGCTCATTGGTATCGAATTCCAGCTCCAAGACGAGATTGCGAACCACAATGTCTTCGTCGGTGATCATGAGCTCGCTTCCCGTGCCCTCCAGCAGGCATTCGGTGCCTTGACCAGAGGCGGTATCAATGTGGCGGTTTTCGTAGAGGGTATTGCTTTCCAGATCATCTGGAAGAGGCGTCCCCGGAATACTCAGGGTGGACTCGGTACAACTCTCCTCTGAGGCCGAGTCACATCCGTTCATGCTCCAAATGATGGTGTCGTTTCCTGGAGGAATCTGGCCAGAGACCTGGACATGACTAAATTCATCGAGATCGGTGAGATCATCGCAGTCATCGCCAGACTCCTGGTGTGAAGTGACCTCGTAGATGCCGTCTAGCGGCAAGAGGTCGTCATCACCATTATTGCCGTTATTGCCGTTCCCGTTGTTGCCCCCGTCGCCGTTATTGGCGTTGTTGCCGTTATCGCCATTATGGGTGTTCGGCGCCTGCTGGTTGGGTTCGCCATTGTCACCATCGTCATCATCGTCGCCACAGGCGACCAGGAGTGAGATCGAGGCCAATAAACTGATCGCGAATACAGAGATTTTTGGATATCGCATCGCAGATTCCGTTGAAGGTTCCCGTGGTTGTGAGTGAACGCTGACATAATTGTTGGGGTCACCGCCCGGGAGTGTCAAGGAAAAGGCAGGGGGTAGTGCTATTTCTCGACAGGGATAACGGGCCCTCGATAAACCGGGCTAACTGGATCATCGATGGTCTTCTCTCAAAAGCCAGCACAGGGGCTGGGTACGGACGCTTCCTCGGTATGTATCGCCAGGAGGCCATCGATGATGGTCAAGGCATCGGAGGCGAAACTAAAGGGAAGGAAGGCAACGGTCTCCATTGTATCACAGGCCAGACCGCGGATGGCGTCTGCGATGGCGCCATCGAGGTGGTCGGGGTTCATCGTCGCCAGGACCATGGTCACCGCAGCATATAGTTGAGCGAGCCTGAGGTAATAGGACTGCACGACGCCAAGAGCCGGGCTGAGATTGGCTGGCATGGTGTAGAGTTCCAGAATGCGAAAGGTTCGATCGAGTTCGTTCATCGTTTTTTGGACGCGTTCGTAGGAATCGGCTCCTCCCGTGCCATCGGCGAGGATCCCGTACATCTCTCCGGTGGTGTCATGGACGACCCACATCGCCTGGGGCGAACCATCGGTGGGCACGAAGAGATTCCAGTCGTCGAGCCACGCCGACAACAGCGGTGCCCAGTCGTCGCGCCCGGTCACGTCGGAGGAGAAGGCGTCTCGGGGACGGATGCGCGAGCTGGAGCTGAGGGCGTTCAGTTCTTGGTCCTGGAGGAGGTTCCAGGTCGCGTAGCCGCGCTCTCCGAGCTCTGGAGGTTTTTGGAGCGCTCCGAAATTGGCGGCCTCCATCAGTGCCAGCCAGGAGGTGCGCCGCAGCGTCAATTCGTAGTCTGTGGGCTCGTCGACGCCGTCGTCTTCATCGACCGATCGTTGCATCGTCGCGAAGCGGGCTGTGGGAAGGATATCAAAGCTGGTGCGCCGGAGTCCGGTCCCGAAGTCCACCCGCTGTCGCATGATGGAGACGCGCATGCCCTGTGCAAAGGTCCGCGCTTGTGCGCTGAGCGCATCGGGAAGCGCGGGATTGGCGACAAAGGCCCGGGCCGGCAGATAATCAAATCCGGTTCCGATGGCCTCCAGGGTTCCATTGAGGTCTCCGTCGACACCGGCTTTTACGTAGTCCTGTTGTGTTTGCAGGGCCTGGGCATAATCGCTGAGCCAGACCGACGGCATCGGAGCATCGCCTTCAAAGAAGAGGGTGGTCGGGGACAAGAATGTGCTGATCACATCATTGCGGATGGCCTCCGAGGGATTGGTGGCTTTCGTCTTGTTGTCGGTGCCCGCCAGAAGCCGGGTCACCGAGGTATCCCCGACCTCGAGATGAAGCCGGGTTCCCACGATGGCCGGTGAGGGATCGGGATCGTCGGGCACGGTGTAGCCGGTGGTCCCCTCGACGTCGTCGGCGCCATGGAGCTGCACGGACACGCGCCGTTCCGAGCGGCCATCAAAGGGGGCGGTGTAGCGAAGCTTATAGGGGTGCGTCTCCTGGCGACCCAGATAACGAAAGAGTGGTCCGGCGATGTCGTCGGCCTCCATGGCATCGAAGTACTCTCCGCCGGACCGGTCTGCCATCTCCTGGAGCACGTCTGTCTCCACGGGACCGACGCCCACAATCAGTGCCGGGGGGCCGGCGTTGACGCGCTGGAGGAGCTCATCGTGGTTGTCCCCGTTATTTCTCCCATCATTGATATAGACGATCAGCGTTGGATCCAATCGCCCGGCGTCGGCCAGGTTTTCCCACAGCGCCGAGCCGCCATTTTCGGAGATGGCGTCCTCGCCCTGTTGGCGAAATGTGTCGAGGTCCGTTGTCCAGAGCTCGTCGGGGTCCAGGTTGTCTCGATAGCGACTCCTGTCCACCCGCACCGTCCCCAATGCGACGTCATCGAAGGTCTCTTCGATTTGCTCGGCGATGTCGATCGAGAAGTCGACCATCGGCTCTCCTCGAAAGTCGTCGGGAATGCTGCCAGACGTATCCAATAAAAAGAGTACCCGGTCCTGGCGTCCGGCGTTTTGGACAAGCCGGCCACCGACCTCTTCGCCTTCCTCCTCGATGTAGAAATTGGCTCCGCTCAGGCCGGTGATGGCAGACCCACTTTCGTCGAATACCCGAAGTTGAAGTCCCACGTCCGGGAAGGTTCGGGCATTGGCTTCGACGTCGATTCCGGCGACCTCATCGACGGTGGCCTCGTCGTCAATGGCGATCCGCTGGTCACCTCGCATCACCTGGTTTCGCTCCTCGTCGAGGCCCACCCACTGGCCATCGATCGAGATATGATCGCCGAAGGCAGATAGCTCTTCGGTTTCCGCGGCGTTGAGGTCGCCGCCATTGACCATCATATAGGGCGTTAGGACTTCAATATCGCCGAGTCGCTTCGACGCCAGGGCCGCCGACTCCTCGACGGCCGTGCTTCCAATGGCGATCTGTCTTCCCGCCAATTCATCGGCCGTCCAGCGTCCCTCCACGATCTGTTGCCATCGCGGAGAACTTCCAGAGACGAGGATCTCGAGATGGGCATTGATCTCGATGAGGCCCTGTGCCTCGGGTACCGCATGGAGTGGCTCGTCGACGTCCACCCCGTCAAATTCAGCCTCTGGAAAGCCGGGATTGAGGTAGCGTTGCTCCCCGTCGATCTCGAGTCGCACCAGCGGGATGCCATCGTCGCTTTCCACGTCGTATCCACGGCGACGATTCGGTCCCGATTCCATGGCGAGCAGTTGGTCGGTCAGTTCTCCGGCCTGCTCCCACAATTGCTCCTCCAATTCGATTCCCCGGGGTCTATCGTCGTGTTCAACCCAGTCGCGGGTGTCTTCGGTGATCAGGCGATCGGCGAGAGCGTCGGCGGCGTCCTCATCGAGACCGAAGGCGACCTGGCGCTCCATATCCTGGAAGAAGGCGTTCATCACGGCCTCTTCAGTGACCTCGTCGCCGCGGTAGGGACCGACCACCTCGACGTCAAATCCGGCGTCGTCGAGCAGTCGGGCCAGCATGTCTGCTTTTTCCCGAAAGGTTCCCTGACCGGAGCGAAGGGCACCGCGCTGGCCCCAGCGCACGTGGGTCGCCATGTCCTCGAATACGCCATCCGATGTCGGGGTCAGGGCGACCTCGTCGCGCACCAATTCGAAAAGCCCCTGGGCGTCGCCTTCCGAGGCCAGAGTCTGCGCCCGCGCCGGCAAGTGATCGGGGCTGGTCTCCAGGAGTTCTTCGACCTCGGCGACGGCGTCGTAATAGTCATCGACCTCGGAGTCGAAAACGTCGGTAAATAGAAATAATGAGAGTGCCGACACGGCGCAGATGGAGCTCATCCCCACCGTCAGGATCGCCGCCACCACGAGGATGAATCGCTTTCGATTTTCGAACATCGGGGCCCTTTTTTACTGGTTCATCGTTGGGATGGTGTCACGGCACTTCTCATTCTTCGAAAGTCAGATCTTGGTCTGTTCCCTCCTGGCCATCTGCTCCCTTGCTGATGATCGAAAAGCTGCGCTCGCCCTCGATTCGATAGAGATATGGATTGTCCCAGGGGTCGGTGGGAAGCGTCTCGATGAGAGTCTGTGGGTTGCCCCAGGTTATATCATAGGTCGCCATGCTCTGTCGGGGCAGCTCCGCCTTTTGGCGATGTACGTTCCTCCACGATCTCGTCGATGTGCGCCCTGGCGGTGCCGACGATGCTGGTGACGTCCAGCGATTGGAAACCAGATTCCTTGTACATCGCATCAGCCATCTCGGGCGTCCAATTATCGATTTGGAAGCCGGTGACCGGCGAAAGATCTGGTCGGCGTGATCGATGACCTGATCTGGCGTCTTGCCGTCGAGTGCTTGGGGCACCTCTTTGTTTTCGACCTCGTCGCGTTCTAGTACTGCCCTTCGAAAAAACGCAAGCACTCTCGGCGGTGCTGAATGCCGATGGTGGTGTTGCGCCTTGCCCGCGCAGTGACCTCCACCCCACCGCCTGCTGTCCCAGCCCCAGCTCCCAAATCACTCCTTGACCGTCGGGCTCCTAAACCTCACACTCGCCACCGGATCCAGTTTACATAAAATTGGGGCTTAAAACTTACATCCTCCTGAATACGAGTTCTATATATGTACCAACGTCAATTTACGTTCGTCGCGCTAATGGCCACTGTGGCCCTTTTTATGTCTTTGGGTTGTGGCTCCGACGATGCAGGTAGCAATGATGTCAGCGGTGATGGTCCCCCGTTATATGGGACGGTGACGTTGGAGGAGGCCGAGGACTTTTCGGGGGTGGAGGTCAGCGCTGGGGATGAAGCAGTGACCACTGAGGAGGATGGGTTCTATGAGTTTGAGTCGCTTGCGGCCGGTGAATTAGAGGTGACGGCCAGTCATCCCGACTTTGAGTCACAGACCGAAGAGGTCGAGATTGTGGAGGGTGAATCGGTGGTGCTCGATTTTGAGCTATTATTGCCCCATGAGCCGCCGGTGATTGAGTCCATTAGCGTTGTGCCCAACGTGTTGGAGCCCGGCGCCATCGGCGAGCTGGAAGTGGTGGCGTATTCTCCGAGTGACGCCGCCCTGGAGTTTGCGTGGGATGCTCCCCAGGGTTGGGAGATCGAGCCCGTCGACGAGGCGACGGTGGAGTTGACGGCCCCCAATGATATCGATCAGGAGGCCTCCGTTGAAGTGGTGGTGGAAGACGAATTCGGTGGCCAGGCCACAGATAGCGTCACCGTGAGCACCAGTGAGGGCAGTGCGCCGGTGATCACCGATATTTCGGTGGAGCCCACCCAGGTGGCCCCGGGTGAGGAATCGATGCTGGAGGTCGAGGCCCACGATCCGGACGGCACAGAGCTCAGCTACGAGTGGTCGGTATCCTCGGAGTGGACGGTCGTCGACCCCGATGAGGCGATCACGGCGTTGGTTGCTCCCGATGAGTTTGGCGTCCAGGCCGAGGTGGAGATCGAGGTCACCGACGAATATGGGCTGACGGCATCGACGCAACAGACGGTCTCGACCATTGATAACGAGGGCCCGGAAATTGAGTCGCTCAGCGCAGACCCCTCGGAGGTCCTTCGCGGCGGTATCATCGATCTGGAGGTGGTGGCGACGCATCCCCAGGATGTGGCGCTGACCTACGATTGGAGCGCCCCGTCGGAGTGGACACTGATCGAAGACCCCGATGTTCCGACGATGCCCGAACTCGAGGCCCCCGATGAGCCCGGTGTCACCGGCTCCGTGGACGTGGTGGTCACCGATTCGGAAGGCAAAGAGGCAACCTCCTCGGTGCTGGTCAAGACCAGTGAAAACCAGTCCCCGACCATTGATTCCCTAAATGCCACGCCGGCGGCGGCCATTCCCGGAGACACGCAGACGGTGGAGGCCGTGGCCTCGGATCCCGACGGCTTTGAACTGGACTACGACTGGGATGTGCCCACCGGCTGGGAGGGAACGAGCGCAGACGACGAGCTGGTGCTGACGGCGCCCGACGAATACGACGCAAGCGGGACCGTGACCTTGACCGTCGACGATGGTTTCGCCACCACCTCGGCGACGGTGTCGGTGTCGACGGTACAGGCCGTCGATCCCAGCATTTCGAGCCTGACGGCCAGTGACGAGGTAGTTAACCGACAGGGCACGTCGACGCTGGAAGTGACGGCCAGTCATGATTACGACGAAGAACTCTACTACGATTGGTCCGTCGACAACGGCGACTGGACGCTCAGCGAAAGCGGGGAAACGGCGGAGCTGACGGCCCCCGACATCTCGTCGTCGTCGGTCACGGCCACCGTGGAGGTCACCGACGGTCACGGGGGCTCAGCCGAGCAATCGGTGACCGTGGAGACCAGCCCCAATAGCGATCCCGAGATCGCCAGCTTTGAAGCCGATCCCGAGGTGGTCGACCGACAGGGCACGTCGACGCTCACCGTCGACGCCACCGATCCAGACGGCGAAGACTTGAGCTACGACTGGAGTATGGACAATAGCGGATGGACGATCAGCGAAAGCGGTGACACCGCCGAGTTGACAGCTCCCGACGAGTCCGAGTCCTCGGTGACGGTGACCGTGGAGGTCGACGATGGCTACGGCGGAAGCGCCACCTCGAACGTGACGGTGAGCACAGCGGCCAACCAGCCACCGGTCATCTCCGGCTTTGAAGCCGACCCCGAGGTCGTGGAGCGCCAGGGCACGTCGACGCTCACTGTCGATGCCTCCGATCCGGACGGCGAAGCCCTTAGTTATGACTGGAGCACGGACAATAGCGATTGGTTGCTCAGCGAAAGCGGGGAAACGGCGGAGCTGACGGCCCCCGACGCGCCGGCGTCGTCGATCACGGTGACCGTGGAGGTCGACGATGGCTACGGCGGAAGCGCCACCTCAGAAGTGACGGTGAGCACCGTGGCCAACCAGGCTCCGGTGATCTCCGATCTGAGCATCGACCCCGAGGACTGGGTCGAACAGGACGGCACGGCGATGGCCACGGTCACGGCCGTCGACGACGACGGCGACGCCATCTCCTACGATTGGTCGATCTCGGGAGATTGGGATATCGACGCCTCTGTCGGCGACGACCACGAGGCCCAGCTTGGGGCTCCCGACGCCAATGACAACGCCGCCGTTGTGACCGTGGAGGCCACCGACGAATGGGGCGCGACCGTTACGGAGACCGCCGATGTACGAACCCAGGACACCGAACCCGATGCCTTTAGCTTTGACGATCAGAGCGATGTGGACCCCAACGCTACGATCACCTCCAATGCCGTGACGGTCACCGGCTTTGATGGGCCGTTGAGTGCGGACTGCATGGATTGCGAAGTCTCGGTCAACGGTGGGAGCTTCGCCACCAGCGTGGGCGACGTATTTGATGGCGACACTATCGAGATCCGACGCGATTCGGGCGACCTCTCGGCGACGGTCACCGCCACGGTGACCATCGGCGCCACCGACTCCGACACATGGACACTGGCCAGCGCCGAATGGCAGGGAGAGCGCACCTTTAGCAATTGCAACCGGACCGGACGCACGGGCCCCTCTCAGGGCCAATGCGACGTCAATTATAGTGGCAGTAGTCTCGACGGTGAGGTCTCGGTCAGCAACGGCATTCAGACCTGGACGGTTCCCTATACCGGCACCTACCGAATCGAGGTTATGGGCGCTCGCGGCGTGAGCCCCGACGACGGCCGCTCCGGCGGAAGTGGCGCCCGCATGCGCGGCGACTTCGACCTCCAAGAAGGCCAAGAACTTAAAATCCTGGTCGGCCAAGAGGGACTGGTCGCCTACAACCAGGACGGACTCGGCGGCGGCGGTGGGGGCGGCGGGGGAAGCTTTGTCACCCTCAGTGACAACTCGCCTTTGATCATCGCCGGCGGTGGTGGCGGCACACGGCACAGTGTCGAACACGACGGATGCGACGGTCGAACCTCCGAATATGGGGGCACCGGATCGGTCACCGAGTTGAGTCACGACTGCGGTGAAAAGTCTACGGACCTGAGCGAAGGTGGTAACACTTCTGCCAGTAGCTGGGGCTCTGGGGGAGGAGGCTTGAATGGAAGCGGTGAAGACGACACCATTCTGGCGGCTGATTTCGGAGAAGGTGGCACAAGCTTTGTCGGCGGTGGTCAGGGCGGACAGGGCCTTGGGTGCACAGAGATCGACGGCGGATTTGGCGGCGGCGGCTCTGGCAGCGGATGCCCGGGCGGCGGCGGAGGCGGCGGCTACTCCGGCGGTGACGGTGGAGGCCTCGCCGGCGGTGGCGGCTCCTACAACGACGGCACCAACCAGGACAACGCCAGCGGCGCCAACGCCGGTCATGGTCAGGTCAGCATCGACCTCGTCGACTAATTAAGCTGGTGGTTGATGGTTGAGCAAAAAGACCCCTGTGCTTC
>CAYQBU010000083.1:0-15852 GCA_964415785.1 uncultured Bradymonadales bacterium
ACCACATCGCCCGCCTCATCTTCCTCGGCTTCCACCTGAACCTCGTAGAAATAGCCCAGATCAAAGATGCGACGAATGGTGTCGCTGATCCTCGCCCGGTCAAAGGTCGATCCCTCCTCGATATCGATTCGGTCACGGACCGACTCCGCCTCCACGCGTTGGGTCCCATCGATCTCGATGGCCCCGATGGGACGCCCCTCCCAATCGGTAGCCCCCACCTCTGGAGCCGGAGCTTCCTCTATCTCTTGACCCATTTCAGGGGCCTCCAATTCCATACCGCCCGGGCCTCCCGGTTGCGGCATCTGGCCCCAAACCACTTGCGCGCAGCCCACGATCAGAACGGCCACCGCCGCTGCCATCGCCCGTCGCACCTGCGGGTTCATCCCATGTTGTCTGAGTCTTGCACTGACCACTTCAATCACTTCGAACCCTAGTACCAGCAGTCGGATCGATGATAAACAAGGCGACCCTTTCACCTCATGGCTTTCCCTAACCGAGGTCTTCGGCAACCAGCGCTTCCTGGAGACGACGCTGCCCCGGTTGGCGGGGCTCAGCGTCCATCAATTCCTCGGGAATGCGCCCGGCGACCCTGGAGTCACCCGGTTGGTGGGGAATCAATCGACCCTCATCGACCAGTACCCTTATGGGCATCGTCTCGGCCAGATGAGGATCATGCGTGACGACGATGATCGTGACTCCCGTCGTTTCGTTCAATTCACGCAGTGTGGCGTGTATCCCAGCCCCAGTCCGAAGGTCAAGGTTCCCCGTCGGCTCATCGGCGAGCAATAACCGGGGCTTACGAAACAGGGCTCGCGCAATCGCCACGCGCTGTTGTTCGCCCCCCGATAACTCCCCCGGTTGATGGTGGAGGCGCTCGCCCAATCCCACCTGGTCGAGCAACTCCTCGCCCCTTCCTCGAGCCTCATCCTTTCCCATACGACCGATCAAGCCCGGCATCATCACATTTTCCAGCGCCGTAAACTCCGGCAGAAGGTGATGAAATTGAAAGACAAATCCCACCTGCTGGTTTCGAAATCGCGCCAGCTGCGCTGCGTTGCGCTCAAAGATGTCATCGCCGTCAAAGAGCATCCGCCCCTCCGTGGGGGCATCCAGGGTGCCCATCACCTGGAGCAAGGTGCTCTTGCCCGCCCCACTGGGACCCATGATCGCCACCTGATCGCCCTTGAAGATCTTGAGATCTACCCCTTCCAACACCACCAGCTCCTCGCCGCGATGGTGGTAGCGCTTGGTTAGCCCTTGCAATTCAATCAGCGGTGCGTCGTCTGTCTTAGTCATAGCTGAGTCCTTCCACCGGGTTGAGCTTTGCCGCCTGATAGGACGGGTACAGCGTTGCCAGAAAACTGATCGCCATCGCCGCCGTCACCACCGCCGCCACTTCTCGGGGATTCACGTTCACCGGTAGCTGGTCGATATAGTACACCTCCGAATCCAGCGGCAGCCCCACCGTCGCCAGGTAGTGACAGATCCCCAGCCCCGCCCCAAGGCCCACCAGCGCTCCGAATACTCCGATCACCACCCCCTGGTAGATAAAGATGCGCATAATCCCGGCGTTGGTCGCCCCCATCGACTTCAGAATCGCGATCTCTCTCGCCTTCTCGATCACGATCATGATCAGCATCGCCACGATGCTGAAGCTGGCCACCAATATGATAAATGTGAGCACCACAAACATCGCGATGCGCTCCAGGCGCAACGCGAAGAACAAACTACTATTGAGCTCTTGCCAGTCCAACACATCGATCTCGGGCGCCAGATCGGCCCTGATTCGATTGGCGATGGACACCGAGTCATCGACGTCCTCCACCCTCAATTCCACGCCCGTGGCCCCCTCGTAGCCCAGGAGTCTGCCCGCATCGGCCAGATCCGTGTACACGTGATTGGCATCGTACTCGTACATCCCGCTGTAGAAGACCCCCACGATTCGAAAGGGCCGACTCGAGGGAATCGGGCCCGTCGGTCCCATCTCTCCGCGCGGGGTAACCACGTTGATCTCATCGCCCAGACGAACCTGCAGTGAGTTGGCCAATTCCGTTCCGATCACCAGCCCTGGAACGCGCATTCGCCCCTCCCCATCGCGCTCGCTGGCCCCACTCAATCCTCCGGTGGTCTCCTCTTCGGACTCCCCTTCCGGATCCTCGTCCAGACTCGGCAAGGCCGGTAGATCCCGTTGTCCATCCTCCTCAAAGAGCGGTGGCATGCCTCCCGGCGCCCCCTCTTCCACCGACTCCTCTTCTGCGTCGAAGCCCGGCAGTGGTGATGGTGATGGTGACGGTGATGGTGACGGTGGCTGTGATCCGGAGGCCGGGTCATCGCCGTTGTCATCGAACTCCGGCAACGCCGGCAATTCCTCATCATCACCGGGCTCATCGACGGGCATCCCCTCTTGCCGGTCCAGACGCTCCAGGAGGTCATCGAGGTCCCGTCGATCCTCGGCCTCCACCTTTTCCATCAACTCCGAATCATCGCGCAAATACCGAAGGTCTCCCTCCTCCAACTCGCTGAGCAGGTCGCTCACTCCCGCCACCCGATCGCCATCGATACCGCGTAGGATCACCCCATTGAGGTTGGTCCTCGACGACACCATGACTTCCCCTTCGATAAACGGAGAGGCCCCCACCACCCCGTCGTATTCCAGGGCTCGGTCGGCGTACTCGTCGGCCTTGTCCAATTGGCCATAATCGGGGTCTTGGAGCACAATATGGGCACGGGCTCCCAGGATCTTTTGCGTCAGATCTTCTGTAAATCCCCCCATAACGCTCAAGACGACGATCAATGCCGTCACTCCCAGCGCCACTCCCGCCACCGCGATCAGGGTGATGATTGACACCACCCTGCTCCGTTGCTTGGCCATCAGATACCGTCGGCCAACAAAACTCTCATATGCCATGAACTCTCTGACTCCCGATTAACCGAACCTGCTCATTGGGGCGATATTCAGGCCGTGGCGTCCTGTGCCTCTTCATCGCCGTCCATCAGCAAATAAGCCTCGATAAATGGATCCAGGTCTCCGTCCATGACCTTGTCGACGTTGCCCTCTGTATGCTCCGTTCGCAAATCCTTGATCTGCTTATAGGGATGGAACACATAGGATCGAATTTGACTTCCGAAGGCCACGTCCGCTTCTCCGGCGTGCTCGGCCTGAGCCTCTTCGCGCCGCTTATCCATTTCCCGTTCGTACAACTTGGCGCGCATGATCTTCATGGCCGTCGCCCGATTTTTATGCTGGGAGCGCTCCGCCTGACAGGCCACCACTACTCCCGTGGGCTCGTGGGTCAATCGCACGGCCGACTCCGTCCGGTTGACGTGCTGACCGCCCGCTCCCGACGCCCGGTAGGTGTCCATCTTGATATCCGACTCATTGAGCTCGATTTCGATGGTGTCGTCGATCTCGGGGACCACCGACACCGCCGCAAAGCTCGTATGGCGTCGCGAATTACTATCGAAGGGGCTGATCCGCACCAGGCGATGCACTCCATCTTCGGCCTTCAAATGACCGTAGGGAAATTCACCGCTGACGCGAATATCACAGCTCTTGACCCCCGCCTCTTCGCCGTATTGGCAATGGGTGATCTCTGTCTCCCAGCCCTTGGACTCGCAATAGCGGGCGTACATGCGAAGCAAAATCTCTGCCCAATCCTGGCTCTCCGTTCCTCCGGCGCCGGCGTTGATGGACACGATCGCGTTGTGATCATCGTGGTCACCGCTGAACATTCGCCGCAGTTCCAGCTTTTCGACCACCGGATTGACCGCCGTGACCAGATCGGCGGCCTCCGAGAGCACGGACTCCTCGCCCGCTTCATCGGCGAGCTCCAGAAATACCTCTGCTTCCTCCAGAGCCTCCATCTGATCGTCATAGGTCTCGATCAACTCCACGAGCTCTCCGCGCTCCTGCATCAGCTCCTGAGCTTTGTCGCTATCGTCCCAGAATCCGGGAGCCTGACTGACTGCATCGATCTCCTGCACCCTCGCCCGCCGTTGAGACAGGTCAAAGATACCTCCCGAGCTCAGCGAGGCGGCCCCGGAGCTCATCAATAGTGGTGGTGATGGTCTTGGCATTCATGGTGAACCTCGTTGTCGTTCGCGTTGCTTTCTGTGATCGCGTCCATCCGATCACCGTGGTGTTAGCGCGCCCTCTTCTGGGCTGTCAAACTCCCGTCCCCCCCAAACGGAATTACTTCCACAGCGTCGGCGGCCACGCCTGGTGAAACGCGCCCTCTCCCGGATAGATGGCACTGCCCCCAAGCAT
This sequence comes from uncultured Bradymonadales bacterium, assembly GCA_964415785.1. Taxonomy (GTDB): domain Bacteria; phylum Myxococcota_A; class Bradymonadia; order Bradymonadales; family Bradymonadaceae; genus SLJM01. Next base: position 4,268 of record CAYQBU010000083.1, read on the forward strand.
TTCCTCGATTCGAATCAACTGATTGTACTTCGCTACCCGGTCAGAGCGACACAGGCTTCCCGTCTTGATCTGACCACTGCCCACGGCCACCGCCAGATCGGCGATCGTGGTGTCCTCCGTCTCTCCAGAGCGATGGCTAATCACCGTGCACTGACCGTGGCGATGAGCCATCTCGATGGCCTCCATCGTCTCCGTCAACGTCCCGATCTGGTTGACCTTGATCAAAATCGCATTCGCCGACCCCTCCTCGATGCCGCGAGCCAACTTCGTCGTATTCGTCACATACAGGTCATCGCCCACGATCTGGACCTCGTCGCCCAACCGATCCGTCAGCGCCTTCCACCCCTCCCAGTCATTTTCGTCGAGTCCATCCTCGATGCTCAGGATCGGATAACTCGATGCCAGCTCGGCATAAAACTCCACCATCTCGTCGCTGCTCAGGCTTCTCCCCTCGCCGGCCAGCACGTAGCGCTGGCTGTCGGCGTCATAAAACTCGCTGGCCGCCGGATCCAGCGCCAGACCCACATCCGTTCCGGCCTCGTAACCGGCCTTGTCGATGGCCTCCATGATCGCGTCCAGAGCACTTCGATTGCTCTCCAGATTGGGGGCAAAGCCGCCCTCGTCGCCCACTGACGTACTCAATCCCTGACTGCTCAACACCGAATTGAGGGTGTGGAAGATCTCCGCACCACAGCGCACGGCCTCTACCATCGAGCTCGCCCCCAGGGGCATGACCATAAATTCCTGGAGATCCACATCGTTGTCGGCATGAGAGCCCCCGTTGATGATATTCATCATCGGCACCGGTAACGTCGTGGCGTGCGGCCCACCGAGGTAGCGAAACAGGGGGAGTCCCAGGCTGTTGGCCGCCGCCTTGGCCGCCGCAAGGCTTATGGCCAGGCAGGCATTGGCCCCCAGCCGGCTCTTATTGGGGGTTCCATCGAGTTCGATCAGCATTTGATCGATCCCCTTTTGATCCAGGGCATCTGCCCCCAAAAGACGGGGTCCGATTTCCTGATGAATCGCCCTCACCGCTTCCGTGACACCCTTGCCTCTATAGCGATCCTCGTCACCATCGCGTCGCTCTACCGCTTCGTGTTCACCTGTAGAGGCTCCGCTGGGCACCGCCGCCCTTCCGTGGGCGCCGCTGGCCACAAATACGTCGCACTCCACCGTCGGATTCCCACGGCTGTCCAAAATTTCTCGCGCCACAATGTCTACGATCTCGCTATGCATCATCGATCTCCTTGCTCTAGCTCCAGTTCTTCGCCCGCATCGGGCCCCTCACGCTTGGTCCTATCAACCACAAAAAATCCCTGATTGGCAAACCGCTCACCGCCGCGACGCCCATATAGGCCCACCTGATCGTCGACACCGTCGAGCACCAACACCACCTGCTGAGGCCGATTGAAATAGCTCAGGTGAATGCGCGCCATCTCGGCGCTGAGCAACGCCTCGCTCCCGGGACTGATCGCCACAAAGCCCAGCGGCAACCCTCCCGGTGTTCCACCGGATTGCCCATCGCCCCACCAGGCCTCCACCCCTTCGCCGACGGCCTCCCCCAGCGATTGCTCTCGAAGATACTCCATCGACCGATAGCCCTGAACCTCGACGTATAGTCCCCGCTCATCAAAGCCATAATCCCCCGACAGCAGTGCCACTGCCCTCTCCGGTCGATATCGACAGATCTTTGCCAGCTCCCGAAGCACGTCGACGTAGACATAGACCCGAAGAGTCGCTGACTCACCACAGCGCTTCCCGGCAATGGGGCGACTCTTTAGCCCCGGTCGCGCCCCCGGATGGGGCTTGACCAACTCCTCGATCGCCCGTCGCACAGGTCGCCGTTCAGCCCGGGTCAGCCCCTCGATCTGTGAGCTCTCATTGACTGTCAAATGACCACCTCAGTCATAACCGACTTCGCACCGCTCGCAGCGCCAACTCTGCGAGTTCATCCTGTGCTTCTAGCTCGCCACTCTCTACATCCACCAGCCAGGCGACCTCTTCGGCCGCCTCTCTGGCTTCCTCTTCGTCATCGTAGCTCGCCCAATCCAGATTATAGGCATAGGCGACCCGATAGGTGTTATCGTCCTCGCGACTGGGCAACCAGCGGCACTGCACCGCTTCTTTGCAAGACTCGAAATCCTGAGCCTGGGCGGCTTCCGTCGTCATCAACCACTCCAGGGTCTCGATCAGCTCCCCCTGATCCAAGATCGCCGCCAGCGCCTGGCATCCGTCGCGATGGGCCCGCTGGCGACATTGGCTGCGCGCCGCTCCCTGCCAACGCTGGTCGGGCCTCAATACATCGGGATCGTACATCCCCGGCATGATGCTCACCCGTTCTCTGCCCTCAAAACTCTCGCCGACGGTCATGAGCTCATTGGCCTGAAGATTGGCCGGTCTCAGCGCCCGATCGACATAGTCAAACTCAAACCTTGCATATCGCAATTCCCCGTCGTCCTCCCACTGAAAATAGGCTTCAAAGATCTCGCCATAGTGGTGGTTGACCGTCCACCCCAGCACGTCATCGGCGCCGCCCTCACCCTGTTCTTCGTCGAAAAATAGAAGCATCGCCCCTCCGAGGTTCATCCCGTTGGGAAACCGATGGTTGGCAATCGCCGACACCACCCGATGGTTTTGTCCAAAATACTCCAAATCCTCCGCTTGCGCCGGATGACTGGCCACCTGACCCCATACATTTTTGGGGGCCACCTCCCGAACCTCCGAATCCACATCCACCAACCAGGTTGGCCCAAACTCCACGCCTTCATCGACCAGCGTGTATCGCACCCGGAAAAACGACGGCCCAAACCGGGTCTCTTCCCACCACTGCGCCTCCCATCCCTTGCGCTCTACCCCTTTCATCCCCAGGACGCCTTCCACGAACTCCTCGGACTCCATCAACTCACCGATGGTCCACCGATCGCGTTGCTCGTCGATGTCGGGGGTGCTTTCCACGCCTTGCTGCTTGACCAGATCGATGGCCACCTCTCCCAATTCCGCCCAGGGGCTGGCCTCTTCCTCTTCCACCTCTTCGATGGGGCTCTCCACCACCACCGTCTCTGCATCTTGGGTCAGAGCGACGATCATCACCCCTCCCACCACCAACACCAATGCGATGATCACGCCCAGGGCAATTTGCAGTATCAGTCTCGTATCCATGGCACTCTTTGGTCACGTTCCGGTGATTGCGACCCGGGTTAGGGGATGTCGGCATCCAGTCTTCGCCCACCACGGGCTTTGCCCTACATCTTAATCCATCTCCTCGCCCTCGGCCATCAGGTCCGAGGAAATCATGATCTTGGGCTCTTCTTCCTCCGGGACTTCTTCTTCCCCTTCCGTCACCTGCGCCTGTCCCGAGATCGCCACCCGTTTGCCCCCGTTATCCGCCGCTGAGGGCTCACTTTCCTCCGAGTCAGGGGGGGACTCCGAGGTCTCTTTTTTCGCCGCCTTCTTCAAGATGCTCGCCGACGGCGTGGGCTTGGCCTTTGTCGACTCTTGCTGGTCGCGAATGCGGCGCAATTCATCGACATTGGCGTCCATGCTCACCGTCTCACGAAGCGCCACCTCATCGCCTTCTTCAATCCCCTCGTCTGGTGGCGGTGGTGGGCCTTTGTGCAACTGCTCGCGCTTTTCCGGTGGTGCATCTTCCCAGTTGATCTCCACCGTCTTGCTCAACTCGCTTCTCGCCGCTCTGCCCTTTGACGACGACTCCTCTTCTTTTTTCGCAAAATCGGGCTTGTCGATTTGCGCCGTTGGCTCGTCGCGCTTAAATCCATGGTCTTCACTGACGTCTCCCACCTCCAACTGGGGCTTGGCCTCCGTCGTCGACTCCCCGTCCTCCGGCGATGAGGAGGTATTGATCTGAACGGCTGGAGCCTCCTCTTCGGGCTCCGATGGCGACTCCGATGAGGAGTCCGCCAGGGCATCGCGATCCAGCGCGTCCAGCGACTGGGTCACGCGCTTGTCCTCGGGCTGCGAAGCGTCACTATCCAGCGATCCCGCACCGGGCGCGGTGACTTCGCTCAATCCCGATCGAACTTCACCCAGCGGCGGAAGATCCGGCAGGTTTGGGGTGCGAGCCACTTCGATCGCCGCCTCGTCGCTGCCCTCCTTTTCCTCTTCGCGCTTTTCTTTTCGGTCCAGATCGTCTTCGAAGACCAGAGTCCCCGAAGGAGGCGTCACATCTGCTATCGCCTCCGGATCGCTTCTCCACTCATCGGGGGTAAATCGAAATTCCGGCGGCACGCTCTGCAGCCGATCGGCGAATACCTGGACGAAATTCCACAGCAACTTGATCGCCAGGTTGGGCTCGCCGCGGATCAACCCCAGAAAGCGGGCGCGTCCAATCGCCAAAAAGATCGACGGCTCCAGCGTGCGAGCCACCATATTTTCGTCTTTCTCATCCTGAGCATCGATGAGGGCCATTTCCCCGAAATGCTCGCCCGTCGTCAGCACCGACACCTGTTCTCCATCCAGTTGCAACGACACCGACCCTTTGAGGATTAAAAATAATCGATGGTTATCTTCTCCATCGGCGATCACATCCTCGTCGGCCTCCAACTCCAAACGCTCCGCCATCTGGCGAACCTGCTCCAACTCCGGCCCCTCCAGGTAGTGGAAATAAGCCGTCTTGCGCAGCATCTCGATGACCTCCGCTTTCGCCGGCCCCGCCCCGTCATCTTGTTTCACCACCGCCCGCTCGCAGTCCAGGACCACCACCGTGATATTGTCCTTTCCCCCGGACTCGTTGGCGAACGTGATGCATTGCTCCGTGGTCTCTTCGGGCTCACCAGTAGCCATCAACGAACGGGGGTCGGAGTATCCCTCCAGATATTCGCTGAGCCCATCGCTGCACATCAGGTAGCGATCCCCGGGCTCCACCTCCACAAAGAAGGCGTCGACGTCCACCGTCTCCCGCACACCTACCGCTCGCGTCACGGCGTTATTGTGTGGAAATTCGGCCTCCGTCATATCCGGTGGCACCTGCCCCTGACGGATCATCTCATTGAGCAATGAGTGATCATCGGTGATCTGTTCAATCTCTTCGCCCCGTAGCCTGTAGATCCGAGAATCACCCACATGCCCTACAAATAAGCGTCGCCCAACGATCAGTTGCGCCACGCACGTCGTGCCCATCCCTCGGCGGGTGCTATCGTCGTTCGACATCTGAAAGATTCGCGCATTCGCCGTCTCCACCGCTCGTCGCATCAATTGCTTGAGGCGCTCCAGGGCCACCCGGTCCTCGGGATCGCTCTCCAATCGCTCGATGAGCTCCTGTTCCGACGCCACCACCTCCCGCACGGTCCTCACGCATACTGCGCTCGCCACTTCCCCGGCCGCATGCCCCCCCATGCCATCGCAAACCACGAAGAGCTGCAGATTCTGGTCCACCAGAAAATTGTCTTCATTGTGGTCGCGCACCTGTCCCGTATCGGTGGCCGCCCAGAAACGAAGTTCCATACTCTCTCCTTATGCCGAGTCGCGTCGCCTTAGCCCGGATTACTCATGAGACGTCGTCGCGCGCCCTGGATGAAACTCAAGAAGTGCCCTTGGGGTGAGAGATACAGGCATCTCGGCTCTAATGAGCCGCAGTCGACGCATCGTGAATAGTCCCGGTTAGCATAGCGTATCTTCGGCCAATCATCATCGTCCCTTTCCACACGACCCCCCTGGTGCTTCAACGCCCGAAATGAGCATCGAGCACCGCCTGGCGGACGGCTACACTACTTGCCGCCTGCTGACGAACGAGGCAGCGGTCGCTATCGACCACCGGATTCGACAACTCCACGCCCCGAACCACGGGTCCCGGATGCAGGATCACCGTCTTCTCACCCATGTAGCGATCCACCACCGACGAGTCGATCCCCCACTCCATGGCATAGGTGTGCGGATCGATGAGATTTCCCTGCACCCGTTCTTCTTCGATGCGCAGCGTCACCACCGCATCGGCCCAATTCAAAGCCTCTTTGCGCGAACTCGTGGCCCGCGCCGGCCATTCGTCGCGCCGGTTCGGTGACGGCAACAGGTGTTTGGGTCCCACCAGCAACACCTCCGCCCCCAGGGTGGAGAAGGCGTAAGCATCGCTTCGCGCCACTCGGCTATGGACCACATCGCCCATGATCGCCACTTTCAGGCCCGACAGATCCCCTTCAATCCCAAAATGACGCCGAAGCGTCAGGGCATCCAATAGCCCCTGGGTGGGGTGCTCGCCGCTTCCATTGCCCGCGTTGATCACCGGCACCGTCACCCGATCGGAGAGCAGATGGGGAAGCTGGCGATCCCCATGGCGCACCACAAATCCACTCACCCCCATGGCCTCCAGCGTTTGGCACATATCGGCCGCCGACTCCCCGCGCTGGATGCTCTCATCATCCCGGGTCACCAGGCTTACCTCTCCACCCAGGCGCCGCACCGCAAGCTCAAAACTGACCCGGCTCCGGGTGCTGGGCTCCAAAAAGATCAGTCCAATGGTCTTGCCCCTGAGTGCCTCTTTTTTGGCCCCTGGCGTCACCACCTCCCAGGTGGAGCTCAGGTAGCGATCCGCCTCGTCGAGCAGATCCATGAGCTCTTGTCGACTTGTGTCCTTCAATCCAATCATATCCATCGCCTACTCCCGTCGCTATTGCACTCGCTGACCGAATCGATCCCAGCGCAGACCGGGATCACCGGTTCGGCCATCTTCTATCGACAGCCAAATGATCATTGCTCGTCCCTTGATATATTCTTCGGGCACCTGTCCCCAACATCGGCTATCCGCCGAGTTATCCCGGTTGTCACCGACGGCAAAAAAGTGCCCTTCTTCCACCTCGATGGGTCCAAAGCTTCGACCGTCATCGTAGCCCGGGGGGTTGTCCTCCCGAATCTGATAGCTCGTCTCCCCGATCGTCTCTTCATAATAATAGGCCGTCTTCCCCGCCCGCTCCGGCGCCGGCGCCCTGGACAGCGATCTGCGCTCCAGCGCCTCCTGATTGACGTAGATCTGAGCCCCCCTGCCCTCCACCACATCGCCGGGCAAGCCCACGATGCGCTTGATGAAATCCTTCTCATCAAAATTGAGGATGCACTCCGCCCGCTGCTCTCCGCGGGCCAACGACTCTTGTCGCTGACGCCCCACGTATTCGCGGGCCTCTTCGGAGGGAAAGCGAAACACCACCACCTCTCCGTAGTCTGGATCCGCAAACCGGGTCACGAAATGGCTCGTAAACGGCACCCGCACCCCGTAGCGAAGCTTGTTCACAAAGAGGTGATCGCCGCTGATCAGGGTGGGCTCCATGCTTCCACTCGGGATCTTAAAGGCCTCAAAGAAAAACGCCCGCAGCACCAGAGCGCACAGCACGGCCAAGCCAATCGTCTCCGCATACTCTCGCCATACCGGCTTGAGCGTCACCTCGGAGAGGTGTTCCTCCGAAAGCCCTTCCAATGCCTCGAAGTGCTCCTCGATCGCCTCGGTGTCACCATCCTCCAGGGCCTGTCGAATCTCGTTGAGCTCTTCCTGGATCCTTCGCCGAGCCTCATCGCTGATCTTTCGCGCTCGATCCAGGCGTTGCTGGGTCTCTTTGACCTCCTTGCGGACCGCCTCTTCCCCACCTGACATTTTGTCCTTCTGACTCACCTTCACTCTCCCGGGAATCCGCTGCTCTAGTCGTCGTCGACCTGCAGGACGGCCAAAAAGGCTTCCTGTGGTATATCCACACTTCCGACCTGCTTCATGCGCTTTTTGCCCTCTTTTTGCCGTTCCAACAGCTTGCGTTTACGACTCACGTCGCCGCCGTAACACTTGGCGGTCACATTCTTTCGATACGCCCGAATCGTCTCTCTGGCAATCACCCGGTTGCCGATCGAGGCTTGGAGGGGGATCTCAAACATCTGCCGGGGAATGACCTTCTTGAGGGTTTTGGCCAGGGCCCTCCCTTTCTCGTAGGCAAAATCGCGGTGCGTAATAATACTCAGCGCATCCACCGGGTCCTCGTCGACCAGAATATCCAGTCGCACCAGATCGCCGGGACGGTAACCCAGCACTTCGTACTCAAAACTGGCGTAGCCTCGAGACACCGATTTGAGGCGATCGTAAAAGTCGTACATCACCTCGTTCATCGGCAATTCATAGGTCAAGATGATGCGATTGGAGCCCGAATAACGCAAATCCTTTTGCGTCCCTCGCCGCTCCTCGCACAATTTAATCACCGGGCCCACATGCTCTGGAGGCACGTGAATCGTGGCCTCAATATAGGGCTCGCAGACCTCTTCGATCTCATGGGGCTCCGGAAAGTGACTGGGGTTTTCCACCGTCAGGCGCTCACCATCGGTGGTATATACTTCATAGATCACTGACGGCGCCGTGGTGATCAACTCCAGGTCGAATTCACGCTCCAGGCGCTCCTGGATGATCTCCATGTGCAGAAGCCCCAAAAACCCGCATCGAAACCCAAAGCCCAGCGCTTTGCTGGTCTCCGGCTCGTGGGTCACCGAGGCGTCGTTGAGCTCCAATTTCTCCAGCGCGTCCTTGAGCGCTTCGTACTCGTCGGACTCCGTGGGGTAAAATCCGCAGTAGACCATCGGTTTGACGTCTTTAAAGCCCGGTAGGGCCTCCGTTGCCGGGTTATCGACCCCCGTGACCGTATCGCCCACCTTGGCCTTGTTCACATCCTTGACCATGGTCGTCAAAAAGCCGACTTCGCCGGGTCCCAACTCCTCGACCGGATGCGGGGCTGGCGAAAACACACCGATCTCCTCCACTTCACTCTCCGCTCCGGAGGCCATCCATTTGACCTTCATCCCCGGCTTGATTCGCCCATCGATCACCCGCACCAGGTTGATCACGCCCTGATAGGGGTCAAACCAGCTATCGAAGACCAGCGCCTTCAACGGCTCCTGGTCGTCTCCTTTCGGCGGTGGAATCAGGTGCACCACCGACTCCAGGATCTCATCGATGCCGATCCCATCTTTGGCACTGGCGTGGATGATCCCCGTGGTGTCCAGGCCGATGACGTCTTCGATCTCATCGCACACCCGCTTGGGGTCGGCCGACGGCAGATCGATCTTGTTGAGCACCGGAATGATCTCCAGATCGTTGTCGATCGCCAGATAGACATTGGCCACCGTCTGGGCTTCGACGCCCTGGGCGGCGTCGACCACCAAAATCACCCCCTCGCAACAGGCCAGGCTGCGCGAGACCTCGTAGTTGAAATCGACGTGCCCCGGTGTATCGATGAGATTGAAGATAAACTCCTCACCGTCCTCCGATTCGTAGCGCAAACGCACCGTCTGCGCCTTGATCGTAATCCCCCTTTCGCGCTCCAGGTCCATGGAGTCCAGAAACTGCTCCTTCTGGTCGCGCGCCGACACCGCCTTGGTGACGTCCAAAATCCGATCGGCCAGCGTGGACTTTCCGTGGTCCACGTGGGCGATGATCGAAAAATTGCGTATGCGGGAGAGATCCGTTGTTGAATTGGCCATAAATAAATGTCGCGTTCGAAATCAGTGGCTACGAAGACTGGTGAGTCCAATTGGTTAACGACCGGCCCCCATCGCTTCTTCCCGTCCAGGGCCGCCGCCTCGATGCTGCGAGTCATAACCCAGGCGACCTCACCCCACAAGGTAGACCCACCTTCACAGCCAATTGACAGGCCCTAGTTGGCCACGCATCATCGGCCGTGTATCATTGCTTCCGCTAATCCGGGCTAAGCCGCCCCGTGCCGCCATCCAGGGTCTTGCTCATGCTGCCTTCCACGCCCAAAACCTTGCTCCTTCTCGTCGCCCTGCTGGGCGCCGCCGCCTGCAGCTCCGACAGCGCCGCTACCGCCGACGACGATGCCCCCACCGGGCAGCCTTCGATGACCGTCGATGACGGCGACGAAGAGGGCAGATTTATTGAGCGTCTGGACACCAATGGTGACGGCAATTTCGATATTATCCGCCACATCGAGGAGTATCAGGACCCCCGTGACGAGGAGCGCACACGGCGACGGGTCCGCCAACTCGAAATCGATCTGACCGGTGACGGCTCCCCCAATGTTCGCCGCTTCTACGATACCTTTGGCAACCCCGAGCGCGAGGAAAACGACCGCGACCTCGACGGGACCATGGACTCCATCCTCTATTTTGTCGGTGGCGAATTGGTCCGCAAGGAATATTACGACGAAACCGGGGAGTATATCGCCGAACGACGCATCTATATCGATGGGGATTTGGCCCGCGTGGAGCGCGACCGCAACGGCGACGGTGAAGTCGACCGCTGGGAATACTACGAGGACAACGTGCTCATGCGCATCGGTCGCGACACCGTCGGCGACGGTGCCGCCGACACCTGGCAACTGAGATGATGGGCTAGCCCTCGTCGCGCATCGATTCGACGAATTGCTCAAACGCCTCTTCTTGCTCTCGAACCACCTCCGCATCTCCGAGCAACCGGAAGAAAAACAGGCCCGCCGACGCCTCCGCGATCGCCCCCAGGAGTCGCTGCTGCTCTTGAGGCCCACCGCCCCCGCCCATCGCCATATCATTTTCATAGGTGCCGCTTACGTCCACGGTGTGCACCGTCATCCCGTCGACCTCTCGCTTCCGCCGCTGCGCTTGCTCACCATCGCTAAACTGTGCGCTCCACCGCTCCAGGTTTTGCTCCACCCCTCCCCCACCGCCGGGACCAAAGAAAAACACTGAGACCTCGGCCTCACCCCCGTCGCCCACCATGCGATATTCTGCAAACCGCATCTCATTGGAAGGCGTTGTGGCCTCCCAACCCTCTGGGGCGTCCCACCGTATGGGGCCCTGTTGACCAAATTCCTCTGGACTTGGCTGATCGACGCTTGGCGCTGCCATCTCGACCTCGCCGTCTTGGACATCTTCCAGCGTCGGATGCCCGGGAGGCCGCTCCTGGCCCTGCACCGGCCCCGGCGACCCCTGCTCCTCCGGAGAGATCACTTCCTCGCCACTATCGGAGTACGAGGGCTCACCGGCCCGAATCGTATGTTCTCCATTGTCGTCCCCATCACAGGCCGCCAGCCCCACCGTTCCTACAAGAAGTGCGATTGCCAACCCCGAGACTCGTCGTTTCCACTGCATGTTCATCCTCAACCCTGGTGCATGATTTTGTCGCTTTAACTTCCCCTAACTCCTGCCATTTCCCTCCAATCGCCGTCAAACCCAATCTTGTCGCTCGATTCAAGACATCAGCAAGTCGCTGGCATCATAACTTTGGTCGCCCCCACCTTCGCCCATGATCGACAGACGCGCATACTGGTTGAGCCCCGTGCGCATATCGGTGGCCCGCACGCTGACCATCCCATTGGTATCTACCTCAAAGGTCACCTCGATCTGGACTTCCTCGCGAGGCCCCGGAGGGATATCGGTCAACTCCAGGGTGCCCAGTTGGCGATTATCCTCCACGCGACGTGTATTGCCCGAATAGACGGGAAGCACGACCCGGGTCTGCTCATCGCGCGACGGCGAGAAATAGCGGGTGCGCTCCAGGGGCAATTGGCCATTTTGTTCGATGATCACGTCCATGACCCCCCCCACCGTCGCCACTCCCAATGCATGGGGCGTCACGTCGATCAGTAATGGCCCCGCCTGCTGCTCTTCTTCTT
>CAYQBU010000084.1:0-15828 GCA_964415785.1 uncultured Bradymonadales bacterium
GGCCAACGAGGAGGAGTCGACCGCCGTCGAGGACGGGGATGGGCAAGAGGTTGATGATGGCCAGGTTGATGCTGATGAGGGCCATCATCTGGAGGAAGGGTTCGATGCCCCGATCGCCGGCTTCGGCGGCGAGTTCGCCGATCATGATGGGCCCACCGATGCTCTCGGTGGAGATGCGGCCCTGAGCAAGTCGGACGAGGCCGACGACCATCATCTGGGTAAACTCCCAGGTCTGTTCGACGCCCATGCGGGCGCTGTAGAGGGTGCGAGCGCCCAGGGGGTGGGCGATATCATCGGGAAAGACGTTGTGGGGAAAGACTTCCCAGCCGTGATGGACGCGGTAGTGAGTCTGGTTGGTGTCGTCCTGATAGGTGATGACGTCCGGTTGGTAGTCGAGAGTCAGGCGCTCTCCGCCGCGGTTGACGGTGAGGCGATAGGTGGGCTCGATGGGCTCGTCGCCCCCGGCATCGTCGCGGGCGACGATGCGCTCGTTGACGTTGTTTTGGATGCGGTTGCTGAAAAGGCTCCAATTATTGAAGGGCCGGTCGTCCATGGCGATGATCTGGTCGCCTGGCAGGAGGCCGGCACGCCCAGCGGGCCCATCGTCCTCCAGGGAGGCCAGATACATCTCGGCGCGGTCGAGGCCCAGCGTATAGTGGCCGTCGACGAGCTCGGGAGTGACGGTGACCGTTCGGGCGTCCTGGTGGTAAAAGCCGCCGTAGTCGACGGGGATCTGGGAGCGGGAGAGGACCAAAAAGTCCATGGGTTCGCCGTCGCTTTCGCGAAGGCGGGATTCGATCTCGTCGTAGCGCTCAATGGTCTCACCATCGATGGCGATGACGCGGTCGAAAAAGCGAAGGCCGTCGCGGGCCCCCGGCCCCTGGCGATCGGCAAGGGCGATGGTGGGTCCGTAGGTGCCGAGGCCAATGCCGATGCGGCCGCCCGTATCGGTGGCGAGGCCCAAAAAGTCGGTGCTTGAAAATTGCTCGGGGGTGACGTCGAGGGTATGGAGATCGCCATTTCGGCGCACTGTGATCTCCAGAGACTTGTCGGGGGAGGCGGTGATGGCGCGGGCGCCTTGGTACCAGTAGTCGACGCGGCGGCCGTCGACGGCCACGATCTGGTCGCCGGGCTCCATCCCCGCCGCTTCGGCGGGACCCCCGGCGTGAATCTCACCGATTTGCGCGGGGTGGGTGGTGGTCTGGACGAGGCCAAAGCCCAGATAGATGAAGAAGGGGAGGATGAGGTTGGCCACCGGACCGGCGAGGACGATCAGGGATCGCTGCCAGATGGGCTTGGCCATCAGGGAGCGCTCCTGCTCCTCCTCGGGGAGAGATTCAGCGGTCTCCAGGTCCGAGCCCTGCATCTGGACGTAGCCGCCCAGGGGCAAGATGCGGAGGCTATACTCGGTATCGCCCCACCGATAAGAGGCGATGGAGGGGCCAAAACCGATGGAGAAGTTGAGGACTTTGACGTCGAAGAATTTGGCGACGATGAAGTGGCCAAACTCGTGGACGAAGATCAAGACCCCGATGAGGATGACAAAATAGAGAAAACTCATGGTCACTTTTAGGAGACGAAATAGGTGGCGAAGACATAGACCCAGGGCGATGCAAGGATCAACGCATCGATGCGGTCCAAGATTCCGCCGTGGCCGTAAATGATGGTGCCGCTATCTTTGACGTCGTGGGCCCGTTTGAAAAGGCTCTCGATGAGGTCGCCGATCTGGCCGAGGATATTGGCGGGGATAGCGAGCAAAAGAAGGTGGCCGATGGACAGCGATGGCCAGGCGTCGCCGCCCCAATGAGCGAAGATGGCGTCGAAGAGAAAAGCGAAGGCGATGGTGCTCAATAAGCCGCCGATGGCGCCCTCGACGGATTTATTGGGGCTGACGGACTCGTAGAGTTTGCGCTTGCCCAAAAAGCGGCCGGAAAAATAAGCGCCGGTGTCAGAGGCCCAGACAAGGGCGAGGGTCATGATGATCCACATGGGGCCGGCGTCGCCGAAGTCGCGGCCGGAGAAGGCGATAAAGCCAAAGAGGACAGCTCCGTAGAAGAGGCCGGTGACGCTGGATCCGATAAAGTGGGTGACCCTGGGCTGGTCGCGGTAGTCGAAGAGAAAGTAGGCAAATAGAGCGATGATAGCGCCGGCGAGGGTGGGCAAGACGAGGGGGGGCTCGACGAAGGGGTCGAGGTAGAGAAGGGTCATGGTGACCATGCCGAGGCCGACGGTGACCCAGCGTCCGGCGGGGTGCTCGTCGGCGAAGGTGATGCCGCAGAACTCCCAGATGGCGATGGCGCCAGCGACGAGGACGAGAAGGAAAAAGGCCCAGTGGGGAGCGAAGGTGATCAGAGCGATGAGCGCCGGGAGGGCGATCACGGCGGTGATCACGCGAGGGATGAGGTCGGATTTCTTGGCCATGGTGACTTCAAACGGTGGTGGAAAAGGCGTTTAATGGTGCTGGAGCTCATCGAGCTTGCGCTGGATGGCGTCGTTGTCGGGTTCCAGACTGAGGGCAAATTGGAGGTTTTGGATGGCGCCGCCGGTGTCGCCTTTGGCGATGGCGGCTTGGGCCATGCTCAGGAATCGCCGGCCCTTGTCGGTGGTGGCAAACTCGTCCAGGGAGCGAGGGCCCTGTTCGGCGGCCGTGGCCTTTTCGGGATCGAGGCGAAGCTCACCTTTGGAGAGGGCTTCGTCGTAGAGCTTTCGAAGGCGCCGATCGCTGACGACGCCATAGGCGTGGGTGAGCAATTTGTAGAGGTGATTGACGCGGTCGTGGAGCTTTTTGCCCCAATCCTTGTCGCGATGTTGGGTGTATCGATCGGGGTGGTAGCGCATGCTGAGCCGATCAAAGGCGGTGACGAGGCGGTGGTGAGGAGCGCCGTCTTGGACGCCGAGGATGGCGTAGTAGCTTTGCTCGTCGGCGGCCTTGAGGCGTTGGTTGACCTCGTTGAAGAAGGCGCGCCAGCGCTCCTTGTCGACGCCCTGTGAGGAGTCACCACCCATAATGGAGAGGGCGTTTCGAAAGACGGGGCCGGGGACGGGATAGCGCAGGGCGCGATCAAAGGGACCGTCAGAGGGGGGATCGTCGGCGAGCAATAGGACCGGGAGATTTGGGCGGTGAGCCTTGAGCTGCCCGGCCAATTCGAGGCCCGAGCCATCGGCCAGTTGGGCGTGGATCACGGCGCCGGCCAGGTGTCGATTGGCGACCTTCTGAGCCGTGGATTGCCCCTTTTTGGTGGCAATGGGCTTGAAGCGCTGTTTCGGGAGTTGGCTCAGGAGTTTTTTGAGAGTGGCCACGTCTCCACAGGCCATCAATAATTCGTCCATGATATCGGTCCAATGGCGATGACGGGGGCGTTGGAGGGGTCCAGGTATAATCGCACAGCACGGGTGTTGAAGTACAGGATTTTGGAAGCGCTGGAAAGTGATCGAAGTATTATAGAACGCCTGGTGAGCCAGGCCACGGGGAGCCGTCCGTTGGCGGCCATGGGATTGACAGGTGGCGCGGGGGGGCAATAATCAGCGCGAGCTCGCAGAGCCAATGCCCACCACAATCAGGACGGCCAATGCAATTCAATATCAATAAGAAGCTGGACCCCAAGCCAGTGCGAAAAGCGGTGATCCCGGTGGCGGGATTCGGGACGCGTCTGCTGCCGATGACCAAGTCGGTGCCCAAGGAGTTGTTGCCGGTGGTCGATGAGCCGGCGATCCAGGTGGTGGTCGAGGAGTGCGTGGCGGCGGGGATCGAAGAGGTGATCTTTATCACCGGTCGCGACAAGGGGAGTATCGAGGATCATTTTGACTTTGATTTTGAGCTGGAAAATATCCTGGAGGAGCGAGGAAAGCTCGAGGAGTTGGAGCGGGTTCGCGGGATCAGCGAATTGATCCGGACGATTTCGGTGCGTCAGAAAAAGCCCCTTGGGCTGGGTCACGCGGTGTTGTGTGCCCGAGACGTGGTCGATGACGAGCCCTTCGTGGTGCTGCTTCCCGACGATATCATCGGGACGAAACCCAGTGTGACCTGCCAGCTCATCGAGGTGTACAAAAAATATGGCCAGGGAGTGGTGAGCCTGATGCCAGTGCCGGAGTACGAAGTGTCGCGCTACGGGATCGTGACCGGGGAGAATTGGGCGCCGAAGCTGCACCGGGTGCGCACGATCGTGGAGAAGCCCGATCCGTCGATCACGCCATCGAATCTGGCGGTGATCGGGCGCTATCTATTGCCGCCGGAGATCTTCGATTATCTGGAGGATGTCGAACCCGATGAGTCGGGGGAGATGCAATTGACCGATGGCCTGTCGAAATTGGCCAAGGAGCGGGCGCTGGTGGGCTATGAGTTCAAGGGACGGCGTCACGATATTGGCGATAAACTGGGGTTTTTGACGGCCAATATCTCCTATGGATTGCGCCGCGACGACCTGGGCGAGGATCTGTTGAAGTATCTGCGTAAAAAGGTCGCCGAGGCCGATGCGGGGCTGTCCGGAGAGGACGAGGACTAGCCCGTGCGATATTGGCCTCTGAGCGCTGATTTTGCCTCGTCACGACGTCGGATCATTGATCCGGGCTGAGCGGTCTATTTTTTGGCGCCAAACTTCTTGCGCTTGAGCAACAGGGCGTTGGTGACCACGCTGACGCTGGATAGGGCCATGGCGGCAGCGGCAAAGGCGGGGCGAAGAAAGCCGAGGGCGGCCACGGGGAGAAGGGCGGTGTTGTAGATGAAGGCCCAGAAGAGGTTTTGGCGGATTTTATTATAGGTGGCGCGGGCGATCTCGATGGCTCGTCGGACGCCGTCGAGAGCGCCGGAAATGAGGGTGAGGTCGGAGGATTCAATGGCGACGTCGGTGCCGGTGCCGATGGCGATGCCGAGGTCGGCCTGGGCGAGGGCTGGGGCGTCGTTGATGCCGTCGCCGACCATGGCGACGACGCGCTGGCCATCGGCCTGGATATCCTTGATGGCGGTGGCCTTGTCGCCGGGGCGAACACCGGCGAGCACGTGACGAGCGGGGATGGCGAGGCGCTCAGCGACAGCGGTGGCCGTGTCGTGGTTGTCGCCGGTGATCATCCAGACGTCGATGTCGCGCTCGTGGAGCCAGTCAATGAGGTCGCGGGCTTCCTCTTTGACGGTGTCCTCGACGGCGATGAGACCCAGAATTTTGTCGTCGGAGGCGGTGGCGACGACGGTTTTGCCCTGTTTTTGGAGGGCTGTCAGTTCGTCGTGGCCGATGCTGAGTTGAGTCTGGTCTTCGATCCAGGAGGGTTTGCCGACGTAGTAGCGGGTGCCGTCGATGGTGGCGTAGACGCCGTCGCCGGCGACGGTCTGAAAGTCGGTGACGTCGGGGAGGGATAGGCCGCGTTCGCGGGCGGCGTTGACGATGGCCATGCCGATGGGATGTTGGCCCGGTTCCTCGAGGCCGGCGGTGAGTTCAAGAAGGCGCTCTTCGTCGTCGGTGATCAGGTCGGTGACCGTCATTTTACCCTCGGTGAGGGTGCCCGTCTTGTCGAAAACGACGGCGTGGAGGTTGCGGGCGCGCTCCAGGGCCTGGGCGTTGCTGATGAGGACTCCCAGAGATGCCCCTTTGCCGGTGCCCACCATCAGCGCCGTGGGGGTGGCGAGCCCCAGGGCGCAGGGACAGGCGATGACCAGAACGGCGACGGCGGGCAACATGGCGGCCGCCGGGGCGTCGAAATAGGCGTGGCCGGCGAAGGCGAGCATGGACAAGGCGATGACGGCGGGAACAAAAATGGCGGAGACGCGGTCGACCATTTTTTCGACGTCGGCCTTGGATTCCTGGGCGGTCTCCACCTGGCGAACGATCTGGGCAAGAGCGGTCTCACTGCCGATCTGGGTGGCGCGGAGGATGAGTTTGCCGTCGGTATTGATGGTGCCACCGATGACCTGGTCACCCTCCTCGCGGGTCACGGGGACCGATTCGCCGGTGACCATGGATTCGTCGACGTCGGCGCGGCCCTCGAGGACGACGCCGTCGGTGGGGATTTTGTCTCCGGCGCGAACGCGCATCACATCGCCGACCTGGAGTTCGGCGGCGTCGATCTGGACCCACTGGTTGTCGCGGCGTACGTAGGCCTGTTGAGCGGCGAGGTCCAGGAGGCTCTCGATGGCCTCGCCGGCCTTGCCCTTGGCCCGGGCTTCCAGCCATTTGCCCAGGGCGATGAGAGTGATGATCATGGCCGCGCTTTCGAAGTAGGCGTGGAGGTGCAGATGGGGATCAAACATCCGCATGACAGCGACGACCGTGGAGTAGACGAAGGCACTGCCGCCGCCGAGGGCGACGAGGGTGTCCATATTGAAGTGGAAGCCGCGGAGGGCCTTCCATGCGCCGGTAAAAAAGCCCTGGCCGACGTAGGCGACGATGATGGCGGTCATGTAGATGAGGAGGCCGAAGATGGCCACTTCGGCGGCGTGGCCGGCAGCGCTCCAGTCGATGCCAAAGACATCGAAGTGCATGCTCATCTCCAGGACCATAACGGGAATGGTGAGCATGACGCCGACGGTCCAGCGGCGAAACCAGAAGTCGGCCTCCTCGCGACGGCGCTCGCTGACGCGGCGGGAAGGAGAAGTGGAGGGTTGGGTTTTGGAGGCGTCCGAGGGGACGTCGTGGGCCACGCTGTAGCCAGCCTTGTCGACGGCGTCGCGCAGGAGAGGGGTCATGGCGTCGGCGTCGACACCGGGCCGAAATTGGATGCGCGCCGATTCGGTGGCGAAGTTGACGGCGGCCTGGTCGACGTCGTCGAGGGCGTTGAGGGCCTTTTCAACGCGAGAGACGCAGGAGGCGCAGGTCATGCCGTCGATGGGCAGGCGCACGTCAGAAGGGGCGGACGATGGGGCGTCGTCGTCCGCAACGTCGTCGGGCTCCTCCTCATCGTCATCGTCATCGTCATCATCGAGTTGGGCGTCATAGCCGGCGTCGGCGATGGCCTCGATGATGGTGTCGATGGTGGTGTTGTCGACCCGGGCGACGGTCATCGTCGCCCGGTCGGCCTCGTGGGAGACCTCTACATTGGAGGTGAACTCAAGGGCATTGAGGGCATCCTCCACGCGGCCCTGGCAGTGACCGCAGGTCATGGCGTCGACGGTAAACTGCAGGGTACTGCTCATAGCTTGGTCCTGAAGGAGAAAAGCGCTGTGTCAATTACTATCGGCGCCGTCGGTGTCGCTGTTAGAGGCCCATTCCTCGACGGGGGCATTGCGGAGTCGAATCCAGAGCCAGATGCCGAGGCCCACAAAGACAAGTGAGGTATATTGGGCGGGCGTCAAGCCCAGGTAGCGGGCGTCGCCGTGGGTAAGCTCTTCGGGATAGGCGCGCAAAAAGTCCAGAAAGAAGCGCGGCAGGCCGTAGACGATGGGCAAGACCCACAGGAAGAGCCCGCGTCGCCTCGGTTTTCGGCCGACGATGAGGAAGGCCACCATGATGACAAACCAGACCAGTGCCTCGTAGAAACCCATATTGTGGCGGATCTGGCCATCGAAATACTCCATGGCGAGGGGAAAGATTTCGGGGCCCATCCCGGTGGTTTCATGGAACCAATTCCAGAGGCCGAACTCGGCGGCCACTTTGCCGGGGTGATCGAAGGCAAAGGTGCATCCCACACGTCCGAAAAAGAAGGCGATGGGGAGCATCCATGTGGCGAGGTTGGCCCAGGCGAGGTGGTCTTCTTCCGGGTTTCGAGAGCACCAGAATAAAAAGCCGCCGATGCCGCCGAGGATGCCGCCGACGCTGGAGATCATGCCCCAGACCTCGAAGAGGATCAGGGGGTTGTCCAGGACGGCGTGGGGCTCATAGGTGACGACGGCGAAGATGTGGGAAAAGATCCAGCCCACAATGACCAGGAGAATGGCCAGGTTGTGAACCCGTTCGTCGGGCACACCGAGGGTGCGGTTGCCTCGTCGACCGGCGAGAAAGACGCTGATCAACAATCCAACGGCCAACGACAGGCCAAAGGCGTGGATGTCGAGCGGGCCGATGGCCCAGGGACCGGGATCAGGATGTGGTAGTACCCCGAGCAAATTCATGATGCGACTCCAACTAAATCGAAAAGAGTGGTGCACTTTGAGATGATGGCCGGGCACCACTACCGCAAAGTGTGCAGGGGTTCAATTTGTGAAGGCCACAAGAAATTTCACCCATGGAGGGTTCAGCGAACTCTTTAGGGTACAGATCAGATGCGGTCGAGGCGGCGTGCCAGGAAGTGGTCGCCGATGACGAGGGCGGCCATGGCCTCGATGACGGGGACGGCGCGGGGGACGATGCATGGATCGTGGCGGCCCTTTTTGGCCATGGAGCCGACGGTGCTGGCGGGCTTGAAATAGACGCGCATGGCGATGCGCTCGCCGTTGGTGATGCCGCCCTGGATGCCGTTGGCTGCAGGGCTGACACCGGCGTCGGGACCGCTGCCGGCGATGCCGGTGTGAAAGTCCTGACCGCGAGCCATGGAGTCGGCGGGGGCATCGCCGAGGCCGGTGCCGACGACGGCGCCAACGCTCATGAAGGCAGAGGCGAGGCGGTTCTTCATCTTCTTGAAGACCGGGTTGCCGAGGCCGGGCTGGAGGCCGTCGACCCAGACTTCGATGACGCCGCCGCGGGAGTCGCCTTCTTGTTTGCAGCGCGTCAAAGTCTCAGAGATTTGATCGGCGACCTCCAGGTCGGGACAACGGGTGGGATGCTGATCGACGCGCTGGAGGGAGAGCTGGTCTGGAATGTCTTTGGCCTCCATCTCACCGATGCGGCGGGTGAAGGCGACGATGGATACCTCGTCGGGGAGCAAGAGGCGAGCAAAAGAGCCGCCAATGACTCGGCACAGCGTCTCTCGTCCGGAGGCGCGGCCGCCGCCGCGGTAATCGCGGTGGCCGTATTTCTCCTCCCAGGTGCGATCGGCGTGGCCGGCGCGATAGTAATTGGGATCGTAGTCCTTGCTACGGGCGTTTTTGTTCCAGGCGATGACGGCAATCGGCGAGCCGATGGTCTTGCCCTCGAAGACGCCGCTGAGGATTTGGGCCTTGTCGGCCTCGGAGCGCGAGGTGGTGACCTTGGATTGACCGGGGCGTCGGCGGTTGAGGTGGGGTTGGATATCGCGATCGACATCGACGGCGACACCGGAGGGGAAGCCGTCGATGACGGCGCCCATGGCTGGTCCGTGGGACTCGCCAAAGGTGGTGAGGGTGAGTAGGTCTCCAAAGCTATTGGCTTGCATCGTGGTCACTCCAAAAGGTTCGTTGAGCGCGTGCCTGGGCGTCGAAGAAGAGGTCGCCCTGGAGGTGAAAAGTGTCCTTGGGCGGCGGGGCGACATCGATATAGTGCAGGTCGAGCCAGGCGCGTGCACCCGGCGTATACGAGTTTCGCGCAGCATAGCTGCCGGCGGCGTGGACAATAAGATCGAGATCGTCGATGTCGAGGTGTTGAGGCTGCCAGCCCTGGCGAGCCGACAGGTGTTCGACGAGCGTCCAGCCCCGTTGCTCGAGGCCTCGGCAGACGGCGTGGCTTGCTCCACCACGACCCATGACCAGGGCCCGGCCCGGTCCAATGCCTTCGTCTTCGATGCGCTGGAGGCAGGCCTCCATGCCGATCTGATCGGTGTCCGTGGCCAGCCACTTCGCCTGGTCGTCGGGATGGCGCACCAGGGTGTTTAGAGCGCGAAAACCCGCGGGGTTGTCGCACCCAGGGTGCGACATGAGCCCTTTTTTTAGGGGGGATGTGACGGAGAGGCCGCGGATGGGGAGGCGGTGTAACAGGTCGAGTCGGTTGTGGAGATCGTCGGGCTGACAGTGGATCTTGAGGTAGCCAAAGGGTTCGTCGTCGATGAGGGCCTGGGTGCGGTGCCAGAGGTCGCCCTGGCTGTGGGCGACGGGGGCTCCCAGGAGGGCGTCGAAGTGCCGGGCCCAGGGGCCGGCGAGGTGGGGCAGCAATTGCTGGAGGTGGATGGGCGTGGGGTGGTGGGGGTGGCGATCGGGGAGGCCGATGGGCAGATAGTTGAAGGCGTTTCGGTGGGCCAGGAGGATGCGAGTCCAGCCCAGATGGGGGTGGCGGGGAACGTGGATGGAGGGGTCGGTCGGGTTGAGGGGGGTGAGCTCGAAAAAGCGCGCCAAATCAGCCTGATGTCGCACCCTGGGTGCGTATTTGGGGATGATTTTGGGGGGGGCATTTGAGGGCAGGGCGCGATGCAGGCGAGCGGTTTGTTGGTGGAGGCGTTGGAGGTCGTCGGGGTCGACGGTGTCGGGGTGGCTGGAGAGGATGAGGTTTTGGGGGAGTGGGTCGGGCAGGTGGTCGATGAAGGCCGGGAGGTGTTGGAGGTCGATATCCCAGGCGAGGGCATGGGGAAAGGCGTGGAGCCAGGTGGGGTCCTGGCTTCGGAGGCTGGCGATGTGGGAGGCGTCGACTTCGGGGGAAGAGGAGAAGATGTCGCTTCGGATCTCGACGGCGCCGAGGCCGAATTTGTGGGTGTCGGCGATGGCGCGAGAGAGGTCGTCGGGATCGGTGGGGACGGTGACGAAGGTGGAGCCCACGGGGTCAGTGCGTTGAGCGGCGGCCATTAGGAGGAGGGCGCAGGCCTGGTGGAGGCTGTAGGTGATGGGGCGGCCGCGGGGGATGGGAAGGTGGAGATGGGCGGCCCGGCGCCAGCGCGGGGGGCGGGTGTTCTCCATCCAGGTCCATTCCTCTTGGAGGGAGAGGTCCGGCCGGACTCGGGGACGGTCCGATTGGGTGACCTCGTGGCGCCAATCCTGGCGATCGATCCAGAGGTAGAGCGGGCCCTGATGCAAGGGGTGGAAGCCGGCGCCACAGGCGATGATGGGGGGAGCGGGACGGGCGCAAAGCTCGTCGAAGGCCTGGCGCTCGAGGCGTCGGTAGGCCTGTCGGTCGGAGGCAAAGCCCTGGCCCGACGTCGTTTGGATAAAATCGTCGAGATCGACGAAGGGACGGCCGGTTTTTTGGGCGATGCGGGCACCCAGGGTGGATTTTCCGGCGCCGCGATGGCCGATGAGGGCGATGGGCCCCAGGCGCTCCCAGTGGGGATTGAGGTCGAGGCCTTCGGTGGGATCGTCGATCATGATTTAGAGGAGCCAGGAGTTTGTGTCAGAAATTTGTAAGTCGTCTGCGGAAGCACTACGTTGGGCGCATCGAATCAAAAATTGAAATACCACGTTAACGAGAGAAGAAAAGGAGCGAGCGATGAGGAAGTGGCGACGGTGGACGGCGATAGTGGCGGTGGCGTTGATGGCGGGGGCGATGGTGGGGTGCGGCGACGATGACGACGACAGTGGGACTCCCAATAATGACGACAATGGCCCGGAGTGGGAGGAGTTAGAGGACAGGAGGGGCTGGTTGGAGAAGCGAGACGAAGACATGGTGGGCGAGGGGGCGTTTATGGAGACCGATTACGCCTGGATCGGGGATAGCTGCGATGAGCCTCTGGAGTCCATGGAGGATGGTCCGGGGTTGGCCTGGTTGGAGGTGGAAGCTGCCGAGAATTTGGGGTCAAATGCGGGATCCAACGATGGGCTGGGGTCGACGAGGATCGAAGATCGGCTGACCGCGCGGCCGGATCTTGAGGTGGAGCCGGCGCCGATTTTTAATGTCAGTCTAAATAACCCCACCGTGCGGGACTTTGAGGAAAACGACAATTATGATCGGCTGGTCAAGGCGATGGAAACGTCGGGGAATTCGGCGCTGTTGTATTCGGAGTGTCGGACGGTTTATGAGCGGGGAAGCTGCTATGTCCCCAGCGACGAGATGAGTGCCGACGGTTGTTCCATGGCACCGGAGAATAATGTGTCGCGCCAACACTCGGTGGGGTCGTTGGAAATGGACGGCGAGGATGGGCAATTTGAGTTTCAGGTGGGAAGCCTGTGCGATGACTTCAATGAGGTGGAAGGTGAAGGCGACATCTGGGAAGATCCGGAGTTGGCGGATTCGCTGGGCGTTCAGGAAATCACGCTCTTCGATGTCGAGTCCTGGGAGATGGGGCAAATGAGGGAGTTAAGTGGAGAGGACCTGGAGTGGTCGTCGTCCTATAACTCGTCGCGCAACTGCCAGGACCTGAGGAATCCCGGACCGATGTGTGATTGCGTCTGGGATTTCAAAGAGGTCGAGGAGTTTGAGCGCGCCTGGGCATTGCCGATGGAGGACAGGGTCTACGTGGAGCTCAAGGGAAGCGGAGATGACAGCGAGTTCTATTTCTGGGGGACCGTCGAGCGCTGAGCGAAATTTGTGCCCACCGGGGGGGGCACGAAACTTGCGAAATTTCCAGGTCTGCGACAGGGTGGGGTGGAGCTAAGAAAGAGTGTGCGTGGAATACGGGTCGTGCCACGATAGATGAGACGACCCATGGCGTTTTGACGGGGTAGGTGAATGAAGAATCTGAGACAGGGAATGCTCGGCATATTGGTGGCGATGGCGATGCTCGTTGCCAGTGGCGCCGCAGCGGCCGAAGAGGACGTGGAAGCGGACGTCGAGGCCGACGCCGATGAAGAGGTCGTGGAAGAGGAATCGGACGAGCCAGAAGGCGAGGCCAGCGAAGATGGAGAAGCTCCCGAGGGGTGGGAGACGTCTCTTCGCGATCCGATCAGCGCCAATATCAACCACGAAGGGTCACTGGGGTTTGGCGGGATCGCATCGGCGATAAGCCCCGGAGAGATGCTCTTTCAGGTTGGACTGCTGGCAGAGGCGACGCGAGGCAGTGATTTCGTGCGTTTTAACGATGAGCATCGAGCGTTTGCAGCAAATCTATTGCTCAACGCGTCGATCAACGAACATTTTGCGGCCCATCTGCAGCTTCGGGCGAGAAATAATGTCAATAATTTTGGTCGGCCGGAGTCGATTTTGACCCAGGGCGATATGTCGATGGGGGTGACGGGACGGGCGGAGGTCAACGACGGGGTGTGGCTGGGCGGCGATCTGAGCCTGTATTTTCCGTCGAGCTTCGACGGGGTGGGATTGTCACCGAGTTCGACGACGGTGCGTCCGCGGCTGTTGGCGAGCTTTGATTTCGATCAGATCAATGGCGCGGAGGCCGATCGCTATGTGCCGCTGGTGGCCCATCTAAACATGGGCTATCGGATCGATAATACGGAGAAATTGATCCCCGACGGTGAGGAGCTCAATCGAGTCGAGCGGTTGGGCTATGGGATTTCGGCCTACGACCTCTTCGAGTTGGGACTGGGAGTGGAGGTCCCCCTTCCATATGTGACGCCACATGTGGGCTGGCAGTTGGGCATACCAGTGCGAGGTGCGGACGGCGTCTGTGATGATGATCGGGCGTTGAATTGCGTCTCCGACGTCGGTGGCAGCTCCTATCCCCAGCGCATGACCATTGGCGCCAAGGTGGAGCCGTTGGCCAATCTAGGACTCCACGGCGGCATGGATATCGGATTGACCAGCGAACAGGCAGAGGGACTTCCCGCGACGTATCCCTATCAGTTTAATTTTGGAGTGAGTTATAACCTGGACCCGAGCCCTCCGGTTCGCATCGAAGAGAGCGAAGTGGAAGTGGAGGTGGAGGCGCAGTGGGGTGAGGTCTTGGCTTCCATCATCGACGAAGAGACGGGAGAGCCCATCGAGGGCGTTCGTGTCAGCTACGTGGATATGGAGCGCTCGTCCCAGGTGACGGGCACCGAAGGCGATGTGAGGAGTTATCAATTTGAGCCGGGCCAAGAAGTGGCGGTGTTTTTGGAACACGATCATTTCGAGGATCGCTACGTCGATTGGACGATCGAAGAGGGGAGCCATGAAATCGAAGAAGCGCTGGTCCGGATCCCACAGATGGCGACGGTGGGTGGACAGGTCATGGCCTGGAGCGAAGAGTCGGAGTCCATGGAGCCCGCCGGAGGGGCGCGTATCATCGTGGGAGCGTCCCACGGATTGATTGAAGAGTTGGAGGCCGACGAGGAGGGACGCTTTGAGCTCGACGTCGATGCCGGCGCGTTGAGCATTGCGGCGGCGATGGAGGGATATTTGAGCCAGGCGGAATTTGTGGAGGCCGAAGGCGATGGGGATTATCGCATGGAGTTTGCACTGGAAGCGGTGGAGCAACGCCTGGCCGAGCGCGCCAACGGAGAGATCGGGTTGGAGGCCACCATCGAATTCGTGGGCCGCAGCGCGGAGCTGGAAGAGGAGAGCCATGTGGTGCTCGATCATCTGGCATCAGTGCTCTTCGAGGAGCCGGAGATCACGCGCCTGATGATCCAGGGCCACACCAGTGATCAGGGAGAGCCCGAGGAGTTGGATGCCATCTCCGAGGAGCGCGCCGAAGTGGTCAAAGAGGCGTTGATCGAAAGGGGCGTGCAAAGCGATCGGTTGGATGCCGAGGGCCATGGCTCGTCGAGTCCGCTGCTGCCCAATACGTCGAGTCGCAATCGGGCGCTTAACGAGCGGATTGAATTTCATATCGAGTAAGGGTGCGGGTCGGCGATGGCAAAAATAAAGACGGTCTATGTCTGCGAGGAATGCGACTTCGAGAGCGCAAAGTGGTTGGGCAAATGCGGGCAGTGCGGCGCCTGGAACTCGATGCGAGAGGAGCAGCGAGGCGGAGAAAAAAGCAAGGCATCGAGCTCCAAGCCAAAGGGGGCCCGTCGAGCGGGTTATGGAGCGGGAGAAGGGGCGTCGCCGGTGCGGATGGCGGACGTAGAGAGCCAGAAGCAAGAACGGCTGCTCAGCGCCAATTCAGAATTGGATAGGGTATTGGGTGGCGGGTTTGTGGCCGGTGGGGTGATCCTGCTGGGTGGGGACCCGGGTATTGGCAAGTCGACGCTGTCGCTGCAGGTGGCGGGTCTACTCTCCAATCGAGGCATGAAGGTGCTCTATGTGTCCGGGGAGGAGAGCCTGGGCCAGTTGAGGATGCGCGGCGAGCGCTTGATGGTCGATGTGGACGATGTGTTGGTGGTGGGGGAGACGCGGCTGGAGCGGGTGGAGGCGTTGATTGAGGAGGAGGAGCCCGATTTTTTGGTGCTCGATTCCATCCAGACGTTGGCCAGCGATGAGTTAACGTCGTCGCCGGGAAGCGTGGTTCAATTGAGGGAGTCGACGTCGTCGATTACGCAGTTGGCCAAGGGGCTGGGGATGCCATCGATCCTGGTGGGGCACGTGACCAAAGAGGGGGCGATCGCGGGGCCGAAGGTGCTGGAGCATATGGTGGATACGGTGCTGTATTTCGAGGGGCAGGCGGGGATGAATTATCGGATCTTGAGGGCCGTCAAGAATCGCTACGGCTCCACCAATGAGATCGGAGTATTCGAGATGCGAGGCGACGGGTTGCACGGGGTGGAAAATCCGTCGGCGATGTTTTTGGCGGAGAGGCCGGCGGGGGCGCCGGGAAGCGTGGTGGTGCCGGTGGTGGAGGGGACGAGGCCGCTATTGGTGGAAATTCAGGCGCTGATCAGCGCCAGTCAATACGGTCCGCCGAAGGTCACAGCCGTAGGGGTGGACCAGAATCGGGTGCACCTGTTGATCAATATTTTGGAGAAGCGCGCAGGACTCAATATCACGGATCACGATGTATTCGTGAATGTAGCGGGAGGGATCAAGGTGGTGGAGCCGGCGGCGGATCTGGGGATCGCGATGGCGATGGCGTCGAGCTATCGCAATAAGGCGGTGGGCGAATCGACGGTATTTTTCGGGGAGTTGGGACTGACGGGAGAGGTGCGCGCCGTGTCGCGAGCGCCGGGACGGCTGGTGGAGGCCCAGAAGTTGGGATTCGACGAAGCGCTGGCGCCGAGGAGCAACGCCTCGGGGGTGGAGGCATATCTGGAGGGCAATGAAAAAGCGCTGTCGGAGATCCGATATCGCGGGGTGTCTGACCTGGGTCAGGCCCTTAGAT
>CAYQBU010000085.1:0-15780 GCA_964415785.1 uncultured Bradymonadales bacterium
CGTCACATTACCAGCCTCCAAGGGGCTGTGTCCGTGGGGTCTGGCGAGCACTTACCATAGCCCGGATTATTCATGAGCCATTGTGGCGAGGCACAATCGGAGTTGCGAGGCGACGGAGAGGGGCACGCCGCAAAACTCACTGCCCAGGCCGACGCCGAACCGGAACCCCTGGACCCCCACGGCGCCCATTGATGGCTTCACGTCCCTCGCTCTATGCTGGTCCACCCTGCTGATGATGCATCGGGGCAACTTGTTTCTTCCACACCCGACCCCCTCGGAGTGCTATGGATAATGTCTTTGGATTGGTCGTACTCGTCTTCGGAGCCATCGCCGCCCTCCTCGTCTGGTGGGTGCGTCGACGCCGCTTTCAGCGGGCCCTCACCGGCCAGGCGACGTCAAACCAGGCGAGCTGCCTGCTCTGCCACAGCGACAGCGCCGAAACCTCGCTGGGCTGCCCTCAATGTGGCCATCAGATCGATGCCAGCGCCCCCCGCACCGAAGAGCATCGCGAATTTTTGCGCGATCTATCCCGGGCCCGCGACACCCTCGTCTCTGGACGAGAGTTGAGTTCCGGGATCAGTACCAGCGGAGACTGGGTCGACTTTGTGGCCTCCTTCTCTTCCTGGTTATTCACGCGGCGTCGACGCCGGGTGAGTGGACTCACGACCTTTGGCAATAACGTCTCCGATCACCACCAGGAAGAGGGACACGACGAGGTCATGCGCGGCCTCCGACAGGTCGCCGATTTGCTCAACGACTACCCCGACATCGCCCGGTTGTCTCTGGACGGACACGGCGACGCCACGGTCCTCGATCACCTGGAGTACCTCTTCAATGTCGACGACACCGACGGCTCCCTCCTCAAAGAAGCGATGGTCGGACACCGAATGGAGGCCGCCATCCGCCAGGCCAAGGACGCCGGCGAGGCTGTCGAGCGCCTGGATACCGTTCACGAGACCGTCGTTCAGGATCTCTTGAGCCGCCAGCCCTGACCTTGACGATGCCTATTGTCGGCATACTTTCACCGGTGTCATCGTGCTAAGTACCCATAACCATGAAGAGTTAGTATGGACACCGTCACCATCAAAGATACGCAAGTGCCCGCCCTCGGCTTTGGCACCTGGATGATCCAGGGCCAGGCCTGCATCGACTCCGTCGACGACGCCCTCTCCCTGGGCTATCGCCACATCGACACCGCCCAGATCTACGAAAACGAGGCCGAGGTCGGCAAAGCGATCGGCCGAAGCAATACGTCGCGCCAGGACATCTTTTTGACCACCAAGCTCTGGCGCGACAACATCCCCGGCGACCGCGTCCTCAAGAGCCTCCACAAAAGCCTTCGCCAATTGGAGACGGACTACGTCGATCTCTTGCTCATCCATTGGCCCATGGATGACGTCCCCGTCGAGGAGACCCTCGCCCCCATGATCGAGGCCAAAGAGGCCGGTAAAGTGCGCCACCTGGGCGTCAGCAACTACCCGCCCTCCTGGGTCAAAAAGGCCACGTCGGTCACGGACATCGCCTGCAATCAGGTGGAGTATCACCCCTTCCTCGGCCAGGACGCTCTTCTGGAGTTGGCCGAGGCCCACGGCATGATGCTCACCGCCTATAGCCCGCTGGCCCGGGGCCGGGTGCTCGACGACGAAACCCTCCAGGAGATCGCCCAGAACCACGGCAAATCTCCGGCTCAAGTCGCCCTTCGATGGCTCATCGACCAACCTCGCGTCGCCGCCATCCCCAAAGCGGAGAGCCCGGAGCACCGCCGAAGCAACCTCGAGATCTTTGACTTCCAGCTCACCGACGGCGAACGATCGGCCATCGACGACCTCCCCAAGGACCAGCGCGTCCTGGACCCCGATTTTGCCCCCACCTGGGAGCGCTGAGGCCCCCTTACTCTCCCATCCACCGCCCGAAATTTGCGAGCAATTCCGGAGACGGCGCGCTCTCCTGGCGGTGGAGCGCCAACCCCTCGGAGGTCAGGCGCACGCAGCCCCGATTGTCGCGGCGAAGCCACCGGCGCCGTATCAACCACTCGAGGGTCCGGTGGAGCTGACGTTTCTGCATTTGCCGGAGCGCTCCGTGGGAGTCCAGGCGATCAAAGCCCGCGCTCCGAACGGCGCGCGACCGCGACCCCGCCAGCATGGCCGCCACCGTCGATGGTCCCCGCGCTCCGTTGGCCTCCGCCACCCCATTGAGCACCTTCTCTAGAAGCTCCTCCGGCTCCATCGATCCACCCAGGTTCAACCCCAGGGCGTCGACCTCCTGGAGCACATAGGATGGCTCCGGATCACAGCGATCGCAGCGCCCACAGTGGTCTCCGAAGCTCGGCTCATCGCCGAAATAGCGGATCAGCGTCGCCTGTCGGCAGCCCTCGGCGTTGGCGAAGGCCTCCATATCCCGCAACTGCTCTCGGGCCACCACCCGGCGCTCGCCGAGGGTCCCAAAGTCAATATCTAACTCCAGGGGACCGCAGTCGTCGTGCACCGTGATCGACTTCTGACCCGGCCTCCAACTGATATGGCCCGCCTGCGATAGAAGTCGAAGCGATGTCTGCACCGCCATCTGGTGGATATCCTGGCCGGGCCCCGGGCTCAGGGACGACAATTTTGACGCCGTGGTCTCCACCTTCCCCGGTCCCTCCTCCACCAGGTGCATCCAGAGCCGGATCACCTC
Source organism: uncultured Bradymonadales bacterium (assembly GCA_964415785.1). Taxonomy (GTDB): domain Bacteria; phylum Myxococcota_A; class Bradymonadia; order Bradymonadales; family Bradymonadaceae; genus SLJM01. Next base: position 2,674 of record CAYQBU010000085.1, read on the forward strand.
CATGCGCATGGGGTGGCTCTTATCGTTCATCCATGTATGAATCTTTCGATCGCCACCGCTGTGCAGCAAGAGGCAATGGGCGGGCTCTCCGTCTCGCCCCGCCCGCCCCGCCTGCTGGTAATAGGCCTCCACGCTACCGGGCATCCGATAGTGGATCACAGCGCGGATATTGGGCTTGTCGACGCCCATTCCAAAGGCGCTCGTCGCCACCAGGACGTCTAGCTCATCGGCCATAAAGGCCTCGTGGACCTCTTTTCGATCCCGGCGGCCCATCCCGCCGTGGTAGCCCCGCACCGCATAGCCCTTGGCTTTCAACTTCTCGACCAGCGAGCGCACATCCTTTCGAGTCACGCCGTAGACCAATACGGGCTCTCCGGAGCAATAGCCGATCAACCCGTCCATCCGCTGAAGCTTGTCGCTGTGGTCCGCCGTATGGACCACCTCAAAATAGAGGTTCGGCCGCTCGAATCCGGCCACCTGGATCGGCCCCTGAAGCTCCAATTGCGCCGAGATATCCTCTCGGACCTGTTCCGTGGCCGTCGCCGTTAGCCCCACGGTCAACGGATCCTCCAGTTCTCGACGAACCTCTCTGAGCCGGCGGTAATCGGGCCTAAAATCGTGCCCCCACTCGCTGATGCAGTGGGCCTCATCGATGACCAACAGCCCTATCCGAATGTCTTCCAGAACCTGCCGAAAGCGCCGGCTCCGAAAGCGCTCCGGCGACACGAGCACAAATTTATAATCGCCGTTATAGATCTCATCGAGGCGCCGTGCCTTTGCCTTCTTCGTCAAGCCGGAATGAATCGTCGTCGCTGGAAGCCCCACCCGGCGGATGCTCTCCACCTGGTCCTTCATCAACGCGATCAGCGGCGAGACCACCAGACATAGGCCCTCAACAAGGGCGCCCACGGCCTGATAGATGAGACTCTTCCCCCCTCCTGTGGGCATCACCACCAGCGCATCCTGACCATCCAAGAGCGTCTCCACCGCCTCTCTTTGGCCGGGCCGAAACTCCCGGTGGCCGAATATCTCCTCCAAGACCTCCCGGGTATCCTCGGCAAACGGCGCCAACGCCGTCGCTCCCAGGGGGCGACATTCTCGCTCTATATCTTGATTTCCCATCATCCCTCATGCACCCTATGGCCTCTCCATTTCAGATTCCCTCCCCGGCGGTGTCCCCATGAGCTCATCATCTTCCATGACCTCCCTGGTCACCGGCGCCACCGGTTATACGGGCCGACATGTCATTGAACAATTGCGCAGTCGCAAGCGCCCCACCGTCGCCCATATCCGCCCCGGCTCCTCGGCCATCGAGGAATGCCAACCCCTCTTTGAACACCTCGGCGCCACCGTCGATATCTGTCCCTGGACATTGGAGGAGATCACGGCCCTCCTGGAGCGCACCCAGCCGGACCACCTCTATTTTCTGATCGGTACCACTCGAGCCCGCGACCGACAGAGCGACGAGAACCTCGGCTATCACAGCGTCGACTACGGGCTCCTGGAGATGCTCATCGAGGGCTGCCAAAAAGCAGAGATTAAACCGCGCCTGGTCTACCTGTCGGCCATGGGCGTCAAGGAATCCGCCAAAACGGCCTACTATCAGGCTCGCTGGAAGGCGGAGTGCCTGATCCGCGATAGCGACCTGCCCTATATCATCGCCCGTCCGGGAATGATCACCGGCCCCGACCGACCGGAGTCGCGCCCCATGGAGCGACTGGGTGGCCTACTGGCCAACGGCGTCGGCGCCGCCCTCAACCTCGTCGGTGCCTCCACGCTGGCCCGGCGCTACCGAGCCACCGACGGCCAGGAGTTGGCCACGGCTCTCGTCGAGTGGGCGGCCCACGCCGATTCTCCGACCATCCTGGAGGCCGAAGACCTCAAGGCCCCGGCCATCACTGATCTTGTGCACTGACCACTCCCCGGTGATCCATAAAGACCAGATTCTCGCAGGGCCGACATATCGCCGAGGGCAACCCGCTATTTCGCCGCGTCCGGCCGGCGACAGCCTGAAAAATCTCGCCGCTGCGATCCTCATCGCATTGCAGACAGGGATTGAGACTTCCATCGCTCTCGTTATGGGGCGACGCCAGATAATCGAAGCAAATATCCAGGCACTCCTCTCGGGTATTTGTCGTATTCCAGGACCAGATCTGGCTGCACTCGTCGGAAAACCCCAACTCCTGGATGCACTGGCGCTGCTCCTCATCGCCGCCGGAGATCCCCGACAGCCCGCAAGAACGAACGGGTCCGGTCAACTCCACCTCCTCAATATAGACCGCCAGATCTTCGAGGCTCGAACAGAGCCCGCAGGCCTCGTCGTGAGTCACCCGCGCCCCCGCCGCCTCCGCCTCGTCCTCACTCTCAAAGGTCTCCAGTCGATATTGGCGGGCCTCCAGATCCTCGACGACCACGGCGCAGACGCCATCGCGATCGGGAATCTCAAAGCTTTCATCGAGGTAGGGATCGTCCTCCGGGGTTGCCACCGCGGGCTCCAAGAGCTCCCATTCCCGAAGTTCATCGACAAACTCAGCGCCATAATCCGGAGCCTCCCACACCCCGCGGATCTCGCAGTCGCAACGGGGCGAGCAGGCCTCATCATCGAGCCCTGTGGACTCACCGGGCACGCCAAAGAGCCCCTGGCATACCTCCTCTTGTTCGGCCTCCTCCCCCTCATCGGAACACCCCGCCAGGGCCAACCCGATCACCGCCCAGATCCACCACCGTCGTTTAAGCATTCCCAACTCTCCGTTCATATCCATTCACCTCTCCGTGATTAAGATCATCTTCTGTCTACTCGGGACAATCAATCCAGGGCAAGCCGTCGACGGGGGAACCACAGATGGACCGCGAGCGTCTCTTTCGCCGACTCTTTAGCGGCACACTTTGGCAGGGTGCCGGCCTCATCGTCGCCAATCTGGCCAGCTTCGCCACCAAGCTCCTTCTCGCCCGCCTGTTGGTCCCGGAATACTTCGGTCTCGTGGGCATGGCCGTGGTCTTCACCGGCCTGATCCAGACCATCGAGAAATTGGGCATCGAGCAGGCCCTGGTGCAGCGCCCGGACGACAATTTCGACGACGACGATCTGATCACCGGCCACTGGGGAGCGATCCTCACCGGGGCCCTGCTCTACCTCCTGATCGTCCTACCCGGCGCTCCCCTGGTCGCCCGCTTCTATGAAGAGCCGGCCCTCACGGCGATCATCATCGTCCTCGCCCTGCCCATCCTCATCGAGCCCTGGGCGGTGATCCACAAAATCCGACTCAAACGCCGCCTTAAATTCAAGCACCTGGCCAAAGTGGAGATGGTGGCCACCGTTCTGGGCGCCATCTTTGCCATCGCCCTCGCCCTGCTGGGCGCCGGCGTCTGGGCCCTGGTCGCCCAGTGGATCGTCTTTGCCACGGCCACCACCCTCATCCTCTACGCCATCGAACCCGCCATCCCATCGGGACGCTTCTCCCTGGACGCCTGGCGCGCAATCCTTCGATTCGGGGCCTACGTCACGGGCCATCGCATCTGCAGCTTCCTCTCCAAGCAATCGGACTACCTCATCGTCGGAAAGCTCGTCGGCGCCACCACCCTCGGCGCTTATACGATAGCCTTTTTGCTCACCGAGGCCATCCGCTCCAAGTTGATGGCCGTCCTCAGCCGCGTTCTCTTTCCCGCCTACAGCCGTCTCCAGGGCGATCTCCCCGCCCTCAATCGCTACTATCTGGGCTCCATCCGCCTCCAGACATTGGTGGTCGCCCCCATCCTCTGCGCCCTCCTGATCTGCAGCGAGCCCATCCTCCTCTACGCCTTTGGCGAGGAGTGGCTCCCCGCTTCTCGGGCCCTGCAACTATTGGCCATCGCCGCCCTCATCCACACCATTGGCGGCACCAACTCTTCGGCCCTCAAGGCCATCGACCGCCCGGATCTCTCCTTTAAAGTTCGCCTCTTCGAGACCTTCGTCGTCATGATCCCCGCCCTCCTTCTCCTCGTTCCCGCCTATGGCATCGAGGGCGCAGGCCTCGCCGTCATCGCCGCCAAGACCACCTCCCGCCTCGCCTATCACTGGCAGATGCGCACCCACATCGGCACCACGGAGCCTCAGGTCTTCAAGGCCATCCTCCCCGCCCTTTCCTCCACCCTCGTCATGGCCCTCTCCCTCATCTGGCTGATGCACCAATTTCCACCACAATCCCTTCTCCAGACGCTCCTGATTATCTGCCTCGGCGGTATCCTCTATCTCCTCGCCGCCCTTCCCCAGGTCTATCGCGAGGGCATCCAGATCTGGCACCGCCTGCGCTAACCTGGATTGAAACTCTGCGTCGCGGGGCCTATGTTCGGCGTCCGACAGATAGAGGTTCCCGCGCTCCGTGCCCCGATCAATGACGGCGCCCGGGGATGAAGCGTCTGATTGAAGTTCTAGTACAGGAGTTCACCATGAGTGATGTTATTATCGTAGGAGACGGCCCCGCCGGTCTCAGCGCCGCCCTTTTGCTGGCCAAAAACGACGTCGACGTCCGGGTCTACGGCACCGACGACACGCCCATGCACAAGGCGATGCTCCTGAATTACCTGGGTATCCCCAAGATTACCGGCAGCGAGTTTCAGGCCCTGGCCCGCGAGCAGGTCCAGGACTTTGGCGCCACCCTCAAAGAGTCCAAGGTCACCGCCCTGGAGTCCACCGGCGACGGCTTTGAGGTCACCATCGACGGCGGCGACACCGACAACGCCACCTACATCATTCTCGCCACCACCAATCGCGGTCACCAGGACGCCCTGGGCCTCGACATGAACGACGGAAAAGCCATCGTCGACAACAACGGCCTCACCAGCCTCCAGGGCTGCTACGCCGTGGGCTGGGCGGCCCGAAAAGACAAGATCCAGGCCATCATCTCCGCCGGCGACGGCGCCTGCGCCGCCCTCGATATCTTGAGCGATATCAAGGGTGAACCCTTTCACGATTTCGACGTCGTATGAGCCCCCACCCAACCCACGACCTGATCGTCATCGGCGGGGGCGCCGCCGGCTTCTTTGGTGCCATCCAGGCCGGCCGCGAAGCCCCCGGCGATGCCTCGATCCTCATCCTCGAGGGCTCGCGACGCGTCCTCAACAAGGTCAAGATCTCCGGCGGTGGCCGATGCAACGTCACCCACGAGTGCTACGACCCCAAGGAGATGGCCTCCAAGCACTATCCCGAGGGCCGCGGAGACCAGGAACTTATCGGTCCCTTCTTCCGCTTTGGCGTCATCCAGACCACGGCCTGGTTCTACGACGAGGGCGTGGAGCTCAAGACCGAGGACGACGGCCGCATCTTCCCCACCACCGACGACTCCCAGACCATCATCGACACCCTTACCGGCGCCGCCTCCCGCGCCGGCGTCGAAGTCCGAACGGGCGCCAATGTGTCCTCCGTCGAACCCCAATCGGACGGCACCTACCTGCTCGACCTCCACGACGACAGCCAACTCCGGACGCGCCACCTCCTACTCGCCACCGGCGGAACTCGCCTCGCCAAGAGCGAATCTCTCCCCGCCATGCTGGGCCACACCATGGTCCCCGCCGTGCCCTCGCTCTTCACCTTCGACATCGACGACCCCCGACTCCAGGATCTCCAGGGCCTCTCTGTGGCTCACGCCTCGGTCTCCGTGGCCGACCATCCCCTTCAGGCCACGGGCCCGCTGCTCATCACCCACCGAGGCCTCAGCGGCCCCGGCATCCTCGAGATGTCGGCCCACGGCGCCCGGCTCCTCCACGAGCTCGATTACCAATTTCAACTGAACGTCAACTGGCTCCCCCACCGACGCGCCGAAGAGCGACTTGCCGAGATGCGCCACGAGGCGGGCGCTCGCCAATTGCGAACGCTATCGCCCTTCGAGGAGCTGCCCAACCGCCTCTGGGCAAGCCTGGTCGACGCCGCCGACATCGCCGACGACTGCCGCTGGGCCTCACTTCCCGGAGCTGCTCGTCAACGCCTCATCGACCAACTCCACCACGCCACCTTTTCCGTCTCCGGCAAGAGCACCCACAAGGAGGAATTCGTCACCTGCGGCGGCATCGACACTGACGAATTCGACATGACCACTATGGAGAGCCGCCTCCAACCCCGCCTCTACGCCGCCGGCGAAGTCCTCAATATCGACGGCATCACCGGTGGCTTCAACTTCCAGAACGCCTGGACCACGGGCTACCTCGCCGGCTCCCACATCGCCGATTCACTCCACGAGGATAAATAAAGGTGGAATGCGATAGCGCTCGCCGTACCATTCCGCGACCGCCTCATATACCACCGCCACTTCAGAAATAGGGGTCTGCTCCGAGACCTCGACAAATAGGGCCGGAAGCTCACCCTCCGGCGTTGGCGTCAGCTCCGACGTCAGATCCTCCACAGCGATGGACGACCCATTGAGGCGAATCTCAGAACCCAGTGTGATCTCGTCGCGCCGATAGTTGACCTCCTCCAGTTGAGAGGTCGGCGTCAGGGGAATGACCCTTTCGCTTTCGCCCCCGCCCTCTCCCTCGCGTTGCTGGACCACCAGCGATAGCCAGGGAGGGCCCTGCAGCAAAGTACCGCCGGGACGACTCGGCAGATTCCTCCTCGGGCGGCGATGATCCTGGAGATCCAGCAGGGATACCAAGGCCACCAGATCGCTGGCCCTGGCGTCAGGACTCACCTCCATCACCCAAGTCACCAGATATCGCTGATCGCCGATGGCGATCGCCCCCGCGGGAAACGAATCTCCCAAGCCAACAAATTGAGAGGGACCCTCCTGATCTTCGATGCTTCTCAGGCCTTGCGCCTTCGCGTCCCGGATAATCCCCCCGTTATAGATATCAGCGAAGAGCCAGGTCACCGACTCCACATCCATATAGGGGACAAAGCCCTCCAACGCGTCGAGGTAAAAGGGCGTTGATCCCACCTCAAGTGACTCTCTCGGGGTCATCACCGCCCTCACCTCACCCTTGTCCTCGCAGGCGACCTCATAGCCCATATGACAGGAATCACTGAAGAGCTCGCTGGCTTCTTCCAGCTCAACCACTTTCATCTTTTGAATCCCCAGGGCGTAACTCCAACGGCTCCCGATCCACTCGCTCAATTCTCGCCATGGTTCCTCCACACAGCGCGACATCTGGGCCTGCAGCGCAGTCCACTTCATATCGACTTCATCGGAGTTATCTCTCCATCCTCGAAGCTGACCTTCGTGAGCCTCAAATAGATCTTGTGACGCCCCTCGCAAGCCGTCTTCACAGCGATGGGACTCTTCGACCTCGACAAGCTCTGTCCGGCCGTCGATGATCTCTCCGAACGCCTCTTCACCAGGCTCGAGTGAGACATCGACCAGCGAGTAGTCCGCACTCAGCTCAGAACTCACCGATATCGCCCTCAACGCCTCCAGGTCTGGCGGTACAAGGTCCCCTATCCCCGCCACAGCGCTCAGGGTCGCCACTATCTCATCACTATCTATATCCAGCGCCATCTCACCGCCTTCAATGCGAACCTCATCTTTTATCGAATCGAAGGACCCGATCTCCAGATGAAACAATTGGCCCTCTTCGGCCTCCTGGCTTTGGACCTCCACTTCCCCCAATCCCAGCTCCCACAACGACGTCGCGATGTCGTCAATAGTATCTGAATAACCCCATCCTTCATCCATGAGCACCGAAACATTTCCCATGACCTCAATCCCCATCTCCGACTCCTCAGAGGGCTTCCAATCCAGCGACGCTGCGATCGCTCGAATCCCATGGGTAGAATCTAGCCAGTCTCCCATCTGCGTTTCATCGAGATCCAGGTTCTGGAGGCTCCGATTAAACGCCACGGGATACTTCAAGGCGGGAAGCGCCAATAACCAATATCCCGTCGCTCCCGCAAATCGATCGAGGGCTCGCTCGGGATCATCGGCCGCCTGTATATCCCTGAGCCACCCGGGCCGCCCTCCGCTGGCGGGCTCATCTCTCCGACCCCAGGTAAAATCGATGGACGCGTCGTCCAACACCTCTCGCTCAAAGCTGTGGGTCACCGTCCCCTCTTTCGTCATCGTCCTCCCTTGCCGGGTATGGCTTCGGACCCACCGGGCTTTCCAAGCCTTGGCTTCATCTCCATCGATCAAAAGCGTCATATCCTCCACCTCTCGAACTTCGGGGCTGCCAAGCGTCATCGTCTGACCGGCATCGCGAAAGACCTGAGTTAGAAGTCCCTGCCGGTTATCGGGGCTCGCCGTCCAAATCGCGCGTTGCCCACCGAGCACATCCAACATCGCCGCCACCTCGGCCATTCTCTCCGTATCCAGGTACAGAGCCATGCCCGCGTCAGCCCCCAAAAACTGCGTCTGCGCCGGCGTCATCCGATTCCAGAAATCCGCGTCATTTATTGACAGATCGATCTTCCCGGCGGGCCGATCCGTCACCTGCTTCATCCCCAGCGCTGGATCCCGATGCACCTCGACCACCAGATATTGCTCCGCCTCCAGATGATCCGTGATCTCAACCTCACGAGGATACCTGGACTCAAGATACTCCGAGTCCTCCAGCTCCTGTTGGAGAGCCCTGCTATCCTCGGTAGGGATAAATAACCGCCAGGAAAACCCGCGACTGCGCCCCTCCGTGGTCTCCGTGGGCACACCATACTTCAGGTGACGCAGGTGCTCGTCATTTCCCCGCGTCGTCAACGCCACCACCAAATCTCTGCTTTGATCCATCCCCTGGATCGACCTCAGACCTTCTAAAGAAGCCCTTCCATCCATCAGCGGCGAACGAGGGTGTATCAGCGCGTAGATCAACCATTGCGAAGGATCGATACTCCCAACTAACCGATCCAGCCCCATGACGTCTCCGACGACGTCCGCCTGCTCCAGGTTGACGCGCAACACACCGACGGTCTGCTCCGGCATCGGGAGCTGAATCTGCGTTGTATCCTCCAACGACGAGAGCGCTCTATCGACATTTGACGTCGAACTTGTGCACGAAGACGAGCATCCAAGACCCACCATCACCACCAATAAATAAACGCTCATCACCAGGCTGTACCGACCCATATCTCTTCCTTTCGTTAAAGATAACGCTCCGGGACAACATGGCGTAAACCGCAGTGGAACCATTTCACTGACGCTCAGGCCAACCCTTCATTCGATGTAAGTTTGAACAGCCTACCCCTGATATTTTTCACCATCAATGCCCGCAGCCTTCGTTTTCAAAATATTACTCCCCCAGGAACCCCCGGATACTGAAGCTCGGCGACAGAGCTATGACGCCCTATCATCAATCCACCTGGACGCGGTCGGGAATCACGCCGAATGACCTCCGATGAGTCGGAGTTGGCGAATCGTGGCTACTCCGGTCTCGTATTTTTGAAAGCTGGCTCCACGAATACTAACCCCAAAGGCCTTCGAGCCGGAGGGATTCAATCCAGCGGCGATGATTCCAATTGCCGAAGCAATTCATCAAAGCGCTCTTGCTCCTTGCCGTCGGCCAGGCGTTCTTTCACCCGCTCCAGGGCATAGGACGCCCCGCCGAGTTGCAGCGACTTTGAGATCTCGCCGCGGACCTGCTGTGGCGCGTCGATATAACGCGTCAACATGGCGTCCACCGCCTTCTGGCGCCCTTCCAGGCGCTGCTCCTGTCGATCTTCATAGACCGAGGTCTGCCACCCTCCCTGGTTGAGCCAATCGCCCAGGGCCCTCGCCGCCTCCCGATGGAGGTCCGACTCTTCATTATCGCCCAAAATCTCCACCAGGTAATCCAGGGCCGCCATCTCTCGCGACGGGCCCAGGCCCTCTACGATATACCGGCGCATGTCCTCATCGCGCTGAGCGCGCCCGATGACCCGCTCCAAAGCCTCTACGTCACCGCTTCGCCCGATCGACGCCGTGGTCACCTTGACCAATCGCGGAAAATTAGGGGCATCTTCCAAACGCGACTCCAACACCGGCGCGCTTCGCTCGTCGCGGTGGCGCCCCACGGCCTCCACGAGCCCCACCTGCCATCGCCTCCAGGTCTCGAGCCCCATGCGAAGCTCCATGGGATCGTCATTGACCAGCGCCCAGAGCATGGGCAGCACCATCTCATCACCCAGGCTCGACAACAGCCGCGCTGCGTTGACCGGCCGCCGCGGGTCCATGGCGTCCAGCTCCATCACCGACCGACGAGCCTCTTCCAGAGACTCAAAGCGCTCCGGCGACTCCATCCACATCTCGTGCAATTCTTCCTCGATATGGCTCAACGCCGGGTGCTCCTCAAAGCGCGGGGCCTCCTGGGCCGCCGCGCTTCCAGCACCAAATACCATGGTCAGAGCCACCACCGTCGCCAACGCCGCCGAAACCGCTCGCCCAATCGTCATCTGCTTCTCCTGCCTTGCCTCAATCATATCGATCATCACTCCCACCACCGCGTTGCCGGCGCCTCTCGCGACGTATTCGAACCGCAATGCACCTGACCCGACCCCGTGTGGTAGACGTCCCAGGTCTCGATCCAATGCACATCGACGCCCAACTCACCGAAGATTTGCTCCGTATCGACCTTAAAGGGATCCTCGCCGTCGATGCGCGGGCCGTGCGGGTCGGGAGCCCCAAAGTGGTCGGTCTGCAGACTGATCCCGTTGATGATCCCCGGTTGATAGGCCACCAATCCCCACCCCGAATCCTCCATCAAAAATGAAAGCGGCTCCCGCTCCTCCTCGGTCACCCCCACCTCGTCTTCAATGATCTGGACCTGGTCCTGGACCTCCAGCGCCGCCCTCGCGTTGGCGTCGCGCAAGTCGGGATCGTTGAGGGTCTCCGACACCGTCACCTCCGCCGAGCCTGCCCGCGGCCAGGACTTGCCCTGAAACATCGTCTCCTGGCCATATCCCTGGGCCTCCAGGTCCTCGAGCATCGCCTCCGCTCGCAGCGGATCGGCGTAGAGCATCGTCCATCCCCGTTCATTATCGCTCTCCACAAAACTGACGATCTCGTCGACATGAGCCACGGACAACCAGTGGGTGTCGATCCACACAATGGGTTGCTCGCCCTGCTCATCGATGACGCGACTCAGGGTGGGGTCCGGACGGATCGAATCCTCGCTCAACGAGCGACCCCGAATCACACGACCATGGGGATAGGCCTCTCCATCGGGCGACGTATGCGGTGGAATCACCTCCGTATTGCCAAAGGAGTCCAGGGTGTCCGATTCTGACACCGCACCATAGAGCGCCGCGATCTCGGGATATTCCTCATCGCTGGAATTGCCAAAGAGGTAGCTGACCACGTCATCGACATCGACGCCCGTGGCGTCCACCGGGTCAAAGCCCTTCTCCGGATGATATTGGGTCTGGCCGGCCGCCGATGACCCGTGAAACTCCGTATAGGCCAGTCGGCCCGCCCCCCGCAGAGGCTCATCGGAAAAGGGAACATTCTGCAAATCGTAGATGCGCTCTGCGATCTCTCTCAATGACTCCGGGAAATCAATATTGGCGCTTCGAAAATAGACCGGCATCTCCCGCGGCCCGTCGGGCCCTGGAATCGACGAGTAGCCCACGAGCAGATAGTCCTGGACCCAGGGGTCGCCCGTATCCAAAAGATGCAATCCCTGCTCCACACCCGACGCCCCCACCGCCGCATCGAGGTCGCTCAAAAACTCGGCATTTGCCCCCTGGCCGAGCTCCGCGGCATAGACCCGCGTGGCGTCCTGAAGGTGTGTACGAAAGAGCACCGGAGCCTGCTCCATCTGCGCCCTATCTTCCGTCGTTCTTCCCAACGCCGGGATCTCGATCGTCCAGCTCAACTCCACCTGGCCATCCCACCCCCGCTGCGAGTCCACCAGCGAACGCCCCTCGATGGCGAATTCAACGCCGGCCTCCAGATCGGGCCCTTTGATCCTATCCTCTCCCGGGCGGTACGGCTCAAAGGAGTCCACCTCGTCCGTCTCGTCGAGGCTTCGCCAGTACAGATGAATGTGGTCCCGGGCCTCCTCATTGATGTCGAGCATCCCCTCAACATCAGATCCCACGGCAATGGTGGGCTCCGTCTCGATGCGCGCAAGGTTCGCCAGATCCGACATCCCACCCAACTGATGGGAGGCTCCATCGAAACAATTCATGAATTCGTCATCGCTCATCGCCGGGTCGCAGGCCCCGGCGTCATCGTTAATATTGGCCAAAAATAAAGCCCCGAACCCTTCATCGGGCTCGAGGCGATGCTCCATCGAGGAGGCGTCGCTAAAGTCAATCCTACCATCGCGGTTGGCATCGACACCCAACCTCGACTCCACCATCGATGGGTAAAACTGTCCATCATCACCGCGGTAGTAGATATGCTCCTCGTCATCTACCAGGTCTTCTCCACCCGTACATCCATGGAGCACCCCGCTCCCCAGCACCACTGCCACCACCATGAATCCATGCCTCATAGATGCTCCAACTCTAAACCGTGATCCGTCCATCGCTAGTGGTCTAACCCGGATTATTCATGAGACGTTGTTACGAGGCAAAATCAGAGGTGAGAGGCCAAAATTGAGCCCCACAGGCGGTGCAGAGCACCGTCGCGGAGTGAAATGCAGGCATCTCGGCTCTGATGAGCCGCAGTAGACGAGTCATGAATAATCCGGGCTAAAGAGTAGGAACCGGCCTGAATCCTGTAAAGCACATGGGCTAAGCGATTGGACTCACAAATCGTGGGGAATAAATCGCATATTGACTCCTTGCCGGGGATAGAGCGTGACCGTCCCCTCCGCTTCCACCTCATGGGCGTTCACCAGATCCAGGCGACCAGCCCCCAGCACTGTCCCCAATACAAATTTAGCCTCCAGGATCGCAAAATCGGCGCCCACGCACATTCTGGGCCCGCCGCCAAAGGGAAAGTGAGCGTAGCGCTCGCGCTCTGCTCGACCGCCCTCGAAGCGCCCGGGGTCAAAGCCCTCCGGGTTCGGCCACACCCGCTCGTTGTGATGCACAAAATAGGGCCCCACCGAGACGATACTCCCCGCCGGAATCTGATATCCCTGGACCACATCATCTTCCAGAGGCTCCCTCTCCACCGTCCAGGCCGGCGGATAGAGCCGAAGGACCTCGTCGATGACCTGGTCCATATACGTCCAGCCCCGGACCTCTTCCACCGTCGGAACCCTGCCCTCCAGGGGACGCACTTCTCG
>CAYQBU010000086.1:0-15663 GCA_964415785.1 uncultured Bradymonadales bacterium
TTTTCCCAATTAATGTGGGAAACGCGTTTTCAGCCCGTCTCGGTATCGGGTCATCGGCGCCGCAGTATGTGGCGGGCCTCTCCGTCCGAGCGAGCGGCGTTATATGGGGCACCCGGGCCGCCGTCAAGGAGAAATATGGAAAAAGGTGGGAAATGTTCTGCCCTCGCACGCGCGATCCTTTACAGCCCCGCAGCAGGTCCCTAATTTGCGGGTTCACTGACGGGGCACCTTTGCCCCACATTACGCCTGGAGTGATCATGTTGAAGACTATCCATCACCGCGCTGGTCTGCTTTTTTCGTCGATACTTCTCTTGATGACGCTCGGGGCTTCCACCGCTTCGGCGGGAACATCTCTCGACGATATTCCCGCCGGCTTTGACACCGTGGTGGGTGTCGATTTTGAAGAACTTCGAAATTCGCCACTCTACGACCAGGCCATTGGGATGATTCGAAATCAACCCATGTTGGCGTCAGCGATTCGAAACCTGGAGTCGACCCTCGACCTGGAGGTCGACTCCGATCTCTCATCACTGATGATGGTGTCCAACTTCCCTCCTCTGAATCAGCAAATGTTGAGCAGCCCGGCGGCGGCCATTCAGGGGGCGGCGGCGGGATCAGGAGATTCACTGGCATTGGTCTCCGGTGACTTCGACGCCACAGCGGTCCTCGCATCGTTGTCGGAAGATTATGACGGTGACGGCGAATTGGCCATCGATGATCGGGCCATGACCCTCTACCCCGTCGGGGACCAGAAACTGGCCGTCTTATTTGGTTCTTCCGAATTTCGGTCCACCGGTGGCGAACAGCTTAGTTCTGCAGGAGGGCTTGGCGCAGAATTTGAGGAAGGACTTCGTCGCGTCGGGGGAAGTCCAGGGCTCTTTGTCCTGACCTCCCCAAATATCGATGATGATGAGTTGGCAGAGCAGGCCGATGCATCCTTTATGGCGCTCGGCCTTCGCGCCGACTCCTCAGACATCCGCATCGCTTCTTTTATCACCCTCAGTGATGACGAACGGGCCGAAGAAATGATCGAAGATGTCGACAAGGCCCGAAATGATGCCGCACGCAACCCCTTATTCACCATGTTCGGATTGGGACCACTGCTCCAGAACCTCTCCCTCCAGCAAGATGACAATCATGTGGTGATGGAAACGTCGATGCCCAATCAAAATGCACTGCGCCTCGCCCGACGCATCGCAAATATCCTTGAGAACCAGATGGATTTGCAGCAACCTCTCGGCGATGACGGCGAACGCGAAGGTGTAGACGCTGATTTTAATTGATGGATCGTGCTGGCAGGCGTCACGGGGCTTCGACAAATTTAAGGATGGTGGATGCGAAATCTATGGCTGATAGTGGCACTCTGTTCGATATCAATTCCCTTCACGGCCGTCGCTCAGCCCCCGACGCCGAGTGACGGCATCCCGGTTCCCGATCGGTCGATTTCCACCCAGAGCGACTCCGCAAGCCTGGAGGTCAACCCGGCGGGACTGGGATTCATCCAGGGCAGCGAGGCCAGTATCGGGTGGTTTTCACCTCGTAGCGACTACGATGGAGTCATCACCGACGGGTTTTCCTTCCTTTTTGGTGCTGGCGGTGATTCCGGTGGCGTGGGTGTCGGATTTCAATGGGTGAACAACCCCGCATTGGGTCCCGCTTATGGTGGCTTTCGCAAGACCACCTTTGGTGCCGCGCTCAGCCCCGGAGATCGCCTCTCCCTGGGCATCAACCACAACCGGTTTGGAAGTCGAGATAGCCAACGCCTCAACAACTTGAGCACCACCGATCTGGGGGCCCAATTGCGACTGACGTCCCGGCTCAGCACGGGAGTGGTTGGACGTGATTTCAGAGCATCGTTTCTGGATACCGAGCGCGCCCTTCCACGGCGATATGGTGTTGGACTGGCCGCCAAAGCCTTCAGTGGCCGCCTCTTTATCGACACTGAGTTCCAATCCATCCAAGATGAAGACGCCTTTTGGCTTCGCCCGCGCCTATCCGCCGAGTTTTATCCAGGCCTTCGATTTTTCACCCAGGCTCAGCTCGATCTGCCCCACCCCGACGGACGAAACGACCTGGACTTGAACACCCTTTCCGTCGGGTGGGAATTTAGCTTTGGTGACTTCGGACTTCAGGCGGCAAACCACTTTGGTCAGGGCTCCCATGCCAGTGCTTCGACCCTTACGGGGACCACGTACCGCACCTGGGCCGGAACGACGCGCAAGCGTCCCATTCGAAGCGAACGCGGGCGATGGATAGAGATCACCCTCGACGAATCGGTCACCGAGCAAGCCACCAACCCTTTCTTCGGTCCCGCCACCCACCCCTTTATGCGTGTCCTCACTGACATCGAGGGGGCCACCGAGGACGCCTCCGTCGATGGCGTTGTCCTCCGAGTGGAGCGTTCCTTGAGCTACTCCCAGGGCTGGGAGCTCCATCAGGCAATGGAAGGACTCCACGACGCCGGCAAGGATAGCCTGGCGATCATGGGCACCGAGTTGCCCTCCACCTCCGTGATCTACGCCGCGTCGGCAGCCAACAGTATTTGGATGCGTCCCTCCACCCCCTATGCCCCGACGGGGCTGCACAGCGAATTTACGACCTATGCTCGCCTCTTCGACCGCCTCGGTGTCCAGGCCGAATTCATTCGCATTGGCGACTATAAATCGGCCCCCGAGATCTTTGTGGAAGACGACGGGCCCACCGACGCCGCTCGAGAACAGACGGCGGCTATTCTGGACGATTACTACGACGAGATCACCTCGCGCATCGCCCAGCGCCGAGATCGCTCCCAGGGATCCATCGAGTCCATCATCGACAACACCCCCCTTCTTCCCTACGAAGCTCTTGAGGAGGGACTGATCGACGATCTGGTCTACGACGATGACATCAAAGACCGCTTGCGACGGATCACGGGGAGTTATTTTGGACCGGAATCGGGCTACTCTCAGCGCCATGTTGAGCACGAGCAATGGGGTCCACGCCCCGAGATCGCCGTGGTCTATGTGGACGGAACGATCATCTCCGGCGAGTCCACCACCACGCCCTTTGGCTCCTCCATGATCACCGGCGCCGAGTCCATTCTGGAGACCCTCGACTCCCTTCGCCGCGATCGTAACGTCAAGGCCGTCGTGGTGCGCATCGACAGTCCCGGGGGAAGCGCCGTGGGCAGCGATATGATCTTTCGAGCCCTTCGCAACGTGGCGTCCCAGAAGCCGGTGATTGCCTCCATGGGGGGCAGCGCCGCCAGCGGTGGCTACTACGTTGCGGCCGGCGCCGATGAGATCATTGCCACTCCCCTGTCGCTCACGGGCTCTATCGGTATCTTCGCCGGTAAATTCAACGTCGGCGCCCTGGCCGACCGCATCGGCATCGCCACCGAAGAGGAGCGGCGCGGGGATCGAGCCGGAGCATTCTCCATCTGGCAACCCTGGAGTGAGGGCGAGCGCGAGGGGCTCAAGCGAAGCATCAGCTACCTCTACGACCTCTTCCTCCAACAGGTGGCGACCACTCGACCGCTGACCCCAGAACAAATCGACGAAGTCGCCCGCGGCCGCGTCTGGACTGGGAAAGCAGCTCGAGACGCCGAGTTGGTCGATCGCGAGGGCAGCCTCCTGGATGCCCTCCGACGCGCCGAAGAGGTCGCTGGTCTCACCGCTGGTGAAGCCGAATACGTCGACCGCACCGGCCGCGGCGGAAGCCTCCAGAGCGTGCCCGCTTCTTCCGCTCTTGGACGCGCCACCGATCGCCTGGGCCTCTTCGCCCCTGCCGGCTCCCGATATCCCGGCGGCCAATGGATGAACGCCCTCCAGCAGTTGGAGGCCGATCTTCTCTGGCCCTTCTATTTCAACGCCGACGAACCGCTCTTTGTGCCCGCCTACCCCCTCACCATTCAATGATTTCACCACCTGGAGTTCTTCTGTGCTAAATCTCGCCACCGACACCCGCGAGGGCTGGTTTGATAGCGTCAAGGATCGACTGGACCTCGTCCTCATCGATCACGCTCACCTCGAAAAACGCGCGGCTTCCACCGCCCTGAGCATGATCTTTCACTATACTGGGCGCCACAAAATGGCCCGCGCCCTCAGCGAAGTCGTCCAGGAGGAGATGGATCACTTCGCCCGCATGCTCGATATTCTCGACGAGCGCGATATCGAACTGCGAAAGCTCAAGCCCGCCCCGTACGCCTCGGAATTGGTCAACGCCATTCGCGGCAACGAACCCCAGCGCCTGCTCGACAAACTCTTGGTCGCCGCCCTCATCGAGGCCCGAAGCTGTGAGCGTTTCTCCATCCTCAAGGATGGCGTCGAAGACGACCCCCAGCTGGCGGCGTTCTACGAGGAGCTCTTTCGCACCGAGGCCGACCACCACACCCTGTATACCGGCCTGGCCCGCGAGTTTTTTCCCCACGACGAGGTTAAATCACGCCTCCAGGAGTTGGCAGACCTCGAGGTCGAAGCCCTCAAGGCCGGCAAGGGACAGATTCGTCTTCACTCCTATTAACCCGGGCTGACCTGTTCGCTCACGCCAGACAACGAAAAAACTCCCGTTGGACCTGAGGTCCAACGGGAGTTTTGCGTTCCAAATCCTTGGGCTTCAATCCGACTCGCGAGCGTCCTCGACTTCATCCATTGCCGCTTCGAAGTCGTATTCCTCGCCATCTCGAAAGACCATCGCGATCTGGGACTTGAAGACCGTATACGAATGGTCGAGGTAAGAGGACTCGAGTTCGAAGAATGGCGGCCGGTCGTTATCAATGGTGATCTCACCGGTAAGGACGTGGCCGTTATCCAACACGATCTGGTCTAAACTCTCCAGTCCATCGGGCTGGTCTCCACGTTTCCACTCCACGGATTCCACCTCACCGGTGGGCACCGTCCGAACTTCGCCAAACCGCTCCAGCGTATAGAATACGGGGTTGATGGCTCGGATCGTTCCCTCGATAGTCTCTCCATCGGCGGTCTCGATCGTATCCGCCGGTGGCGGCTCACAGGTCGGGCATACCTGGGTGACATCACTCCAGGCCTCGAAACTAAAGTCTTGGGCCACCGCCGTTGCGGCCATGCCCATCACCACAGCGACCACGGCCGCTGACCACATTGCTTTACGCAGGCTTCCCATCATCCTCATCTCCATCTCACGGGAGGAAGTCTTTTGATTGCACTCCTCTTTACCTAACATCGGCACCATGATGACGCAAGATGAGGCGTGGTCCACCTCCGCTTTTCTCGGACTATTCGATGGTCAGATCGCCGCCGCCACCGCTCTTGCCGGAGTCCGACTCTTTCCACTCCAGTTCAAATTCAATGCTCAATTCGCGATTGTTCGCTCTGCCCTCTCGTTCGGCTTCCACCTCAAACTCCAGGTACTCTGGTGGATTGAGGGTCACCGATTGGTCGCCCGAGCGAAGCGTGATCTCTCCGCCGGACTCCAGGGAATCGGCCACCGCCCGAAGGTACTCGGCGATCGCCTTGCGACTCTGCTTACTCTCATTTTTGAACAGCGTTTTTTCCGGCATGATGCCTCCATGTATGTTTCGGAAAGGGATTCTCCGTATCCATAATTTCCACCGATGAAAGCCAGTCAAGCGATAAACTCATTCCCTTTCTCACTTCCCACCAAAACTATCCGCACCATGAAGCGCTGCCCCCCGACAGCGCATCACCGAAAACAGCGCACACACAGCGATTTATCCCGGGTTATACTCGCTCTGCGTGGTGGATGGGATCGCGAGCTCCTCGCAGCGCCGCCGCGATCGTGACCACTCCACCGACCAGACTAACCGCCCCTACGAATGCCATCAGCGCCGCCATTCCTATCCAGGGGTGGGCGATCAGGACACTTCCCAGAAACAAACTGACCACGCCCAGCAGAAATAGGCTGAGCCTGTGAGAACTGAGGCCGTAATACATCTCAGTGATCCCCGTCAAAATCGCCAGTCCTCCGATAACCATGATAAAGACGCCAAAGAGCATGGTCCCCGTGACCGTAGGGATTGCTATCGCCATCGCCCCGGCGCCGATGCTCAACAGACCCACGAAGAGCGTCCAGCCCCACTCATCTCGATTCCCCGCCATATAAACCAGCGTCGCCACCCCGCGAATCACCCAATAGGCACCAAGACCCATGATCACCGCTAACAGAGTGGGACCCGGCATCATCAACAGCCCAAGCCCCAGAAACGCGGCGACGACGCCCTGAAAGAGAAATAGCCATCGATTTCTTTCGTCCACAGAGCGGGTCTCGAATACTCGACTTTCGGTCCCTCGACTTTCGGTTCCTCGACGCTCAGTTCTTTGACTCTCGGTTTGCATTGCTGACCTCTCTGGGTTGCAGGAGATGAACACCCGAAAGCTATACACCCGTGGATCTTCACCAATAACTTTTCGGCTCCTCACCACAACCAGTTCTCATCCAATTCGGGATGCACGGACACCAATTACCTCAGGAATCGAGAAGGCAAGCACATCTCTTCAATCGATGACCTGAGGCATCGCTCGATGTCCGACGAAGACCCCTCGGAGGGCGCTTCGACTTCGACGACGTGAAGCTCGTTGGAGTCGCTGTCATCGAACCGGATAGAAAGTCGAATATCGGCGCCGGTCGTCGTTCGCCCCACGTCGTCGTTGATTACCGATAGCACACAGTGATGGAATCTAGGAGCCTCAAGCCTCACTTCCACGCCTTCCGTCTCGACCGGCCCCTTCGCGCTCGCAATTGTTTCCACGTCGACGAAGCCCAGTTCGGAGCGGTGTTCCCGACGCTGTCCTACAAAGGCAGAAAACGGCGCATTCGTTCACTCACGAATCGCCGTTTCTTGTCTTCCGCCCTCTGTCTTCTCTATCAATACCGGAGGAGGGATTCGAACCCTCACGACCGTAAGGCCATCGGATTTTGAATCCGACGCGTCTACCGATTCCGCCACTCCGGCTAAGCGGTCGACTTCATATCGCACCCCTTGTAAACCATCAAGCAAAAATATCGTTCCCATGCCAGATGCAGGGGGTTTGCCTGGAATTTTCCGTGAAGACGGAAAATTACATTTTTACTGGAATTTTCTTGTAGGGTTACTTGCAACCTTCGGGGGGGGTGCCGTAATCGGCAGTGCGAAGTAGGTTGCATTGGGTACATAAGAATGTAGTCCCATGCGCCATGATTTGCAAGCCCTAATTTGCCGCAGGATCGGGATAACCGGAAGTGGGCGTCGATTTATTCCACGGAGCACTCGCCATCCAGGGCACGAGGCTCCCAGGAGGACCAGCCGCCGAGCAAGCGCGGGGCGTAGGGATCGGGGCTGCCGGTGTCCAATTCATAGAGGTAGCCACTCTCGGCCTCCAGGATCACCGCTGCCGGAACGGTGGTCGCCGGTTCGAACTCCACCTCGTCGGCCACCTCTGCGGAGACCTCAAAGCGCTGCGATGGATCTTCGAAGAGATGCATAAAGTCTATCCCCCACTCCAACAACTCGTCGAGTTGCTCAGCCAGTGGCCCCGGTGCGACGCGGACGTCGAGCCCCCGGTTCTGGAGCTCCGCCTGACCAAGGGCCGCTCCTTTGCCCAGCGATTCCATCATCGCCCACTGAGCCTTGTCTCCAGCAATATGTCGGCGAGCCAGCCGTCGCAGATCGCGACAGACCAGACGCTCTCTGGCCACTCGCGTGATCACTCCCTTTTCGCTCTCCGGCAGGGAGGCCAAGTCCCGGAGGCTCAACCCACTCAATTCCTGAATATCGCTATCGACGCGCTGACGTCCCGTCACCAGTAGACCCCTGTCGACGGCACCGATCCCCCCTCCTGGATGGAGCGTGATTCGATCGGCGCCGAGGGCGAGCAACGCCGTGGCTCCATCGATGCGATGGGGCACCACCACGTCGAGCTCTATGTCCAGATGTTCTGCGCAGCGAAGCACCTGGTCGGCAAAACAGCTCTCACCACCGCGCCCCAGAAGGACGAGCGCCATCTGTCGAGGCTCGCCGTGACGCCGATAAACCTCCACCATCACCTTGGAGAGCAGTCGTCCTCCATCTTCGCCGGGATCGACGGCATACTCACCCTGCCAGTGGGATAGAAAGACAATCACCGGCATGCCCAGAGAGGTCTCCAACTCACCGATGATCGTCGTCGCCTCTGATACCTGGGACATCGCTATCTGCTCACTCGCTAAAAATTAGAATCATTCGCAAAAGCCCTCACCGACGCCAGGCCGGCTCTTCGTATCCGGAGCCGGACTGGGTGAGCCGAGTCTGCATCTGCCCATCGGCGGTCATCAACCACAGTTGGCGTCCATCTTCTCGATCGCTGACGAAGAGAATATAACGCCCATCGGGGCTAAAGACGGGCTCAAAATTATCGCCCTGATCCTGGGTCAACCGCTCGATATTACCGTCCATATCCACCGTAAAGATATCGAATCGCGCATATTCGTCCCGTCCACTAAAGACGATCCGGTCGCCGCGGGGCGACCAATCGGGAGTGGTATTATAACTTCCCCGGAAGGTCAGCCGGCGAGTGTCCTCGCCATCGGGATCCATCAAAAAGATATGGGCTCCCCCGGAGCGCCCCGACACAAAGGCGATCTGGCTGCAATCGGGACTCCAGGTGGGGCTGACATCGATCGCCCAGTGGTCGGTCAAGCGCTTGTCCATGCTCCCGGACTCCGGGTCGATGAGGTAGATGTCGGTCTGGGTTGTTGCCCGCGACATCGTCACCGCCACCTTGCCGTCGCAATAGGCGGCCCCCGTATTCTGCCCCTGGGTATCCGAGAGGCGTCGGTAATCCCCGTCGTCGTAGACGTAGAGATCGGGGTTACCGTCGCGGTAATCCGTAAAGAATATCCGCCCGTCCTTTGCAAAGGTTGGCACCAGATTGATGTTGTCGGAGCGGCTGATGCGCTCGACGCCACTGCCGTCGGCGTTGGCGCGGTAGATATGCTTGGTCCTCGCGTCATGGCGGCGCGAGAAGGCGATCTGAGAGCCGAAAAAGCCGGGGTTGCCCGTGTAGTGGCGTACCACTTCGTTGATGAAGGCGTTGATCTCGGCGCGAATCGCCCCCTCGTCGACAGTGGTCGCCGACCAGTCCAGCTCGATCTGCTGGCCCTGCTCCACGGCAAACAGTCTCAAGTCCAATTCGACCTCCTCCGAGGAGGCCCGGCGCACTTCGCTCTTGACCAACCCCTGGGCGCCGACATTAAACCAATTGGAAAACCCGATATCAGCGACGGACATCCCCTCTTCGTCGGTGTCAAAGAAGAAGCTCCCCGGGTCGAGAAGATCGAAATAACCCGCCAGCTCCAGATTCCGGCGCAAGATCTCCTCTACATCATTGGCCACCGAATCCACTTCGTCATCGCCGCGAATGGTGTCCGGCACCCCCATGGGGACCAGAACGCGGCTTGCTCCCACGCGCACGTCGATCTCGATGCCCTCCTGCTCCTCGATCCCCGTGGACTCCTCCTCGTCCTCGTGGATCTCCATTTCTCCCGGGGGAGATGATGGACCCGGATCGGCCTGGGCGCTCACCGCCGTGGCCATCAGGACGGCAGTCACCAATCCCAGCAGCCCAAATTTTTCCGCGATCGATGTGGTCGCCATGGTCGTCATAATCCAACTCCTCTTCAGCGTTGCAGATGTTCCCAGGTCGACAGGATGAGCCCGCGCTGTACCAGTTGCTCGCGGATATCATCCTGCTCCGGCATCGGTAGGGTGTGACCGCCGTGGTCAGCCATAAATTCACGGAGGACGCGTTCAATGCTGGCATCAAATTCGTCGTGGTCCGCTCGCTGCCGAAATTCAAAGTCCTCGATATGGCCCTCCTCACTCAGCTCGACGCGAACCGAGACCCGGCCGGAGAGTTCTTGTAGCTCTTCGTCGGAGATCACCGTCGGGATGCGCCAATGGCGCTCGATCATCTGTAGCAATCGAGCGTGGTAGGTTTGTTCCATATTGGCCATGTCGGCGTCGGTGACCGTGCCCCCTTCCACGCCCTCAGGGCTGCCCTCGGGAGCCTGGTCGCCGCGGCCATCGGCGTCGAATTGGCCCAGGGCCTCATCCATGCGCCGCTGGCGCTCTCGACGCCGCTCTTCTTGCTCCTGTTGGCGTTGGCGCTCCTCTTCTTCGGCGCGGCGATCCCGTTCGCGCTGTTCGGCCTCCTCGTCCACCTCTTCTTCCTCCTCGGTGGGCTCGGGGTCCACTTCTGCGTCCGGTTCTGGCGGCTCCGGTGGAGCCTCCGGATCAACCTCGGCGACATCATCGCTCTCCAGGGGCTGCCCCTCATCGCCGGTAAAGCGAGGCATTTGATCGGGCTCGCGCTCCTCGCCCAGCGCAAGGAGTTCCACATCATCGAAGACCAGCTCCAACGCATCGTCGTCTTCTTCCTCCACCCCGTCAGCCAACCACAGCCCCAGCACCGCCAGAGCGACCAACGTGCCGTGAAAGAGCAGGGTCAGGCCCATGCCCACCCACATCTCCTGGCGCCCCATAGCACCGAGATGTCTTTTCCCCGCTCTGTGGTACGGATCATTCATTGCTGTCCTAATCAGGCCTAATTACGCTTGCCAAACCGCTCTACTCCAGGGCTTCGCGTAGCTCCGGGTTGGTCACCATCCCCACATGGGAGACACCAGCGAGGCGAATGCGGTTCATCGCCCCCACCACTACCCCATAGGGGATCTCCGTATCTCCCATCAGGTAGAGCCGTCCGTCGTCTTGGAGCTTTCGGTTATTCTCCACCTGGGCCTGCAATTCATCGAAACAGGGATCGAAGCGATTGGGGCCTTCCTCCTCAGCATAAGGACTGCAATCGACCAGAGGTTCGGCGCCCAGGAAAAATCGAAGGTCTTTGTCGATCGTCAAAATCAATTCGTCGATCTCATCGATCTGAAGCCGTCGATCGTCCTCGGTCACCGGGGGAAGCTCCATTTCTTCGTCGCTGTGATGCTCCGCCATCTCGTGCATCATCGGTGTCGTGATCATAAAGATAACGAGCAGCACCAACATCACATCCACCAGGGGGGTGACGTTGATATTTGCCAGCAGCGTATTGGTCCCCGATGTATCGCCCATCTCTGCGCCCATTGACGCCTCCTTACTTATGGCTCAATCACGCCCTGGAGCAGGGCATCAATCGAAAAAATGCCGCTTGACGATATTGAGGAAGTCCGAGGAAAAATTATCCATCTCCGCCCCCATCACTTTGATATCATTGACCAACCAGTTGTAGGCGACGACCGCTGGAATGGCCGCAAAAAGACCCATGGCCGTCACGATCAAAGCCTCGGCGATGGGCTGTCCCACCACGTCGATGCCCGCCGCCTCCTGCTGACTGATCTCCAAAAAGGCGACCATGATCCCCCACACCGTTCCAAATAGACCGATAAACGGAGAGGTGGAACCAATGCTCGCCAGCCAGGGCACCAGCGACTCCGCCTTGGTCAGCTCCTTTCGCTGGGTGCGGCGAAGCGCCCGCTGCACATTTTCGATATCGCCGAGTTGGTGACGCATCGACGCCCCTTCCCCCTCGCGATCCTTGTTCTTGAGCTTGGACAGCTCCAGGTAGCCGGCGCGAAACACCTCACTGACCGGCGCGTCCGGGTAGTCATCGGTGGACTGAAAGATCGCATCCAGGCGCTTGGACTGCCAGAAGACGTCCAAAAACCGCTCTGACTCCTGGCGCGCCCGACGCAGATACCACCATTTGTAGCCGGTGATATACCAGGAGACGACGCTCATCACCGCCAATAATATAAGCACCGACGTCACCACGGCGTCGGCCTCGAGCACGATCTGCCAGACGTCGGAACTCCCCGACGCTTCGGCGACAGTGATCATGGAGGAAAAGGTGAACATATTTCGACCTTGGGCTTATTTACGGAATTGGGTCTTATCTCGGGCAGTCGGCCCCCGGAGCTTGCCTACGAGGCACTATCATGAGGTCGCCGGCGCGTCCAATCTGGGAGGGCCCAGAACTCTAAACAGCAATGCATGAGGCCCTGTTTATTCCCCTGGTCCTCATTCTCCAAACCAGAAGCGAAGCCCTGCTCCCAGGCCCGTCCCCTGCCCAAAATAGGATTGAAAATGCAGGTCAATTCGCTCCGTGCTGCGGTAGCGAAGCTCCACCGTGGGATGGCCCAGCCGGCTCGCCTGGGGCTCCAGCCAATTTCGCTCTCCCCTCTCATACCCCACGATTAACCGCAGTGGATCGGTGAGGTTCAGGGCCAGCTCCATGCGCATGGGCACCAGCAGCGCCTGTTGTTCATAATCCGGCCATTGATCATCGACGAGGACGCGTTCGCCCCTCGCCCCGGCACCTATGCTCACGCCCACCTGCATCTGGTCGAGATGACCAATCAGGCGACCCAAATCGAGTTCTCCCACCAGGCGCCCTACACCGTCGATTCGCTGGAAGGGCTCGTCCATGCGATAGCGGGCCACTCGTCCCGAGGCCTGAAGGCCCAGCCGGGTTCGTCCGTCGCGAGACACCAGGGGAAACCAGCGCCCCTCCACAAAATAATCGGACATCCCCCACCCAAACTCCTGGCTCATCCCCAACTGGCCCTCCAAATGGCGCGACCGGAGTGTGAGCTCCGTCGTCCACATGTGGCGAAGCGTCAGCTCTCGGGGCCGAACGTATTCGTAGCGCGCCCCCACGCCCCAGCCGCGCTGGCGGCGCGTCGACTCCGGGATCCCCAGATCATCGCGATAGGCCGTGCCAAAGATATCCACCAACCAGCTGGTGCCCAGCAATCCCGTTCCTGCAAACCACATTTCGTAGCGCCGATCGTCAATCGCCGGTCGCTCCGTGGGCCGAATCGCCAACACCGTGCCCGCTGTGATCAGCGCCAGGGCCGTTGCATCCACCACCACCAATGAAATCGCTGTTCGAGAATCGTCCAATTGCCAATGCCCGGCTCCGGGCACCACCGCCCCGGCGGTCATGGCAAATAGTGTGGCGTGGGCGCGCTGACGCTCCTGGAGGGTATCCTCGAAGACGAATCCCTCCTCCTCCAACTCCTCGCGGCTCATATCCTCCAGCGTTCGCCGCTCTTGCTCCCAGCGCGGCTCCATCTCCTCGCTGCCGCCCTCCTCGGCCGCTGCCCACCCTCCCATGACTCCCAACGCCAGCAGGAACACCACGCCAGCAGAAATGCCCTTTGCCCACACCCCTCTCATGGAACGCCGTCCACCTCAGGAACCCCGTCGACGTCGGGAACAATCTCGTCGTCTCCCTCTTCGTCCTCCAACTCGTCGCTGCTCTCCTCTTCGAAATCATCGAGATCTTCGCTCTCGATTTCGCGCTCCAAGGCCTGTCGCCCCTTCAGTGGCGTCACCACCGTTTCCTCAAAGACCTCCCAGCTGCGATCGCCGACGCTGAGAAAGCGCAGCTCCCGACGGGGCTCACCGAATTCATCGAAGGCAAATCGACCCGTGGCGCCATTGGCCCATTCCTCGCGGTACAGGGCTTCCACGATCGCCTCGCTGGTATTGAGGCCGCGATCGAGCATAAAGCTTCGCAGCCGCTGAACGGAATCGTAGGCAAAGGCCACGAAGTGATCGACCTCACTTTCGTAAATCGCCTCAAAGCTGCGCGCCAATTGCGTGGTCTCCCGATCGCGAAACTCCCTTGAAAACCAGGCGGGCACGATCGCCCCCTTGAGATAGCTGGACGCCTGTTCGGCGATGATCGGCGCCTGCCAAAGGCTGGTGCCCAGGTAATGGACGTAGAGCCGACCATCGTCGGGCGGTGTCTCATAGGCCGGGCTACCCCACATCTGCTCCTGGGCAAAAAATGCCGACAACTCGGCGACCTTGGAGCCCGAATCGGGGATAAAGACCGCCTCCGGGCGCGCACTCGCCACCTCGCGGGCCACGGACTCGTAATCCGAGGAGCTGCGATCGTACTCCACCTCGATCACGACTTCCCCCCCACGCGCTTCGAATTCATCGCGAAACGCCAGTGCCAGCACCCGCCCATAGCCCATATCGGGGTGAACGATCGCTGCCCGTTGATCGCCCAAACGTTGGTGGGCAATCTTGGCTGCCGCTCGCGCCTCGGCCACGGAGTCCACAAAATTTCGAAACATGGGAGCTCGGCCGTTGCGTTCCTCGTCGTCTGCCACTGTCCGCTCTCCAATGCGGTCGGCGGCCAACGCCAGGGTTGGCACCCCATGGGACTCCACCATGGGAGCGATGGCGCGAGCCGTGTCCGTGCGAAGCGGCCCCACCACGGCCGTCGCCCCATCGTTGACCAGGCGCTCGTAGGCTGCCTCCGGATCGCCGTGGGAATCCTCAATCAACAGCGTCACCGCCGGATCTCCCGCCTGATGAAACGAGCGCTGAGCCACTAGCATCCCTGCCAGAGCTCGATTCCCCACGCTTCGGTTGGGACCACTAAGCGGCAGCAATGCACCGATGACCAATCGCTGCGGGCCGGCCTGACTGGACAGAGCCATCGACAACTCCGACGCCCGATCGCCGAGGCCCAGACTGGCAAATTCAGGGGCCATATCGTTGAAAAACGCCTGGAGTGACTCCACAGATTCGCCGTTGACGCCACCATCGAGGTGGCGCCGAATTAATCCCCAGGTCGCCGCCACCCGCGTCAGGGATCGACGGTCCGTCACCAACTCGCTGAGCTGGCGAGACTCCACCGCGTCGGCATCCTCAAAGGCCCGGGTCACCACGAATTGCAGCCGCTCGTCTTCTCGCTCGTCGTCGTCAACGATCATCTTGTGGTAGTCGCCCCAGGCCTTGAGGGCATCGCCCTTTCGCCCCGCTTCGGAAAGCCCCTGAGCGATCACAGGCCACACATAGGTTCGATCCTGTGTCAGCACGACCGGACTCATCGAGGCACCGGGATAGTCGGCGATGACCTCCAGTCCCTCCACCAACTCGCCATCGATCAAATAGGCCAATGCCAGATAACTCTGGGCCGCCGAGCGAATCCGATCATCGAGGCCCTCCGAGGCCGCCAGGGGGCCCAGCAATCCGAACACCTCTCGTTCTACCGGCTCTCTGAGCTCCTCAGCGGGCTCTCCAAAGATCTCATCCAGATCCCCGAGGTAGCTGCGCGCGATATATAACTCCGCGAGATCTGCGGTGGCATCATCGCGATGCTCGCCTTGAAGGAGATACAACTCCTGACGGGCATCGTCCCAACGCCCATCCTCCAGCAGACTCAGGGCGTCCTCAAAATCGGCCTGCACCTCCGGTGATTCGGACTCGATCGGGGCCTCGGGCTCCACGGTTCCATTGCTGGGAGTCGAAGAGCAGCCCAATAGAGCCACCACCACCATCAGTGGCCAATACATTCCCCATTTCATGGTCTGCCCCTTGGGCTCACTCACGCTAACCTCGTGCATCGTCATTTCATGGCCTCCATCGACCTCGTCGCGGCCGGCATTGGATCGACCCACCGACCACCTCTTCTATATCACAGCCCTGGCCGTCGTCGAAATTATCTCCTCCCTTCCAAACCCAGCTATTAACATAATTAACTTTATACAGACGCCGCCGTACGACTTTTCGATTTGCCCTTCCCAAACCGCCCGCCTATTGTCGGTATTCACCGCCCCTACACTTTTTCTCCGCTCTCGAGTGGTCCCGTGACGATCTCCACCTCACGTACTTTTCCCGCCGCTTGCCTCCTTGTCGCGTTCCTCCTTATTTTTCTT
>CAYQBU010000087.1:0-4661 GCA_964415785.1 uncultured Bradymonadales bacterium
TGATCGTCGTAGAGCATTTCGGCGAACTTGGGGCCGATGTATCGCACCCGGGAGAGTTCGTTGAGAATATCGCTTCGCTCGCTAGTCATAGAATCCATCCGTTGAGTCTTAAGCATTGAACCAGGGGGTGATCCCATGGCGCATTCAGAGCCCCAAAAAATTTGGTGGGGGCAAACATGGAGCGCCAGGCTGTCTACAGATAGAGACAACATAGCGCCGATAAGTAATTAGACAAGGGAATGACGCAACGCGTCAAGGGGATGGAAGGAGAGGAAGCAGGTGGCGCTGGATGATGGTAGAGCAGTCGCGGGGGGTGACGGCACGGTAGAGGATATCCTGGGGATAGATGGCAACGGTGGTGCCATCGACGTGGCACCATCCCAGGCATTCGGTACGGGTCAACCAGATACGGGCGCGCAATTTGTGGGAGATAAGCCAGGCCTCAAAGGCGTCATGGACGGCGTCGGCGTCGGCTTTGGCGCAGGAGGGAAGGGGGGAGTCACAGCGCTGGTTGGTGCAGACGAGGATATGGGCCAGGCAGTTGTCGGTAGCTACAGAGCGCATCGGTTAGGCCTGGACATCAAGAGGGTTGCCGTCGGGCATGGGCGACGCGGTCGCGCTCGCCGAAATCTCTGCGGATACCGATGGAATCGAAAGGATATTCCCGAAGCAGCTCCTCGACGGCCGCGCCCTGTTGATGGCCGAGTTCGAAGATCAACCACCCACCGGGGCGCAGCGCGGAGAGGCTCTCGGGGATGAGACGGCGGATGTGGTCGAGGCCGTCGTCGCCGGAAAAAAGGGCCTGAGGGGGCTCGAAATCGCGAACCTCTGGAGGGAGGTCGTCGCGCTCGTCGTCGGCAATATAGGGAGGGTTGCTGACGATGATATCGAAGGGGGCACCGTCGTCGGGGAGAGCGTCGAGGAGGTCGCCCTGAGCAAAGTGAATGCGGTCATCGACGTCGTGAGCGGTGGCGTTGCCTCTTGCGATGTCGAGGGCGTCGGTGTCGATATCGGTGGCCCACAGCTCGAGGTCGGGGTATTCGGTGGCGAGGACGACGGCGATGACGCCGCTGCCGGTGCCGATATCGGCGACGCGGATGGAGGGGTCGTCAAATTCGGCGATTCGATCCAGGGTCTCCTGGATGAGAACTTCAGTATCGGGCCGGGGGGTCAAGACGTTGGCGTCGACCTGGAAGTCGAGGCTCCAGAATTCGCGGTGGCCGCAGATATGGGAGACCGGCTCGCGAGCGGCCCGGCGTTTGACCAGGGAGCGGTAGTGGGCCAACTCCTCGTCGGCCATGGGGCGGTCAAAGCGGGCGTAGAGCTGGATACGCTGAAAGTCGAGGGTATCAGCGAGGAGCACCTCGGCGTCGAGCCGAGGTGTATCGATGCCCTTTTCGGTGAAGAATTGGGTGGTCCACTCGAGGATTTTAAGGATGGTCCACGGTGGACCCGGGGCGTCGTCGCTCATCGGGCGCGCTCGCTGGTGGAGAAAAGAAGCTCAACAGCCAAGGAATGGGGCTCAGACCCCGGTGAGGGTGCTCTCGCCCATGCCCATGTCGCAGGCGTAATTGATCACTTCGCCTTCCTCGAGGGTGAAGCTGACCTCGTAGGGTTCGTCGAGGGGAATGTCGGCTTCGATATCCTGGTCCTCGAAGACGACGTTATCCATGCAGGTTTGCTCGACTTCTCGTTCAAAGCGAAGCGTGACTTCCTGGCCGGCGGGGGCTTCGATGCGGGAGGGCTCAAAGCCCATCTGGGTGGCCGTGATGACGACCAGGCCGTCATCGTCGGGGGTGGCGACATCGTCGGCGTCGGCGGTCTCGTCAGCGGTTTCGTCGTCGACCTCGGCGTCGGCCTCGTCGTCCATATCGTCGAGCATATCATCGAGCTCGCCCTCGAGTTCAGCGGCCTCTTCCTCGATGGCCTCGGCGGCGTCTTCGGCGGGATCATCACAGGCGAAACTGAGCATCAGAGCGGCGATGAGGGCGGGGATAAGCCAGGTCTTCATGGGATTCTCGCAATTTGGAGAGCGTTAGGGTCAACGGATACTGGGTTGAGGTTTAGCAGATTTTGAGTGGCTGACAACCGTCGTCGGGATGGAAGAGGCCGATTCAATGGGCCCGCGTTGGAACGCCGCGCTCGTCGCACGGCGAGGAGGGGGCTGTAGCGAGGCCATCGAGGAGGAGGGCGAGGCGTTCCTCGAGCGTGGAGCGAAAGTGGGGGTCGTCGGTGTGGTGAAGGAGGTCGAGGGTGGCCTGGGCCTGCGGGGGGAGGTCACAGCGCAGGGTGAGGCGCTGGTCGTCGGCGTCGATGATGAGACCCGAGGAGGCCTGGATATGGGGGATGGCGCCGAGGTCGAGGAGTTGGGTGAGGCGTGCGAGGCCGACCTCGTCGGTCCATGTTTGAAGGGGCGTGAGATCGACGACGAAGGCGCGTTGAGGGTCGAGATCGGGATGCTCGTCGGCGGCATCGGTGATGGCGCACAAGAGGGTCAAGAGAGTCTGTGGGCTGAGGGGGTGAAGCCAATCGATGGCGTGGAGGGAGGCCCAGGAGAGGCGGTGCTGGAGGTCGTCGAGCGCCTGGGAGGGGTCGTCGACCATGGCCCGGGCCCGATCGAAGAGCGGGTGGTCCGGGCGATGGGGGCTGCCGGGAGGGCCGGGGCGATGGCCCCCTTGCCAGGCGCCGGCGAGGCGGGCCAGGCGATCGGCGAGGCGGGCCCGCGGTCCAGTGCTGAGCCAGCGGGCCTGGTCAAAGCGCTCCAAACTGCTCGCATCATCGCCAATTCCCTGGCGCTGGCCGACGAGGACCCACTCCTTGATCTCGTCTTCGATATCCATGAGGGCACGGCGAATGGGGTCGGAGAGGTGGTCGCCACAGATGGTGGCCAGGTCGAAGAGGTTGAGCAGGTGAAAGGCATAGTGGGCAAAGTTGGTGGCTTCACGCAGGTTGAGTTCGCGAAATTCAGCGAATTCGACGCAGGGGCCGCGAAGGTAGGAGACCCAGTCCTCGAGCTCGGCGAGGGGGGCGGCGCCTCGGAGGTGGGCGTGGGCCCGATGGCGGGTCTCCATGAGGGCGATGGCCAATTCCACAAGTGTGGGATCTTTGGCCAGGGGTTGAAAAGTGGTGAGGAAGCGACGCAGGGCTTCGCGGGGAATGCGATGGTGGTGGCGAGCGGGAGCAAAGGCCAGAGCGGCGCGAAGTGCGGGCAATAGCGAGTGGTGGCGAAGATGGGTGCCGAGGCTCAATTCAAATTGACGAGCCCGTTCGCCGAGGGAGGAGAGAAGAGATGGGGAGGTGCTAAACCCGCTTTCTTCCATGGTGGCCAGAGCGCGGAGAGCGTCGGTGGGGTGATCCGTATTCCAGCGGGGGAGCAGGGGCGTAAGGAGGTTTCGGACTTCGTCACTGGGATCGTGTTGGGCGAGTTCCAGAGCGTCGGCGAGGAGTTCGGGTTCGGTGATGAGGACGTCACGGCGAGCCTGTTCATCGAGAGCCAGGACGGCGTCGAGGCGTTGATCGCGTTTGACGAGGTGGACCAGGAGACGACGGCGATCTTCCAGCGAGGGCGAGGCCTCCGATGACAGGTCGCGAAGTGCTGCCTCGATCATGGACGACGAGAGCCACTGGATAGCGGGGCTCTGGCCGAGTCGTCGGGCGAGCTCGTCGTCACTAAGGGCACCGTCCTCCCAGTCGGCGAGATAGCCGATGAGGGGAAAGGCGCAAGTGGTCTTGGAGAGAACGGTAGAGCCGTCTTCGATCGCCAGATTGAGAAGGGCAATCGCCAGATGGCGAAAGGCTGGAGAGTTAGCGTCCTGCTCTGGAGCGAGGAGTGAGCTCAAATCCTGGAGGAGACGTCGGGCCTGTCGGCGAAGGGGGGTCGTCTCGGTGCTCATGGTGCCATCCGTGGAGGGATTGAGGCGCAAGGGGGGTTCGTCCTTGAATCCCCAGTGAATACAGCAGTTTAGATTGTAATGGATAGGGTCGGCGGTGGCAATGGGATTGCCATGGGCTCTGGGAAGACTAGAGTGGGGCTCAATTGTGTGGAGTGACGAAGGACATAAGCGATGGGACGAGATATTAAAGGAAAGTGGCGTGAACGGTTCCGGGCGCGACAACTCGTGGAGATGGCGCGGCGCTTTTCGATGGGAGAGGGCCTGGGAGCAGCCCTGGAGTGGATCGATCCCTTTGAAACCCAGTTCGAGGAGATTGAACTCGCCGAGATGGCGAAGGATGAGAGCGCGGGGAGCGATGAGTTGGCGCCCGCCGGCGAGCTCAAGGTCATGACCTGGAATATCAAATTTGGCGGGGGGCGGGTGGATTTCTGGTTCGATGGTCATGGCGACCGGGTGATTTTGACGCGCCGCGAGGTGCTCGATCATTTGGAGGGGATCGCGGCGGCCATGGAGACCATTGATCCCGATATTGTATTGCTCCAGGAGGTCGATATTGGTTCCAAGCGCGTCGGGGGCGTGGATCAGTTTCGATGGTTGTTGGACCATACGGACTTTCGATACGGCGCCTATGCGTCCCAGTGGCGATGCCGTCATGTACCCACCAGGGGCATCGGAGCGGTCGAGATGGGGGTAGCTATCCTGTCGAAGTATCGCATTACCGATGCGCGCCGGATCGCGCTTCCCCAGATCGAGGATGAGGCACGGATC
>CAYQBU010000087.1:4671-15584 GCA_964415785.1 uncultured Bradymonadales bacterium
CGCGTTATTTTTACCTGAAGCGCGGAATGCTCAGTGCCCGCGTCGAGGGGGAGGACGACCGGGGATTTAGGGTGGTCAATATCCACACCGAACCCTTCGCCCGGGATCGGACGAAGTGGCGCCAGCTACAGGCATTTAAGGGGGAGCTCGAACGTTTAAAGGCAAGCGGGGAGCCCTGGTTGGCGGGCGGGGATCTGAACGCGATTCCTCCGGGGTCGACGAAGACCTACGGCTTTAATGATGAGGCGACCAACCCGTCTGAGTTCGAGGGCAGCGACTTTCGGGGAGAGGAGGAGTGGCTAAGGCCATTTTACCGAGACTATCATGCAGCGGTGCCCATAGAGCTCTATGCGGAGGATAACGGACCTCATTTGACGCATTCGAGCTCCGGGGAGGTCTTCTGGTGTCGAAAGTTGGACTATCTCTTTTCGGGTCGACGTTTTAAGCCCGGTTCGACGGTGACCCATCAGCATCAAGAGAGCGGAGGTGTAGCGACGATGGGTCTATCCGATCATGCACCGATATCGGCGGTCTGGCAGTGGGAGTAAGCGTGGTGAGAAGGGTTGGTTTAGCGGTCATGTTGGCGGGGGTATTGGCGATGGGGCTGGCGATGGGGGGCTGTGTGAATCCACCGGGGGTCAGCGCCATCTCACCCGAAGAGGTAGCGGTCAGTGCCTGGGAGGGGCGGGCGAAGTCGGAGCGAGGCACGTGGTACTACGTCGACGATCAGGAGATGGTGTGTGCCAACGGGTCAACGGCGGGGATGGGTCTCAATGTGGGAAGCAGCCAGCGGGATCTGGTGATCTATATGAGCGGGGGAGGGGCGTGCTGGGACGCAGCGCGCTGCCATTACGGGCAGACGGCGGCCAATCTGGATGTGGATTACGACGAAGGCCAGATGGGCCGTGAATTATATCCTTTGGAAGAGGCGGGCCTCTTTGATCGGCGCTCGCCGGTCAACCACTGGAAGCGGGCGAGCTATGCCTACGTGCCCTATTGCACGGCCGATATGCATATGGGTCGCCAACCGACGACCTACGAGTCCTTGCGAAGCAGTCAGGTGATACACCACCGGGGAGCCGACAATTTTGAGCGAGTCTTGGAGCGGCTAAAGCGTTGGTTCCCCGATGCGGAGAGGATCTGGATGGTGGGGATCAGTGCCGGGGGCTATGGGGCGACCTGGCATTTCGATCGGGTGGCGACGCGTTTTCCGGAGGCAGAGGTGCACCTGTTTGCCGATGCAGCGCCCTGGTTGAGCGCCGATGGAGAGCGACTGCAGGCATGGAGTGAGCACTGGGGATTAGAGGTGCCGGCGGGGTGCACGCGCTGCCGCAGGGAGCCGGAGTATTTGCCGGTCTATCTGGCGCAGCGCTATCCGGAGTCGCGCTTTGCCCTGAGCGTATTTGCTCGCGACCCGGTGTTGTCGGCCTATCTGGGTATATTGCCCCGAGAAGTGCAGGCCCTGGTGGAGGAGGCGGTGGCGAGCCAATACGCCGCCCCCAACATGCGGTCGTTCATCGCCGATGGGATGAATCACGAGACATTGCTGCATTTAAATGAGGACGTGAGATCGACCAAGGGGGATCGGCTGCTCTATTTTTGGTGGCGGTGGATCGTTGGGTGGTGAGCTCAGTCCAAAGAATGGACGGTCCAGATCTGGCGGCCCGTCTTGAGGGTTTTTTTGTCGATGCGAATGCGGGTGCCCTCTTTCATGGCTCGCTCGCGAAGGGCCCGTTCGTCGGCCTCGGTGCCATCGCAATAGCCGATGGGGTTTCGGACCCGCGGTGATTTGATCATGACCTGAAACTCGCCGTGGCCCCATTGGGTCTCACTTTCATTGCTATGAGGGATAATGGGCATAGAAACGCTCCTGCTGTAGACATGTCAGTTGAGGCGGCGATCCGATTCCGGGTCGCGGTTGAGCACCTTGAATTGTTCGCGTTTGGCCTGTCGTTCTTTAGCGCGTTTATGGCGGCGATAGGCTTTTTTGAGCTTAGAGGGGCGCCACCATCCGGAGACCAATAAGAGGCCGGTGATCATGCCGCCGAGGTGACCGGCGATGCTGATGGGGGCTCCAGAGAGGACTCGCAGCACGTCGATACCAACGATAATGGGAAGAATCCACTTGCCCTTCACGGGGAAGAAGAAGAGATAAATGGTGCGGTCCCAATTGTAGACGGCGAAAGCGGCGACGACGCCGGTGACGGCGGCGGAGTATCCGAGGGTGGGTTGGGAGGATTGAAGGAGCGCCTGGGAGAGGACCACGGCCAGTGCGCCGCCGAGGATACACAGGGCGTTGAAGCGCCACCAGCGGGTGGTGGACCAGGAGGCATCGATGCGACCGCCGAAGAGGTAGAGCACCATGAGGTTGAAGGCCAGGTGCATAAAATCGGCGTGAAAAAAGGCGTAGCTAAAGAGGGTCCAGACCTGGGCGTCCTGGAGGACGGAGTCGGAGGACAGGACCAAAAACTGGCGCATCATGGGGTGAAGCGGCGAATCCGGAAGGGAGGCCAGCCAGAGGGCGAAGAGGAGGCCGGCGAGGATCTTGAAGTTCAAGGTCAGGGGGGGCCATTGCATCCGAAGTTGTGCCATCGGTGGCGTACCTGTGATGGAGAAAGGGTCAATAAAAGAAGGGGGCTCCCAGCGGTCGACGGGGGCAAGCCCCTGTGGTATGCCCGCCACAAATGGGCTCGTGGCGCTACCCTGGGTGTAGCACCGAGCCCACTGGCAGTCACGAATCACCCTATAAGGTTGGATCAACCATGGCCGAAATCAAACCATTTCGCGGCATTCGCTATGCCTGGGAAGAGCTCAGTCAACAGGAAATGGGGGCGCTTGTGGCGCCACCTTACGATGTGATCGGAGATGCTGAACAGCAGCGCCTCTACGATCGACACCGGGCAAATATCGTGCGCCTGGATCTCAATCGGATCCAAAAGGGCGACGACGGGGAGGATAATCGCTATGAGCGCGCTCGACGTCATCTCTTCGATTGGATCGCCGAGGGCACGGTGGTCGTGGACCGAAGCCCCAAGCTCTATGCCCATGAGCAGGAGTTCGAGGATGAGACGGGAACGGTCTATATTCGCCGAGGCTATGTGGGATTGGTCAAATTGGCGGATTACGAAGAAGAGGTGGTGCTCCCCCACGAACGGACATTGCGAGGGCCGAAAGAAGATCGACTGCAATTGATGAAGGCCACGGAGTGCAACTTGAGCCAGATCTTTTTTCTCTACGACGATGAGGAGCGCCAGGTCGATGAGGTGCTCTTTGAGCAGGCCGAAGGGGGAGAAGAGCCGGCGGTATCCATCGAGACTGACGACGGGATCGTGCACCGGCTGTGGCCGGTGGGCTCCGAGGAGGCACATCGGGCGGTGGCGGAGGCGATGGAGCAGCGGCCACTGCTGATCGCCGATGGACACCATCGCTACGAGACGGCGCTGGCCTATCGCAATTTCCGGCGCGACCTGGCCGATGAGGTCGATCCCGATGCGCCCTACGAATACGTGATGGGCTTTTTCGTCAATATGCACGATCCGGGACTCCAGGTCTTTCCGACGCATCGCGTGGTGCACTCGGTGCAAGATTTTTCGATGGAGGCACTCATCGAGCAGTTGGAGTCGTCGCCGGCTTTTGAGGTGGAGCCGATGGCAAAACAGGCTTGCCAGGAGGTTGAGGATTGCCGGAAAGAGTTGGAGGGACGGGCTAAAAAGGGACCGAGTTTTGCGCTCGTGGAAGCCGGCGGCGAAGCGGGCGTCTGGGTCGAATATATAGGCGATGGTCAGGAGGACTTTTTCCCCGAGGATATGCCCGAGGAAGTTCGACGCCTCGATGTGGCGATACTCCATGAGGGGATTTTGGAAGCGCAGTTGAATATCGATCGCGAAGCTCAGCGGGAGATGACGCATCTGCGCTATGCCAAGAGCTGGTCAGATGGCGAGGAGGCGCTCCATGAGGGATCGACGCAGTTGGTGGCCTTTATGAATCCGACGCGGGTTGAGCAGGTCAATGAGGTCTGCCTATCCGGTGGGCGGATGCCCCAAAAATCGACCTATTTTTATCCCAAGATCCTCAGCGGCCTGGCGATCAACCCGCTTTGATGGGAGGCGATCGTTAACCTCGTTGAGGGCTATTTTGGGGGGCAGAGGAAAGATCAGAGAGCTGTTCGTCGATAATAGACGGGCAGTTCTTTTTTTGTGGGACTAGGATCTCAATGACGGTCTGGAGGTGGCGAAAGTGACGACAAAAGTGGAGGGAAAGGTGTCCGGCGGGGGGCCGACCGGTGATAGGGGGGGAGCTCCCACGGAAAAGGCCGGTGAGGGGGCGGCAAAGGCCTTTGAGGCGGTCATGGAGCGGCAGCAGGCCAAGAGCGAGGGACGCTGTGGCGATGATCGAGGCCGAAGGTTGATGGAAGGAGAGATTCAGCGGATGGCCAAAGATGGGGAGGGCGGCGTCTGCACCAGGGGAGATGGGGGCCAATTGACAGCCGCGCAGGGCGAAGAAGGGGCTGATGCGGGGGGCGGTCGTCTGGGGACCAGGGTGGAGACGGACGGAGCCGATGGATTGGTCGTAGAGAACAGAGAGGCCCGCAGTGAAGCAGCGGGCCAGAAAGAGGCCACGCCGGTGGAGCAGAAGGCGCCGGTGCAAACGGTCGATGAGGTGGCCCGGCGGGTCGTGGAGGCCATTCATGTGGGGCGGGATCACCGCCAGCGGCAGGTGCTATTTTTGGATGTGAAGATTCCGGGGCGCGGGGATATACGGATCCGCCTGCGCCAGGAGGGCGGTGGTTACGCCGTCAGGATGCGGACCGACAACGACGGGTTGGCGCGAGAACTGCAAAGCGGGGCAGAGCAGTTGAGGCAGGCCGGTGCTCAGCGGGGCGTGATGTTGCAGACCATTGAGGTTCATCGAAGTGGTGGGGATTCCGGGAGGCAGCCATGAGCGAGGTTAATGAGGAGACACAACTCATCGATCAAGCGGAGCTGCAGGCGAGGCTAAACCTCGACAGTGGAACGACGCAGTCCTTGAACCGAGAGAATCTGGAAGAGGCGGGGTTGAAGCAGCGCCACCTGGAGCCCATGAGGCCGTCTTCGGCTGTGATGGAGCCGTTGGTGGAGTTGCTCGAGGGGTGGCGATCCGTGCCCTATAGCTTTAAGCATTTGCCGCGATTGAGGCAGAGAGAGGTCGAGGGACTAAGGCTGATGGGGACGCTGCTGCCGGGGTCGGTCACTCGTCAGCGGGTGGGGCTGGAGTTGTCGGAGGTGTTGGAGATATCGCTGGAGAGTTTTCATCGGGTGAAGTGGACGGGGCTTCGCCGCGTGGCCCGCGTGGGGCAGCGGGCGCATGTGGGTCGAGGGTATTGGACGTGGGCCACATTGCCCCCATCGGAGGTTCGATGCGTGATGGGGATTCAGTGGCCGGTGGTCAAGCACTGGGAGACGTTGCTCAGCGAGCAGGTGGAGGGCGGGCGCCATGAGGTCGTCTCCGATGTTCTGGCGATGCTGGGTGGTCGTCTCAGCGGAGTCTGTCGATGGCCGGAGTTTGATTGGGCGGGAGAGCCCGTGCTGCGAGAGGATATTGAATTGATGATGGGGCGCGAAGAGCCGCCATGGATGGCGTTGAACTTTTCGATCAAGTGTCGAGAGGCAGTGGCGAATGCTCAGCTATGGATGCCCGTGGGGGCGCTCCGGCATATCGGTGAGTGGAGGCGCGAGGAAGCCTATGGGGAGAGTGGAGCGGGGTGGGTCGAGGGATGGTCGGGGTTGAGGGTGAGATATCCCGTGGTGCTGGGGTCGAGCCGTGTGTATCGGGACCAGTTAAAGCGCCTGGGGCGGGGAGATATTTTGATCGTGAAGTCCCATGGTGTTGACGCCGAGGGGCTTTGCGGCGGTGACGGAGAGGCGCGGTGGTGGCTATCGGAGCAGCGATGCGTGGAGGGGCGATGTCGAAGGGATGGAGGGCGGTGGGTATTGGAGGTCCAGGGGATCACGTTGGCGAGACAGAACTCAATGACCGGGCGCAAGGAGGTGGCGATGGAAGAGGCAGCCATGGAGCGAAGCGAGATGGGGGCGTCGGCCCTGGAGGTGGCGGAGAGCACGGTGGAGATAAAGATCGGCGAGATCGATATATCGCTGCGGGAGTTGGCCAAGCTCCAGAAAGGTCAGGTCATCGCCTGCGAGGAGCGGGCCGACGCCGGCGTGGAGCTCATGGTCGGCGGGCTGGTGGTGGGACGCGGAGAGTTGGTGACCGTCGACGGCCGGCTGGGTGTGCGCATCCTGGGGATGAACCGGCCGCGCAGTTAACCCATTGAGGTTCAATGACTCAATGGGTTGGACACGCGAGCGATGGATAAGATCGACTCCGTGGGGTGGTCGTAGACGAGGAAAATAAAGGGATCTTGTAGTCTGAACTGGTCGCGAATGGTGGCCCCTCCACCGCGCATGCCATCAAAGTCGGATTGCAGCTCCAATGCGTTGGGCGAATTGATGCCCTTGCCGTCAGTGGCGATCTCCGTCGCGCTCTGTAAGGGGATTCCAAGTTGCATGAGCTCAGCGATGTCGACACTCTGAGACAGCTCGATGTTCGTAAAGCGCAGCAAGGGTTTTCGAGAGCTGCGTTCAATGGAATCTATCCAGCCGTGAACCAGGTCGGCCGATAATTGTCCCTCGACACGCTCCAATGAAAGGTCCCGGGGGTGAATAAAGATGATCGAGATTTCTCCTCCCAGGATCCGTCCTTGATGGATGGACACGTTGTCGTCGTGCAATTGCCCACTCAGGGATAAGATTCGGTGAGTTTGTTCCACCACTTGACCATTGGGGACATGAAATTCCATGGGGTAAGCATTAGGAGAGAGGTGGCTTTCCCATTGGCCGCGAAAGATCATGGCGGCTGTCTCGGAAGAGAAAGGGTGATCTATCGTCGGAGCGGGGGCGCCGGGAAAGTCGGCCGACCATCGATCGTTTTGAGCCGTCCATTGACACTGTACTTCAGATGGCTCGCCGCAGTCGGCAGAATAAAACTCGAGACCCACGGCCTCTCGGAGCCTATCGGGGTCATCCACGTCGAAGTGGTAGTCCCAATAACCACTGCCCGCTTCATATTTCCTGGACGGAACAGGGCGCCGGTCCAGAAGTTCCGTGCGATAACTATCGGTGTCCGCGACAAAATCGGCGGTATCGTCATAGCCAAATCTCTCGGCGATGCTGTGGCCTTCCGATCCGCCCAGATGCTCAGCGCGCTCGCCGAGGGCAATGCGCAGCGCGGCCGGGGAAAAGAGGATATTTTCGGCGAAATCGCGTTGGCAGGCCAGGTAGCGGTAGACCACAAAGGTAAACTCGTCAGAATCCCACTCCTCGGGGTGGGGTTTGGAGCAGTCGATGGCCTTGCCCGGTTCGGGTTCGGGCTCCGACGCCTCGGGCTCGTCGTAGAGTTCGTCATCGTCGAATTCGTCGCCGGGCTCTTCGGCCTCCGCCGGTTCGAGGAAATCCCAGTCGTAGTCGTCGAGATTGTCGGAGGTGCTGCAGGCTATCGACAGGAGAGTGAGAACAAGACCCACCACGGTACATAGCAGCGATGTCGGTTGGAGTTTCATAGCGGTACCTGAAAGCAATCGAGGTTAGGGAAGCGGCGATTCGAAGGGGGGTTCGGGTGGGGCGGTGGGGTCGGTGTTCTGGTCGTCGTCGGGGGACGCGGGGGCGTCGATCTCGGGCTCCAGGCGGACCCGGAGGTTGAGCCATCGGTCGGGGGTGACGTCGAGGTCGAAGCGTTGGCTGAGGTAGCCCGAGGCGCGAAGTTCCACGCGGCGAGGGCCGGGCTCGATGGGGACGCGCTGCTCATGCCAGGCGTCGACCTGGCCGTGATATTCGCCGTCGATATAGAGCGTGGCCTCCGAGGGCTCGACGTCCAACTCCAGGACACTGGTCTGGGTGTCGGAGGCCGTAGGAGTGGTGGAGCAGCCGGTGGCGACCACTCCGATGGCGATGGCCAAAAGGACGAGGAGCGAAGGAAAGCGAGAGATATTAAGCATGGAGGAGACCCAGGAGCATGGAGCGGGAGGTCAGGGGGCGATCGAGGATCTGATGAATGGCATTTTCCAGCACTCGGCTGGCCTGGCGGAGGGCGTCGGGCAGGTCTTCGTCGGCGGGCAGTGCCTTGGAGGGATCGAGCAGGTGGTAGAGGAGCTGCCAGGTGGGATCGGCGATGAGGCCCATGGCTTCGTTGGGGCGTCGGCACCGGGGGCAGATGATGCCCTCGCCGCGGCGACTGAGCTTTTTTCGGTCCAGGGTGTGGGCGGGCTCGCCACATCGACTGCAGGCCTCGATGGCCGGGGCCCAGCCATAGTGAGAGAGGAGTTGGAGCTCGAATTGATGGGTCAGCCGGGCGACATCGTGGGATTCGAGCTCTTGGTCGAGGTGGTGGTGGAGGCGGTGCAGGAGTTGAAAGAGGGGTTGGCTGGAGACGCCCTCTTGCCAGGTGGAGCGGATGAGGTCGATGGCATAGCTGGCGGCGCTGAGGGATTCGATGGAGGCCTCCAGGGTGGGGTAGTGCTGGAGGACGTCGACCTCGACGAGTTGGAAGAGGTCGCCCTTTTTTCGAGGTTTGTAGGTGGCGTCGACGAGCCGCAGGGGTTGGAGGCCGCCGGCAAAGCGGCGCTTGCTGGAGCGGGCGCCGTAGGCGATGGCCGCAAATCGGCCCTGGGGGCTGAGAAAGTGGGCGATCACGTGATTGTCGCCGTATTCCACGCGGCGAAGCAGATAGGCCTCAGCTCGACGGAGAGCCATGATCGTCCTTGGGGGCGTGGCGATCGATGAGGCGCCCCACACCGGGGAGGGCCTGGCGAACGTGGCCTTCGGCCTGACCGCGGAGTTTTTGATAGGTCTTGCGAAGGACCTTCTGATCGCTGTTTTCGGCGCGGCGATCGGTGATGCTCAACAGATCGTTGGCGGCCTGGGTCTGGTGGTCATCGAGGTAAGCGGCGAAGGTCTGTGTGGAGTCATCTTCCACATAGTCCTGGTACAGCGGATCGAGGGCCTGGCTGAAGTCGTCGAGGAGGTGGTCGATGGCCTTTTCGATCATATTGGGCTTGAGTTTTTTGACGACCCGATAGCCCCCCTTGAGGGCGACGCCGGAGAGGCCGGACTTGGAGGCGACCTCCTCGTCGATGAGGGTGGCCGTGTCGTCGATGACGATCTGGCGGTCAACTTCGTCGAGGCGTTCGGTGAGGGTGCTCATGCGACTCCGTGGGGCAAGGGGGCTGCGATTATGGGCTACCGTTGTAGAAACGGCAGCCGCTAATGTCTACCCAATTCCGGCGGGCAGCACTAGAAACGCAGCTGGAGAGAGGCGCCGCGGTGGTTGGTCGAGAGTGATAGTGAGGATTGGGACTCCAGGAGTTGGCGCTGTGTGGGTGTGGAGCGCCATCGGTAGATCAGGGAGCCGGAGATGAGGAGAACGCCCGTGGTCAGGGCGGTGATGCTGAGGGTCTGGACGGTGGAGATGCGGCTGAGATCGTCATCTCGGTGATAGGAGCTGGAGCCGTAAATGTCGTCGTGGGCGCCGGGATCGGTGGAGGCTTCGACGCGATCGATGGTGGAGCGAATGGGAAGGCCGGTGGCGAGGAGGAGGCCCGTGGTAGCGATGGCGCCGCCGCCGATGAGCGAAAGGGAAGACCATCGGCTTCGAGGGTAGTATTCCTCGTTGAAGGGAGGGGGCTCAGGGGAAGCGCTGTCGGCCTCCTGGGATGAGTGTTGAGCGACGATGGAGTGGCGCAAGTCCTGGAGTTGGGCGATCGATGCATCGGCGGTGGTCTCGTCGATGGTGGCGTCGATCAATTCCAGAGCGTGGTCGTAGCGGCCGAGGCGTCGGTAGATGGAAGCCTGCTGGTAGACAGTGGAGGGGCTGTGAGGTTTGAGAATGGCTGCTCGGTCCGCGAGGTGGGCGGCGCCAAAGAGATCGCCGTTTTCGGCTTTCTGTTCTGCGCGCTCGAGGAGCCGCTCTGCGTCGGTGAGGACATCGAATAGGGGAGCCGGGGCGTCGTCGGCCCACAGATGGGTGGGGATGAGGGCGAGGCCCAAAAGGGAGAGTCCAAAGCAAAGGCTTCGGCAAGCACGGCTGCGCACGCAGGTCATAGAGCCTCCATGGGGCAAGAGTGATCGAGCCACATCGGTGCACGGCATTCCCCGATACTGCTGGCTAGTGTGATGACTGAAGATTAGCGGCGGGATAGCACAGGATCAAGAGCGGTCAACCCGGGTTTAAGAGGCGAGCAAATACCAGGTGAGCGCCGCCGATAGCGAAGCGAGGAGAAAAAAGAGCACCAGGCCGCCGCCAACCAATAGCCAGGTGGGAACGCCGGAGGATGAAGGCGAAGCGGTCGAGGGCTCGTCGCTGGGCGAGGAGGGTTTGGTGGCGTCAGGGGACGAATCGGGAGAAGGAGCGAGGGGATAATCGTCCAACTGATCTGCTCGCCCCTCCAGGGAGTGGGATTCCAGGGTGCGCTCGTAATTAGAGGAGTCGACGGAGGGACGGCGCTGCAGTTCATCGGTATCTGGTTCGCTGGTGTCGGTGGGGGCGGGGGCCGGTGTGGGAGATGTATCGTGAGCAGTATGACCGACGACA
The DNA here is from genome assembly GCA_964415785.1 of uncultured Bradymonadales bacterium. Classification (GTDB taxonomy): domain Bacteria; phylum Myxococcota_A; class Bradymonadia; order Bradymonadales; family Bradymonadaceae; genus SLJM01. Next base: position 15,292 of record CAYQBU010000087.1, read on the forward strand.
TTTTGGAAGGCAGCGGAGAACGCCCGGGCGGAGGAAATCCGTTTTTCCGGATCCTTGGCGGTGGCGAGGTCGATGAGATCGACGAGCCCCTCGGGAAGCTCAAAGCGAGATCGAGCATTGAGGTCGGGAAGAGGAGTGGTGAGATGTTCGAAGACCAGATCCATGGGCGATTCGGCCTCGAAGGGGGGAGCGCCGGTGAGGCATTCGACGAGCAGACTCCCCAGGGAATAGACGTCAGAGGCCGGGCCGACCTCGTCGGGGGTTGTGGTCTGTTCCGGGGCCAGGTAGGCCGG
>CAYQBU010000088.1:0-15387 GCA_964415785.1 uncultured Bradymonadales bacterium
AGTCATCAGCGTCGTCGGAATCGTCAGCGTCGTCGGAATCGTCAGAGTCGTCGGAATCATCAGCGTCGTCGGGATCGACGGCCTGGTGAGTAGTGCTGGTATCGCCAGCGGTGTCTTCGTCGGTGCTTTCTGAGTCGACGGAGTCGTCGGGGTCGACGGCCTGGTGAGTAGTGCTGGTATCGCCAGAGGCGTCTTCGTCGGCGCTTTCTGTGTCGTCGGAGTCGTCATCGTCGGTCTGGGAATCGTAGGAGGCGAGGTCAGCGGCCGTGACGGCGCCCATGAGCTGGGTCTTTTTCTGGCTTCCGGAGCTCGAGGAGCTCTGGTGATCGCCGTCGCCATCGTCATCGCCCTCGGTGATAACCCGGGGGTTGGAATCGGAGCTGTCGAGACCGCCGTCATCGTCTTCCGGGGAGGGTTGTTGGGTTGGCAGACCGAGGTGTGTCTTCGCCGGACCTTCTTCGTCGGTTGATGCCTGGTCGTCGGAAACCTCGCCGCCATCGGTTGCATCGCTCTCATCGGGGGCGTCGGCCAGGGCGAGGGGAGAGGCGTTGGCAGGGAAAGGGGGAGAACCGTCTTTCTCGAGGGGAGGGGCAAGGGACTGGGGATCGCGGTCGATGAGCGACGAGAGGGCATTGATCGCCGGCGTCGGGGAGTCAAAGCGTTTGTCGGGGTTGGGATTGATCAGCATCTCGGCGAGGGCTTCCAGGGCCGCTGGAGCGCCGTCGGGGAGATCAAAGGAGTAGTCTTGGGTTGGCGGTTCATCGCTCCAACGATGGAGCGAGGGCTCGATGTCGGGGTCGACGAGGGGTTGGCCAAGCGCGGTAAGGAGGACGGCACCGACAATATAGGCGTGAGCACAGGCCGTGTCGGCATCGGTGTCGCTGAGCCACTCCGGGGGACAGAATCCGGGGTAGATGGGGACGGCCGCCGCAGGCGTGGTCTCGTCGATGGGGGGGATATCGGCGTGGAGAAGTCCCGGAAGCCAGTGGCCGATGCGAAGCTGCGAGGTGTCGAGATCATCAAAGATAAAACGGGGATGGAGGCTCCGATGGGCGAGCTCACTATCGGCCATCCATTCCAAAATACGAGCCACGCGTACGGTCAACGAGATCGCCTCCTCCCACTCCAGGGGCCCCGACTTGTCGAGGCGACGCTGCAGGGAGTCCACACCCGGGGCTTCCTCGATGATATAGCGAGGCGACGTGGCGACCTGAACGGAGTGAATGTCGAGCAGAGCGGAGGGCCAGTCCAGTGACTCCAATGAGGTCTGAAGGGCTTCGATGGAGTCTGAGTCGATGCGCCGGTAGGTGACCGTCACCTCCACCGTCTGGTCTTCCTCCAGGAGATGGCCGCGGTAGCGCTCGCCGAAGTGATCAGCGAAGAGAAAGCTATCCAGATGGACTCGTCCGTCGAGGGTCGAACCAGCCAATTGTCCGGGATTGAAAGCCCCGCTGGGTTTCAGCGGAGTTCCATCATGGGCACAGAAGGATTCATCGCCATCAAAAGTAGTCTGGCAGATGGGGCAGATCTTCACAGCCAGTCCTTGGTTCGCGGTCCAAAATTGGGGTCAAGAACAATGGTCCCGACTCCATGCGAGGGGTCGAGGTCGCGTGGCATCGTACACATCCCATTTAGGTTGGCCAAGGGGTGCAGTGATCGTGGCGGGGAAGAAATGCCACAAAATGACCAGGGGGTTGGGGGGTATGGGCCAGCATTGAAGGCCGATACGATATCCCCTATAACCCGGCATCCTTGAAGGTCAACGGGAATTCAGCGCGTTAGGAATTAGAATATGAGTGATGAAAAAGAGACGAAGGCGGGGTTGGTACCGCGATTGAGCCCCCGGCTAACGGGAGAGCAACGGAGGTATTTGAAAAAGAAAGCCCATGAGCTCAAACCAATCGTATTGGTGGGCCAGAAGGGGTTGAGCGACAACCTGATCGAAAATTTTGAGGCAGCGCTGCTGGCTCATGAGTTGGTCAAGGTCAAGGTCCACGGGGGAGATGGACTCGATGAAGTGGCGCAGGCTTTCCACGATGCGACGGGAGCTCAACTGGCACAAAAGATCGGGTTTACCCTGGTCTTCTATCGCCCCCATCCCGAAGATCCGTCGATTGTGTTGCCGACGTGAGCTGTATTGCCCAGGTGAGCGATGAAGGGGGCTCAAACACTACTGCTGCCCTTCGAAAAAACGCCAGCACTCTCGCCGGTGCCGAACGCCGATGGCTGTGTTGCGACCCCTGGACGATGCTACGGCATCGCCTCGTCGTCGCGCCTTGCCCTCGTCGCCCAGTCCTCGCCGAGAGGACCTACGTATTTCCGGCGGGCAGCATTACGAGGATCACCGCATGATCGTACAAATCAACGACGAACATCCCCAGCCACGACGCATCGACCAGGTCGTTGAAGTGCTCAAAGAGGGTGGGTTGGTGGCCTATCCCACGGACACGGTCTACGGAATTGGCTGCGATATTTTCAATAAGGGAGCCGTGGAGCGGCTTCAGCGACTGGTCAAACAGATCAAAGGTGAAGACCACGACTCGTTGCTGTCGTTTATCTGCAAGGATTTGAGTAATATCGCCGAATATGCCTTTGTCCACGACGGGGCCTACCGGTGGCTTAAGCGAATGCTTCCGGGTCCTTATACCTTCGTGCTGGAAGCCACGAAGGTGGTTCCGCGGGTGATGAGAAATAAGCGAAAAACGGTGGGGATCCGGGTGCCAGATGCGGCGATCCCGATACGAATGATCGATTATCTGGGAAATCCAGTGGCCAATACGAGTGCCACGGACCGCGATGGGGAGTTGATCCCCGATCCCTGGACTCTGGAGGATTTATACGGGCATGCCGTCGATCTGATCATCGATGGGGGATATGTGTTTCCAGAGCCATCGACGGTGGTTGATTTTACAGGAGATCACCCGGCGCTGCTGAGGCAGGGCAAGGGCGATGTGGCCGGCCTCGACTTCGTCGAAGTGATCGATCCATAACCCTCGACGTGTCGCAAGCAATGCGCGTTATAGGGGGGAGACCTGGGTGTCGATTTGATGGCGGCGCAGGAGCGTTTGAGCCATTTCTTCGGCGGCGTCGGGGGTGCTGAATTTAGAGATCCGAAGCGTGTAGTGGGCGGTGCCGTCGACCTGAGAGGCCACAAGATGGGCGTCGAGGTCCAGGCTTCGAAGGTGATCGAGTTCGGCTCGGGCTTGCTCCATGGAGCTATGGGAGTCCACCGTTAGAGTGTAGCGCCCGGGAGCCCCGGGGTCGCCCAGGATCTGGGGCTCCGATTGGGTCAGAGCGCGGTAAAAGGAGAAGAGTTCGGTGGCCTCGTCGAGCTCCATGAGGTCGTCGGAAACGGGCTGTCCAGAGGTAGGGTAGGCCTCGACCTCGGGGGTGGCCGAGGCTTCGCCGACACTGATGGCGTGGGGGAGGCCGTCGTTGATCAGCCAATGCTGTCCGGCGACAAGGCCGACGCTGAATACGAGGGAAGCGACGAAGGTCATCCAGAGAATGCGAACGGGATTCCACCGAGGAGAAGAGCTTTGTTTGCGGTTGGAGCTAGCCATGACAATGGACTCGGAGGGTTCCAGGTAAAAGCAAGTAAAAGTGGTGCTTTTGGTACCCTATCATGGGATGGGTCTGGAGCAAGAAAAATTCAGGCCGTTCGGCGCTTCTCGCTGATGCCAAAGATGGGCAGCGGGGGAGCGGAAGGGTCGACGCGCAGGCAATGGCCGATGGGAAAGTCAAAGCTGATATGGGGGCCATCGATGAAGATCTTGCCATCGTGCATCTTGGAGGTGATGGAGAGGAAGTCCTCCATGGATTGGAGTCCCCGGGTAAAGCGGTAGGCGCCCTCGCGGGGGCGGAAGGGTTCTCGGACGAGGTATTGGAGGTTGGTGCTATCGAAGGGGAGGACCATTCCACCGGCGGAGCGAATGGCGGCCGTGGAACCAGCGGGGGTAGCGATCCAAATGCCGCTGGACTTTTGCTCCTCAGCGTCGTGATCGCCGATGGAGAGAAAATAGGAGGAGACGGCAGCGGGGTTGGCGTGGGAGACGAGGATGTCGTTGAGGACGGGGGGACCAACACGCCGACCATCGAGCTCCAGATAGAAGCGATGGAGAAGCGCCGGTGAGAGGTCATCATCCAAAATCTCTCGGAGGACGGGCTCAAAGTCCTTGGCCGTACCGGCGGAGAAGTAGCCAATGCTGGATACGGGATCGGAGTTGATGGAGAGGATGGGGGTGGAGCAGGTGCGGTGTGAGAGATCGAGGACGGTGCCGTCGCCGCCGACGGCGACGAGCAGGTCGTAGGCCGATGGGTCATGGACGTCGGCGCGGTAGCGCAGATCGTGGTCAATACCCAGGTTGTCCAGAGTGTTGACGATGGAGTCCAGGCTCTGACGGTGCGCGCGGTGAGAGGGCAGGAGGCCGGCGACCGAGCGGTGATCCTCGCTCACGAGCCGCTCAATGGTCGGGTCCTGCTCCTCCTGGACGAGGACCTGATAGCGGCTCTTTTTGTAGGCGACGAGAATCGAGGGAGAAGAAGGCATGCCTGGCGCGTCCGGCTGTGGTAGGGAAATGAGATCATCGCTTGCCCTGAGGCGTCTGGGTTATAATGTTGTGGCGTCGGCGATGGCAAGGTCGGCGGGGCCCTGCGCTTGCATGCCAGTGTTCCACCGTGATAGCCATGGCCATTGAAATCGACAGCTAAGTGTGCACTTAGCACGAATAGAGCACGGTCCTTTCGCAATTTCATGAGCAACCACGATAGGAGTGACCATGTCTGATCTGACGGCCCAGAAGATTTTTAATGAAGAATTGCCGGCCAACCTGGAGAAGAATCCAGAAGATGCCAAGGCCACCGACGCCATCTACGTCTTTAACGTGACGGGAGATGAGGGTGGAACCTGGACCTTGAATTTCAAAAAAGACGACGACTTTGTGTCCGAGGGCGACTCCGACGATGCGGAGTGCACGGTGACGATCAGCGATAGCGACTTCGTTGATCTGTGGACCGGCAACGCAAACGCGGCGCAGATGTTCATGATGAACAAGATCAGCGTCGAGGGAAATATGGGTTTGGCGATGAAGCTTCAAAACTTCATTGGTTGAGCTTTCCTCGGAGTATTCACGATACGCCGACTGCGGCTCATGAATAATCCGGTCTAGCCTCCATATCTTGATCGACGACGCGCCGCAATATGCGGCGCGTTTTTTTCGTTTAGATGAAGGGTGAGTGATGAAGGGGATGAGCGAGTGGTTTGAAGGGGTACGGGTCCTGGATTTGACGCGACTTTTGCCGGGGCCATTTGCGAGTTTACTATTGGCCGATATGGGTGCAGAGGTGATCAAGATTGAGGCACCGGGACGGGGGGATTATGCCCGCTTTTATCCGCCGATGGTGGGGGAGAGCAGCGCCTTCTTTCAGAGCCTCAATCGCAATAAGCGCTCGATGGTGTTGAACCTCAAGGCCGACGAAGGGGTGGCGCTTCTGGGGCGCCTCGTGGAGGAGGCAGACGTCCTCCTGGAGAGTTTTCGGCCCGGAGTGCTGGAGCGTTTGGGCATGGGGCCAGAAGCGATGTGGGAGCATAATGAAGACCTGATTATCGCCTCGGTGACCGGTTATGGACAGGTGGGCTCCAAGCGCGATGAGGCGGGCCACGATGCCAATTACCTGGCGCTCTCCGGGCTGCTGGAGCGAAATGGTCGCGCCGGGGAGGGCCCCCATGTGCCGGGGTTTCAGGTCGCGGACCTGGCGGGAGGAGCCCTGTACTGTGCGCTGGGGGTGACGTCGGCGCTATGGCAGCGAGAGCGGGGGGGAGGCGGCGTGCATCTCGATATCTCGATGACGGAAGGGGCGCTCTCACTGCTGGCGCCGGCAATCGCGCGCCACGCCGCCGGTCAACGAGACGAGCGGGGTGAGGGGATGCTGAGCGGTGGGTTGCCCAGCTATCGCGTCTACGCCACGAAGGATGATCGCCACCTGGCGGTGGCAGCATTGGAGCCAAAATTCTGGGAGCCTTTGGTACAGGCTCTGGAGGCACCGGAGTTGTCGGGCCGCAATATGGAGGGAGGAGAGAAGGGTAGGGAAGTTCAGCAACGGCTGGAGGAGATATTTCGCTCGGAGTCGCTGGAGATCTGGATGGAGCGGTTGGGGCCTCTCGACCTGTGCGTAGAGCCGGTCCTGAACCTCGATGAGGTCATGGAGCAGGAGTTGCACCGCAGTCGAGAGGCGTTTTTCGAGCTCAATGGGGTCGCTCAGGTGCGCACGCCGTTGACGGAGCGCGGTCGAGAGCATCGGCCGGCGCCGGGCTTTGGAGAGCATACGGAGCAGGTATTGGAGGAGCTATTGGAGATGGATGAGGAGTCCATCGAGGCGCTGCGAAAGAATCAGGTCATCGGTTCCTGAAGACGATCAGTTCCCGTTGAGGCTGGTGTCGATGAGGAATAAGGGGCGGTGAACGACGGGGAAGACCTCGGTGGTGGAGCTTGGCAATGGGGGCACGGCGTGGGCGGGATAGGTGCTGTGCGCATCACTGTGGATGGAGGGGATGGGTCGAATCATGAAGTCCGCCTCCGCGGGAGTATCGGTGATTTGAAGATCGCCGAGGAGACTCATCTGTTGGTAGGTTTGGAGGGTGTCTTCCCAGGGCTCCACATAGAGGGTGCTATTGGGATTGGGGCTGGCAAATTTGATGAGTTCAATGGGCAGAAGTGGTGAGCGCGTGGGCATATCGCCGGCGGCGCTCCAACCGGTCAGGCGAGCGGTCATGGGGCTTCGAAAAGCTTCGGGAGCGGTGATGGCCCGGGGGACCTCCATGAGGATACTGCTCATCAATAGGAGGTAGGTAGTGAGAGCGATTTGGCGGGCATTTTTGGAGGGAGCGCTTCGGCTGAGGGTGAAGACAAAGAAGCACCGGGTGGCCTCGGCACCCAGGGGGGCCATCATCGCCAGGGTCAGCAAGGCAAGTCCCATGCCCTGGGGAAAGGGAGTGCCCACCAGGGTGGGGAGCAAGAGCAAGGCGATGGAGAGTAGAAAAAGGTCCGTTTGAAGTGGGGTGGCCTTGCGATGGCGAAGCTTCCACAGCGTCCAAACCAGGCCGCAGCAGACGGCGGTGGCCAGGGCCAGGGGAAGCTGCTCGATGAGAAAGACAAGCCCAAAATAGAGGGGCAGACCGCCCGGGGGATAGGTGGCGTCGCGAAAGAGCAGGACTGTGGGATCCATTTCCAGTGGCAGGAAAAGAAAAGCCTGGATCGAAGAAAGAGGATCGGGCCAGAAGAAGGGATAGGCAAGGAGGCATAAGACGCCGAGGACGGCGGGCACCAGGCGGTGAAGCGCGAAGGCCTTGAGAGAGGCGTTTTGCGACAAGATGGAGCGCAGAAGGAGGACGGCGACGAGGAGGATCGATGGGGCCCATACAAGAATAGCGAGGGCGAAGACGGGTGAGGTAAATAAGGCGCGAGACCACCAGGGAAGGCGTTTGTGGTGCCACAGGAGCAGGCCGCCGAGCCATAAGGGCAAGAGCAACGCCGTGGGGTCAGCGGCGGTGAAGGCGCCGAGCCAGGGGGCGCAGCAGAGGAGCATGGCGACGCAGAGCCAGCCGGTGATCGCCCGCGAGAGGCGGCGCCCCAGGGCGAAGGCAAGCCCCGTAGAAAGCGCCCCGGCAAAAGCGATGACGACGACGAGAAGCCAGGGAGCAAGGTCGGGGGCAAGAGTAAAGAAGGACGCCCCGTAGGCGTCTATAAAGGAATCATGGGTCGGGGGGTGAGCGAGGATGTCTCCGGGGTTGGAACGCCAGGTTTGGCCGAGCTCTCGGGCCCGTCTCCACCACTGGATCACGGACTCGTCGGCGCCACGAAAGCCGATGATGAGCACCTGGAGGAGTCCAAAAGTGGCCGCGAGAATGGGGGCAAGCCGACCGCGGATGAGGGAGTTAAAGAGGTTCATTGGCGTTCAAAGCGAAAGCAGAATTGGGGGGCTTCGTCGGCGGCGCTGATCTCGAGCTGGAGCTCCACGGGATAGGTTTTGGGCGGTAGGGAACGACGCTGCCACCCGCGGCGAGCGCGGTGGTGGTGATCGAAGCGCTCATCGCCGGCGACGACGCCGATGTGGACATCGGCAGAGGAGTCGACGGCGTCGTCATCATGGGCGGTCAAGAGATAGAGGCGTTCGCCGTCGTCGGTGACGGGCAAGATGTAGGGGTAGCGAATGAGAAGGCGTAGGCCCGGGATCGGTGGTGCGTTGATGCATTGGGCGGGTGCACCGGCGACGGTGACCTGTTGGGGTTTGACGCGGCTCGATGTCTCGTCGAGTAAACAATGATGGCTGCCGTCGTCGCGGACCGAGCAAGTGGCACGATGGCCGTGGGCGTCGAGGAGGTCGATGAGGGCGTGTTCGAAGTGGGGCCAGCCATCGAGGTCGTGGGGTGCCCACACCGACCAGACCGATTGGCGCTCCAGAAATTCGAGGTCGTCGTCCAGGGCGGTGGTCTGTCCAAAGGCGAAGAGAACCCCCTGGGGCGGCCAATGGGTCAGCGGCGTGATATCCGGGGTGTCGGGGCCTCGGTAGCTCTCCAGGGTGGCGTAGGCGATGGGGTCAGTGGCGAGGATAGATGGGGTCGGCGTCTCGTCGATCACCGCCTGAATATCGTCGTCTGGCGGTGGAAAGGCGGGATGGCGATCGAGGTTAAAAAAGGAGATGCTGACGATGCTCAGCAGCAGGAGCGCGGCCAACGAGAAGATGGCGATGCGCTCCCGGGACAGGAGGTCGGGGCCATCGGTGGGATCAGTCATACCAGAAGTGCTCGCGAGGTTCCCAGCGAAGGGCCTGAAGGTCGCAGCGGCCACGGTCGTCGAAGGTGATCCCTTCTGCTTGAAGGAGGCGTCGTTGGAGCTCAGCGCGAGGGGAATCGCCTTTGGAGGAGATAGCACCGCGGGCGTTGATGACGCGATGCCAGGGAACCTCGACATCGCGCTTGAGCGATTGGCGCATGAGATTGCCTACGGCCCGGGCAGCCCGGGGGCTTCCAGCGAAGGTGGCGATCTGGCCGTAGGTGGCCACGGCACCGGAGGGGACCTGTTGGACGAGCCAATAGACGCGGTCCGAAAACTCTGTGAGGGCGTCCAAGGTGACCTCCGTGCCGTGGAAAGCGTTCCCGGTGGGAACGATTGAGGGGCAGGGGTTTAATCCTGGTCAAAGAGAGAGAGGCTCTTCTCCAGCCGGGCGATGGCCTCATCGCGCTCGAAGGTGGCCACCAGGGCGAAGACGGAGGGGCTGGAGGTGGAGCCGGTTAGAGCGATGCGAGTGGGCTGGGCGAGGTTGGCGAGGCCCAGGTCGTATTCGTTGCCGATGGCGCGATAATGAGAGCCCACGGCATCGGAGTCCCACTGGTCGAGCTCCTTGAGTCCGGCGATGAGGGCCTGAAACGCCTCTTTGTTGGCGGGGTCGATCCACTTGTCGACGGCCTTTTGATCGGTCTCAAAGTCATCGTCGAAGAAGTATCGGCTCTCCTCGGTGAGCTCGACGAGGGTGTCGACGCGGTCGTACATCAGCTCGGCGACATCGGCGAGGTAATCGAGGTCGGCATCAAATCCAGCGTCCTCGACGAAGGGTTGCCAGCGTTTGGCGCGCTCGTCGCCGTCCAGGCGCTTGAGCCACTCGGTGTTGACCCAGTTGAGTTTGTCCTCGTCGAAGTTGGAGGCGCTTTTGCCCACGGAGTCGAACCCGAAGTAATCGACGAGCTCCTGTGGCGTAAAGATCTCCTGATCGCCGTGGGACCAGCCCAGGCGGCTGATATAGTTGACGATGGCCTCGGAGAGGTAGCCGCGGTCGCGGTAGTCTTGGACAGCGGCCGATCCCTTGCGCTTGGAGAGCCCGGAGAGAAGCGGGAGGTGTGCAAAGATGGGCGGCGTGGCGTCGAGGGCGTGATAGACCGGGACCTGGCGAAAGGTGTTGTTGAGGTGGTCATCGCCGCGAATGACGTGGGTGATCCCCATGTCGATATCGTCGACGACAACGACGAAATTGTAGGTGGGGGTACCGTCGCTTCGCATGATGATGAAGTCGTCGAGTTCATCGACGTCGACGCTGACGTTGCCCTGGACCAGGTCGTCGATTTCAACGGCGCCTTCCAGGGGCATTTTAATGCGCACGGTGTAGGGTTCGCCCTCGGGGTGGTCGGTGCGGTCGCGCCACTTGCGCGAATATTTGGGCTTTCGTCCCTCGGCGAGGGCTTTTTCGCGCTCGGCCTCTAACTCCTCGGGAGTGGAGTAGCAGCGGTAGGCGAGGCCAGCCTCCAGGAGTTGGTCCACCTTTTCGCGGTACAGATCGAAGCGCTCGGTCTGGAAGATGGGTCCTTCATCGGGCTCCATGCCGAGCCACTCCAGAGCCTCGACGATGGAGTCGATATATTCATCCTTGCTTCGCTCCAGGTCGGTATTCTCGACGCGGAGGATAAAGCTGCCGCCCTGGTTTTTGGCGAAGAGGTAGTTGAAGAGAGCGGTGCGGGCACCACCCATGTGAAGATGACCAGTATTAGAGGGGGCAAAGCGTACACGAACGGACATGGGTAAGACTCCAGTCGAAAAGAGACCGATGGTTCATCGATTTAGGCGTTGGCCTACCCGCGCCAAAGTGGCCCAACAGGGGCTCTTGAGTGGGCGGGGAGGAGCAAGATGTCAGGGCATCGGTAGCACGGCCAAAAAAAGGCGGTCAAGCGGTGGGAATGTTCCCATGTGTAACCTTGCCGGAATGGAAGGGATATTGTTAGATTTGAGGGCGATGGAAAAATCAAATTAAATCCCGTTCCCGTCAGGGAAACCTCCGCGACTGCAGGTGTGTCTCGATGACCGAACAAGAACAGGTGTCGCAGAAAGCCGTCGACCAATCATCAGGGGACGAGCAGGCCCTGGTCCAGGAAAAGGCCCGGCTGTGGGAGCAAGGGGACTGGAAAGGGGTGATAGCGCTATACGAGGAGGTGGCGCTGGACGCGGAGCAAAGCGGCGATTCCGATTGGCTCGGCGAATTGACGCGGGGGCTCGAAGAGCACGATGGAGATTTGCCCGGCGATGACGAACGGGCAGAGGCCTGGATGGCGATCGGTGAGTTGCGGATGGCCGTGGGCGACGACGATGGGGCAGTGAAGGCCTATCGGCGAGCCTTTGCGTATGAGAGCGATGACTCCAGTGCGTTGGCGTTGATACGCGATATTTACGAAGAACGGGGCGATTGGGAGGCCATGGTCGAGGTGTGCGACGCCCAGCAAGCCTTGGTGTCCAGCCCCGCTGAACGGGCGTCGATCCTGACCACCAAGGCCCAGATCCAGGGAGAATACCTCGGCGATCCAGGGGCGGCGATGGACACCCTGGAGGCCGTCCTCGAGTGCGGCGTAGAGGACCCTTTTGTGGACCAGATTCTGGGGTTCTACATGGAGAATAAGAGCCTGGAGCAGGGGTTGGAAGAGGCGCTTACGCGAGCGGAAGAGGCGCTCAATGAAGAGCGCCATGGGCAGGCCTGTGAGGCTTTTATCGAGGCGACGCAATTGGAGTATGATCGCCTGGGGGGCTCGACGGAAGAAGCGCTGCGCCTGGTGACCATGGCCCTGGAGGCCGATCCGGAGAGCGAGGATGCGGCGCTTATCGCCGAGGAGTTAATGAGTGAAGTCGGAGGGGAAGAGGCCGAGGACGCGATGACATCAGAGGGTGACGTGAGCGAAGTAGTCGAGGAAGAAGTCCGGGAAGACGAACCCAGTGAAGAGCGCAGTGTAGAAGCCCTCCTGGCAGGGGTGGGGGCGATGGAGGGGAGCCTGGAGGAGGTCAAAAAGGCGGCCAAGTCGGAGCGCACCGATTTGAGCGCCCTAAAGAGGCTTCGCGAGCACTGGATGGACGAGGGCAATCTCGGCGCCTGGGCGGAGTGGCTCGACGACTCGATTCGTTATTTCCGCAAAAAGGATGGGGAATGGGAGCTGATGACGGAGCTCGCCAACCTGTACTGGCTTGATTTGGGGGACGACGATCAGGCGGAGTATTATTTCAAGCGTTTGAAGCTCATCGACGACAACCATCCCGATGTCTTCAAGTTTTACGAAGCCTATTACGAACAGGAAGGGGACTACCTCAAGCTATTCAATTTGTTGGCGAGCCGTCTGGATCACCTCGAGGATCGCGAGGATCAACGCCTGGTGGTGGAGCGCATGGCCGACATGGCGGAGCACGATCTGGGCAATCCGGGCAAGGCGATCGATGTGTGGAAGAAGTTCTCGCGTCGTTTTCCAGAGGATGAGGAGGCGGTCCGTCGGTTGAGGCATCTCTATGAAGACCACGGGAAGTGGAATGCCCTGGTGGACCTGCTGCAGGAAGAGATCCGAGGGCTGGACGATGAGAGCGATCCCGGTGGAGAGCGTCGGGTAAGCCTGCTGGAAGAGCGGGCCCATATCTATCGATCGCAACTCGGCGTGGAGTCGACGCTGATGCGGATCCTGGCGGAGATCCTGGAGGTCGACCCCGATCATCCCTCGGCGTTTGGAGAGTTGCGCGATCTCTACGAGTCGAAGCGCCGCTTTAATGATCTGGCATCGCTGCTGTCGGAGCGGGCGGAGCGCTGCCTGGAGCGAGAGGACGTGGCGACGGCGGTGGGATATCTGCGAGATGTCGCAGAACTCTGGGAGAGTGAACTCAATAATCAGACCCAGGCGATCCCATATCTGGAGCGCATCGTGGAGGTCGATCCCGGCGACCGCCAGACGCGTCAGAAATTGCGAGAGGTCTACGAGAAGCGCCGCGATTTCAAGTCGCTCTTCGATCTGCGGGTGGCGGAGGCAGGGCTGCTGGGCCGCGAGGAGCAAGAGGAAGAGCTGGAAGCGCTTCGGGAAATGGCCCGTGAGAAGTTGTCGGATCGGGAACGGGAAGCCCGTATTCTGGAAGAACTGTTGGAGTTGAGAGGGGATGACCAGGACTTGTTGGAGGCGTTGGAGGCCATTCGGCGTCAGCAAGAAAAGTGGCCGTCGGTGGCGACGCTTTTGGAGCGGCGCGCGGAGCTGACGGAGAATGAGGAGGCGAAGTTAGCCAGCCTCTGGGAAGCGTCGACGCTGTGGGATGACCAGGGAGAGCGGCAGCGGGCCGTTGAGTTGTGGCGCGAGGTGCTGGATCTGGACGACGAGCACGACGAGGCCTTCGGGGCATTGGATGAGCATCTGGAGGGTGAAGATGATTGGGAGGCCATCGTCGCCGTTTATGATCAGAGGGGCGACTATGAAGGTCTCGCCGATCGGCTTGAAGAGCTCTCGGAGTCCCATCCAGACTCCGCAGAGTGGCTGCTGGAGGAGAGGGTCAGGATCGTTCGCGAGGAGATGGAGGAGCCAGAGCGTGTGGTGGAGGCGCTGGAGATGCTTCGGGATGAAGCGGCGGATCCCAATGGCATTCGCCACCGGCTTTTGAACTGGTACCCCAAAATCGGCGCTCTCGACGCGGAAATCGAGACCCGAGAGGTCCTTCTGGAGAGTGTGGAAAACGAGGATGAGCGGGCCGACGCGATGGTGGCGCTCGCCGACCTGGAAGAGGAGCGCAAGGATTGGGGGCGGGCGCTCGATTGGGTGCTCGCCTGGTTGGAGTTGAAGTCCGAGAACTTACTCCTGGAGAGGGCGACGCAACTGAGCAAGGAGGCCTCCCGGGTCGATGAATTGGTGGGTCGCCTCGATGACTGGGCGTTGGACTGGGAAGAGGGCGGGCTTGCGCTGACACGACTGGCAGCGGAACTCGTCGATCAGGAGTTGGAGGATCTGGATGGCGCGATCGAGCGCTATGAGTCGCTGCATGAAGAGTATCCAACGGAGATGGAGTGGCTGGAGGTCTTGGAGAGGCTCTATGAGGTGTCCGAGCAGCCCCAGCAACGCATGGAAGTTCTCAAAAAACAGCTCCAGATTCTACGCGACCAGGGAGCGGCGGAGATCGAGTTGGTCGATCTATTGAGTGGAGTGGCCGATATACAGCGCGGTCATCTCGGTGATCTGCAGGCGGCGCGCGAGAGTTACTCTCAGATATTGGATATGCAGCCGGACCACCTGGGGGCGGTGCGAGGAAAGAAAGAGCTGTACCGCGCCGAAGCACGGTGGGAAGATGTGGTGGACTATCTTTTGAGAGAGATTCCACTGGCGGCGATGGAGAGCCCCGAGGCGGCATGGGACGCCAAGATTGAGCTCGCGGAGGTCTACAGGTTGGTGTTGGAGGAACGGGGGCAGGCGCTGCGCTACTACGGCGAAGTGCTCGGCGAGGAGCCAGAGCACGAGACAGCGCTGGAGGCGGTGCGCGAGTTGCTGGCCGATGATGAGTTGGCTCGGGAAGCGGCACTGCTTTTGGAGCCCATCTTCAGGCAAAGCGAGCAGGCGGCCCCGCTGGTGGAGGCGCTGGAAGCCCGACTGCGAGTCAGTGATGACCCCTACGAAGATCAGGAGATCCTCGACGAGCTCATCCCGCTGTACGCCGACGAATTGGAGGAGACGGCGGTGGCTTTCGAATACGCCCAGCGCCAATTCAGCATCGATCCAGAGCGCGACGACATCTGGCTTCGGGTCGAGCAGCTGGGGGCAGCCCTCAACAAGTGGGAATTGCTAGAGGAGATGTTTAGCGAAGAGAGCCCCCTGGCGGGCCATGAGTCGTCGACGCGCTACGATCTATTGAGGCACCTGGCGGCGATTCGCGAACACCGGTTACAGCAGCCCGAGGCGGCGCTGGAGGCCTGGGAGAAGCTCCACGATTACGACCCTCTGGATCTGGCGGTGGTGGAGGCACTGGAGAGACTCTACCGCACGCAGGGCAAACCAGCGGATCTCGCAGGGGCACTCGAGAAGCGGGCGGAGCTGGTGGACAGCGATGAGGATCGGGTCGACCTCTGGTTGGAGGCAGCGACGTTATGCATCGACGAGCTTGAGGACCGAGAGACGGCGCAGACCCATCTGAGACGGGTGCTCCAGATTGAGGCGGAGCACCACGGAGCGGTGGCGATGCTCATCGAGATCTTGGAGGCCGAGCAGCGGTGGTACGATCTCGACGAATTGCTCACCGAGCAGGCGATGCAAACCCTGGACCCGGAGCGACGCCGCAGCTATCGACGCCGACTGGCGCGGCTTCGCTATGAAGAGGTCGCTGATTTCACTGGTGCGGTGGCGATCCTCAAAGATTTGTTGGACGACGATCCGGGCGATGATGAGGTGTTGGCCTTTGCCCAAGAGGCAGATGCGCTGTTGGAAGAGGAGGATCACCGCGAATTGCGTCTGGACCTCCATCGCACGTTGGAGCCCCTGTATCGGATGCGCGGAGAGGCGGCGCTGCTCAACGAGTCGCTGGAGTTGCGGCTGGAGCACGAGAGCGGGCATTTCGAGAAGGTCGAGATTCT